>NZ_WHOR01000008.1:0-50270 GCF_013340925.1 Azospirillum formosense
AGCAGCCCGACGACCGCCTCCCGCCCCTCGCGGTCGAGATCGTTGGTCGGCTCGTCCAGCAGCAGGACATCGGGCTCCGGAAAGATCGCCGCCGCCAGGGCGGCGCGCGTGCGCTGACCGCCGGACAGGCGCGTCAGCGGCGTCTCGGGCTCCGCCTCCAGCCCCACCCGGCCGAGCGCCGACCGGATGCGGCCTTCCAGCGTCCAATCCACCTCGGCCAGCGCGTCGGCGTCCGCGTCGCCCCGCTCGGCGCGGCGCAGAAGGTCCAGCACGGCGGTCGCGCCGAACAGGCCGGCGACCGTGTCGTCCGGTGTCACCGACAGGTTTTGATTCAGGATTCCCAGGCTGCCGCGGACCGACACCGTCCCGGATTGCGGACGCAGCGCGCCCGTCATCAGCTTGAGAAGGGTCGATTTCCCGGTGCCGTTGCGTCCGACGAGCCCGGTCCGTTCAAGGCCGAACCCCAGGCTGATGTCGGATAGGACGGAACGCCCGTCAGGCGTGGACCAGGACAGGTTCGCCAGGGTGATGGCGGGCGGTGTGATGGAAGCAGGCATGGACGCGGATTTCCCCGAAGACGAAACGAACGGACGTTGCGGTCGGGTTGAAATCCATCGGTCTGCGCTTCCTGCCGTGGTGAGACGCCGGCCATCCTAAGGCCAGCCGGGCCGCCGATCAAGGCGGGTGAGGAAAAGCGCCGCGGGGGACCGCCCCGCGGCGCCGTAGGAGGGCTTACAGAATGAACTTCGACAGGTCGGCGTTCTTGGCGAGGCCACCCACCTGGGCGCGGACGGTTTCCGCGTCGATGGTGACGGTCTGGCCGGCCTTGTCGCTGGCGGTGAAGCTGATGTCCTCCAGCAGCCGTTCCAGGACGGTGTGCAGGCGCCGCGCCCCGATGTTCTCCACCGTCGCGTTGATCTCGGTGGCGAGGCGGGCCAGCTCGTCGATGGCGTCGTCGGTGAAGACGAGATCGACCTCCTCGGTCTTCAGCAGCGCCTTGTACTGCTTGATCAGGCTGGCTTCCGGCTCGGTCAGGATGCGGCGGAAATCCTCCCGCTCCAGCGCCTTCAGCTCGACGCGGATCGGCAGGCGGCCCTGCAGCTCCGGCAGCAGGTCCGACGGCTTGGACAGGTGGAAGGCGCCCGAGGCGATGAACAGGATGTGGTCGGTCTTCACCGCGCCATGCTTGGTGCTGACGGTCGTGCCCTCGATCAGCGGCAGCAGGTCGCGCTGCACGCCCTCGCGGCTGACGTCGGCGCCGCCCTTGTAGTCGGAGCGGGCGGAGATCTTGTCGATCTCGTCGAGGAAGACGATGCCGTTCTGCTCCACCGCCTGGATCGCTTCCGAAACGACCTTTTCCTGATCAAGCAGCTTGTCCGACTCTTCCGCCATCAGAACGGTGTAGCTCTCGGCAACGGACATGCGCCGGGACTTGGTGCGCCCGCCCATCGCCTTGCCGAAGATGTCGTTCAGGTTCAGCATGCCCATCTGGGCGCCCGGCATGCCGGGGATGTCGAAGGTCGGCAGGCCGCCGGCGGTGTCGGCCACCTGGATCTCGATCTCGCGGTCGTTCAGCGTGCCCTCGCGCAGCATCTTGCGGAACTTCTGCCGCGTTTCCGGGCTGGCGTTCTCGCCGCACAGCGCGTCGACCACGCGCTCCTCGGCGCGCAGCTCGGCCTTGGCGGCGACCTCCTTGCGCAGCCGCTCCTTGGTCAGGCCGATGGCCGCCTCCACCAGGTCGCGGACGATCTGCTCGACGTCGCGGCCGACATAGCCGACCTCGGTGAACTTGGTCGCCTCGACCTTCAGGAAGGGCGCCTGCGCCAGCTTCGCCAGACGGCGGGCGATCTCCGTCTTGCCGACGCCGGTCGGGCCGATCATCAGGATGTTCTTGGGCAGAACCTCCTCGCGCAGCCCCTCGGGGAGCTGCTGGCGGCGCCAGCGGTTGCGCAGCGCGATGGCGACCGCGCGCTTGGCCTCGTGCTGGCCGACGATGTAGCGGTCGAGCTCGGAGACGATCTCGCGCGGGCTGAAGGCGGCGGTGGCGGCGGCGATGCTGGGGGCGGACATGGCGTGGGACCCGGTCTGAGGGTTAGAGCTTTTCAAGCGTGACGTTCTCGTTGGTGTAGACGCAGATGCCGGCGGCGATCTTCATCGCCTTGCGGGCCACGGCCTCCGCGTCCAGACCATCGACGTCGACCAGCGCGCGCGCCGCCGACAGGGCGTAGGCGCCGCCGGAGCCGATGCCGATCAGCCCGTCCTCCGGCTCCAGCACGTCGCCGTTGCCGGTCAGGATCAGGCTGACGTTGCGGTCGGCCACGGCCATCATGGCCTCCAGCCGGCGCAGGTAGCGGTCGGTGCGCCAGTCCTTGGCCATCTCCACGCAGGCGCGCAGCAGCTGGCCGGGGTGCTTCTCCAGCTTGGTCTCCAGCCGCTCGAACAGGGTCAGCGCGTCGGCGGTGGCGCCGGCGAAGCCGCCCATCACCGTGCCGCCGGCGAGCCAGCGCACCTTGCGGGCGTTCGATTTCATGACCGTCTGGCCGACGGACACCTGGCCGTCGCCGGCAATGACCACCTGCCCGTTCTTGCGGACCGAGAGGATGGTGGTGCCGTGCCACTGGATGGGATCGTGGGAAGTCATCGGGACCGTGTTCGGAGAAAGAAGCGCCCGTGCCCGAACGGCCCGGCGCGAACCCGGCCGATATAGGCACATCGGAACACGGGTCTATGTGGGGGGACGGCGGGTCCCGTCAAGTCTGGCGTCATGGGGCGGCCTACCATGTGGTGGAAATGGCCGGGGAGCGAGCTGCGTCACCTCCACCCCCAGGCGGGCCAGCGCCTCCATCACCGGGACGAAGGCGGACAGGCCGTGCGCGCCACCCGGCGGCGGACCCGGACGGGCGACGCCCAGCAGGTTGCCCGCCTCGTCCACCAGCGGGTCGCCCGGCGCCGGCGCCGGCCCGGTCAGGTCGGCCTGGAGCAGCGTCGCCTCCACCCCCGGTGCGGCGTGCGGATCGGGGCGCCGGGCCGCCAGGATGCCCGGCGCCGTGTCGTCGCCCCGCTCCAGAACCGCCATCACCGGCTCGCTGATTGCCGGGTCGCCGAGCCGCAGCGGCGCCGCGCGCAGCCGGGCCGGCACGCGGACCAGGGCGATTCCGCCCGGAACGTCGCGCGCCATCACCGTTCCGTCCAGCGATACCCCGCGCGACGGCGCGACGGTGACGGTCACGTCCAGCCCGGCGTCGAGCGTCAGCAGAAGCGACTGGCCGTCCAGTTCCCCCAGCACGATCCCCCGGCCCTTGCGCTCCTCCGGTCCGACGCGAACCGTGGCGGCGGACACGCGGGCGGCGGGATCGTCGGCGTAGCCCTGGAGCGGGTCGGCGATGCGCAGAATCAGGGTCGGGGGACGGGTGTCCTCCAGGACGGGCGCCGGTCCGGCGGAGGCGCCGCCGGGATCGACCGTCACCGTTTCGACCGCCGCGGTTGACACCATGGATGGCCCGGTTGACACATCCGGGGCGGCACTTGACACTCCTGCCGCCCCACTTGACACTACCGGGGCCGCACTTGACGCTCCCGAAGGCGCGGTTGACACTCCTCCCCGGCCACTTGACACTATGGCGGGGCCACTTGACACTATCGCCCCGCCCCGTGACACCGTGGCGCGGAAGCCGGGGTCTGCGCCCAGCGCCTCCACCGCCGTGCCGAAGGCCTCTTCGATCAGCAGGACGTCGCCCTGCGGCACGCCGCTGTCCTTGCGGGCCACCCCCGTGGTGGTGACGCGGTGGACGAGCCGCCCCGTCACGGCGTCGTAGACCGCCCAATCCACCCGCAGGCTGCCGACACCCGACACGCCCTCGCCGCCACCCGTCAGCCAGCTCCGGCGGCGGCACAGGTCGCTGTTCACCGCGCGCAGGTCGCCGCGCAGGATGTAGCGGGCGCGCTTGCGGTCGAACTCCGCCTCGTAGTCGCTGCCCTGGACGCCCGCCACGTCGTAGCCGGCGTCGGCCAGAACCTCGGCGAAGCGTTCCTGGAAGGTGGAATTCTCGTGCAGGCTGCGCCCGCTGGTCCAATAGACGTCCTCGTAGGGCGGCCAGCATTCCAGCGCCCAGACATAGCGCCCCGTCACCATGCCCCGCCGCATCGAGCCCAGCGACAGGCCGTCGAAGCGGATCGGCTCCGTCGAACCGCGGGCTACGGGCGGGGATTTGCGGGTCTGCGGCAGCTCCCCGCCCATGCAGCCGGCCAGCGCCAGCAGGGCCGCGAAGGGCAGAAGAAGACGTCCGGGCTTCGGCATGTCCGGTGGCATATCCCATTATGCGCGTTGAGCGTGCACACAACCATGCACACACACGCATTATGCGGCATCGCGACCGACGGTCATAGGCGTTTTCGGAGGCTGCGCCTCTGGCGCGCCCGTGCGCTTCCTGATAAAACCCGGACTCATGGACCAGAGCCTTGCCAATGGCGTCCGCCGCGCCTCGATCGAGCGGAACACCACCGAAACCCGGATCCGGGTCGCCGTGAATCTGGACGGCACCGGCGTCTATGACGTGAAGACCGGCGTCGGCTTCCTCGACCACATGCTGGAGCAGCTGTCGCGCCACAGCCTGATGGACCTGTCGGTGGCGGCGGAGGGCGATCTGCACATCGACGCCCACCACACGACCGAGGACAGCGGCATCGCCATCGGCCAGGCGGTGGCGAAGGCGCTCGGCGACCGCAAGGGCATCCAGCGCTACGGCCACGCCTACGTTCCGATGGACGAGACGCTGACCCGCGTCGCGCTGGATTTCTCCAACCGGCCCTACCTGATCTGGAAGGTGTCCTTCAGCCGCGACAAGATCGGCGACATGGACACCGAGCTGTTCCGCGAGTGGTTCCAGGCCTTCGCCATGGCCGCGGGCGTGACGCTGCACGTCGAATGCCTCTATGGCGAGAACAACCACCACATCGTGGAAAGCTGCTACAAGGCGCTTGCCCGCGCGCTGCGGGCCGGGATCGAAATCGACCCGCGCAAGCGCGACGCCGTGCCCTCGACCAAGGGGACGCTGGGCGGCTCCCTCTGAAAAAACCGGCGGCTTCGAACTCTGAAATACCGGCTGCGCCGAAAAGGCCGGGTCTCTGCTGAAGGCTTTCGTTTCATGGAAACCGTTGCGCTGATCGATTACGGCTCCGGCAACCTGCGTTCCGCCGCCAAGGCTCTGGAGCGCGCGGCGGCGGAGTGCCACGCCTCCTTCCAGGTCCTGGTGACCTCCGACGCCGACGCCGTGCGCAAGGCCGACCGCGTCGTCCTGCCGGGCGTCGGCGCCTTCGCCGACTGCAAGCGCGGCCTGTCGGAGGTTCCCGGCATGCTCGACGCGCTGGAGGAGGTGGTGCACGGCAAGGGCCGCCCCTTCCTGGGCATCTGCGTCGGCATGCAGCTGATGGCGGAGCGTGGGCGCGAGTACGGCGTGACCGAGGGGCTGGGCTGGATCAAGGGCGAGGTGGTGAAGCTGGAGCCCGCCGACCCGACGCTGAAGATCCCGCACATGGGCTGGAACGAGCTGGACATCCGCCGGGAGCACCCGGTGCTGGCCGGCCTGCCGGAGCGGGCGCACGCCTACTTCGTCCACTCCTACCGCTTCGCCGTGGAGCGGCCGGAGGACGTGATCGCCAGCGCCGATTACGGCGGGCCTTTCGCAGCGGTGGTCGGACGCGACAATCTGGTCGGCACCCAGTTCCATCCGGAAAAGAGCCAGGAGACCGGCCTCGCCCTGGTCGCCAACTTCCTGACCTGGCGGGTCTGACGATGACCGACGTCACGGTCGAGCGCATCGACACGCTGAAGACCGGCGATCTGCACGACCTGTGCGACGCCGCCGACGACGCCGTCAAGGCGGGGGGCGGCTTCGGCTGGGTGGCGCCGCCCGCCCGCGAAATCATGGAACGCTATTGGAAGGGCGTTCTGGTGGTGCCGGAACGCATCCTGTTCGTCGGCCGGCTGGATGGCGTCATCGCCGGCTCCGCCCAGCTGGTGAAGCCGGCCCGCAACAACGAGGCGCAGGCCCACGCCGCCACCCTGACCACCAGCTTCGTCGCCCCCTGGGCGCGGGGCCACGGGCTGGCCCGCCGCCTGACCGTGGCGGTGGAGGAGGAGGCGCGGGCGTCCGGCTTCCGCGTGCTGAACCTCGATGTGCGCGAAACCCAGAGCGCGGCC
Organism: Azospirillum formosense; assembly: GCF_013340925.1. GTDB lineage: Bacteria > Pseudomonadota > Alphaproteobacteria > Azospirillales > Azospirillaceae > Azospirillum > Azospirillum formosense. The sequence continues at coordinate 6,200 of NZ_WHOR01000008.1, forward strand.
ATCACGCTGTACGAGGATCTGGGCTTCCGCCGTTGGGGCACGCATCCCTTCTATGCGCTGGTGGACGGCAAAAGGCTGGCCGGACATTTCTATGTGAAAGACCTCACCCCCGACACGCTTCACGACACGCCATAGGACGAGACACCGCGATGATCATCTATCCCGCCATCGACCTCAAAGACGGTGCCTGCGTTCGGCTGCTGCGCGGCGAGATGAGCCAGGCGACCGTCTTCAACACCGAACCCGCCGACCAGGCCCGCCTGTTCGAAAGCCAGGGCTTCGAATGGCTGCATCTGGTCGATCTGAACGGCGCCTTCGAGGGCAAGCCGGTCAACGGCAAGGCGGTCGAGAGCATCCTGGGCGCCGTGACCATTCCGGTGCAGCTGGGCGGCGGCATCCGCGACCTGAAGACCATCGCCATGTGGCTGGAGAAGGGCGTCAGCCGCGTCATCCTGGGCACCGTTGCCCTGCGCGAGCCGGAACTGGTCCGCGAAGCCTGCCGGGAGTTCCCCGGCAAGGTGGCGGTGGGCATCGACGCGCGGGAAGGCTACGTGGCCGTCGCCGGCTGGGCCGAGACCTCGACCATCAAGGCGCTGGATCTGGCGCTGAAGTTCGAGGACAGCGGCGTCGCCGCCATCATCTACACCGACATCAACCGCGACGGCGCCATGGGCGGCGTGAACGTCGAGGCGACCTCCGACCTCGCCTTCCACCTGACCACCCCGGTGATCGCGTCGGGTGGCGTCTCCTCCATCGACGACCTCATCGCGTTGAAGAAGGAGGAGGACACCGGCATCCAGGGCGTCATCTGCGGCCGCGCGCTCTACGACGGGCGCATCGACCCGAAGACGGCGCTTGATCTCCTCTCCGCCACCCCCGTCACCGGAAAGGCCGGCTGATGCTCAAGATGCGCGTCATCCCCTGCCTGGACGTCAAGGACGGGCGGGTCGTCAAGGGGGTCAACTTCGTCGATCTGATCGACGCCGGCGACCCCGTGGAGCAGGCCCGCGTCTATGACCGGGAGGGGGCGGACGAGCTGACCTTCCTCGACATCACGGCCAGCCACGAGAACCGCGACACCATCTACGACGTGGTGCGCCGCACCGCCGAGCAGGTGTTCATGCCGCTGACCGTCGGCGGCGGCGTGCGCACGGTCGAGGACATCCGCAAGCTGCTGCTGGCCGGCGCGGACAAGGTGTCCATCAACACCGCGGCCATCCACCGTCCGGAGTTCGTGCAGGAGGCGGCGGAGAAGTTCGGCGCCCAGTGCATCGTCGTCGCTATCGACGCCAAGCAGGTCGAGCCGGGCCGCTGGGAGATCTTCACCCACGGCGGGCGCAAGGCCACGGGCATCGACGCCATCGAATGGGCCAAGCGCATGGAGTCCTACGGGGCGGGCGAGATCCTGCTGACCTCGATGGACCGCGACGGCACCAAGAGCGGTTTCGACCTCGCCCTGACCCGCAAGGTGGCCGACGGGCTGCGCATCCCGGTGATCGCGTCGGGCGGCGTCGGCACGCTGGACCATCTGGTGGAGGGCATCCGCGAGGGCCACGCCACGGCGGTTCTGGCGGCCTCCATCTTCCATTTCGGCACCTACACCATCGGGCAGGCCAAGGCGGCGCTGGCCGAGGCCGGCATTCCGGTGCGCCCGGCCCGCATGGCGGAGGCCGCACATGGCTGAGGACAAGATCTCCGCCGCGGTTCTGGACCGGCTCTACGCCACCGTCCAGGCGCGCAAGGGCGCCGATCCGGAGACCTCCTACACCGCCAAGCTGTTCCACCGCGGCACCGCCAAGATCGCCCAGAAGGTCGGCGAGGAGGCGGTGGAGACGGTCATCGAGGCGGTGCGCGGCGACAAGGCGGCGGTGGCCTCGGAATCGGCGGATCTGCTCTATCACCTGATGGTGCTGTGGGCCGACGCCGGTCTGGAGCCCGCCGAGGTCTGGGAGAAGCTGGCCCAGCGCGAGGGCACCAGCGGCATCGCCGAGAAGAAGGCGCGCAAGGCTTAACAAAGTTCAAGGCGGAAGGGGAAACGACGCGATGGCCAAGACCTACGATCCGAACAACGTCTTCGCCCGCATCCTGCGCGGCGAGATCCCGTGCAAGAAGGTCATGGAGACCGAGCACGCTCTGGCCTTCCACGACATCAACCCGCAGGCCCCGACGCACATCCTGGTGATCCCGAAGGGCGCCTATGTCGACATGGACGATTTCAGCGCCCGTGCGACGGAGGCGGAGATCGCCGGCCTGGTCCGCGCGGTCGGCGAGGTGGCGCGCGGCGCCGGAGCCGCCGAGCCCGGCTACCGCATCCTGTCCAACTGCGGCGAGGACGCGAACCAGGAGGTTCCGCACCTGCACATCCACGTCTTCGCCGGCCGCCGCCTCGGCCCGATGATCACCAAGGGGTGAGCCCACCTTTCGGTGTGACGCGACGATCCACGTGAAACATCGTCGTGAAGGGAAAGGGCGCCGGGGAAACCCTCGGCGCCCTTCTTCTTTTGGACCGGTTCTTTTGCCCGGCAGCGCGCTCACACCATGGCGCGGATCTGCCGCTCCGCCGCTTCGCCGTCGATCCGGCAGTAGACGGCCTGGATGACGCTGAAGGCACCGAAGGCGAACAGGCCGGCGGCCACAACGCCGAGCAGCCAGGGGCCATAGGGTTGCTGCTGGAGGAACTGCAGCGCCTTGAGCAGCCCGCCGGACTCCGACGAGTCCGACTGCCACGCCGCCACCATGAAGAAGCTTCCGACCACCGCGAAGACGAGACCCTTGGCGGCGAATCCGAAGCGGCCGATCGGGCAGATCACCTTCATGGTGTTCGGATCGGCGTCCAACTCACGGCGGAAGCTGGCCTTGTAGGCCTTGACGGCGTGGGCGACGGCCGCACCGATGATGGCGACCCCCACCGCGGCGACTAGGACGCGCCCCATCGGTTTGGCGAGCAGCCACGCCGTCCAGTCGTGCGCCGCTGTCTCGCCGTCGCCGCGCCCGCCGCCCTGACCGGCCAGCAGCTTGATGGCGAAGACCGCCAGACCGGCGTGGATCACCCCGGCGACGACGAAGCCGGCGCGGACCACCAGCCCCTTGGGCGAGGTCCCGACATGGTTGACGTCCAGCACCGCCTGCATGACCCGCCACAGCGCGTATCCGGCCAGACCGAGCGCGGTCAGCGCCAGCAGGACCGAGCCGAAGGGGTTCTGGAACAGCTCGACCAGCGCGCCCTTGGTGTCGGTCGGCCGGTTGCTGCCATAGGCCGCCGTGACGGCGAACCAGCCGACGATCAGATAAACGAGGCCGCGCGCGGCGTAGCCGAGCCGCGCCAGCCCTTCGATTTCGTTGAGCCTGTCGATTTGCCGTTGCAGCGGGGTCATGGCCCCCTCCCCCCGTGTGTCAACCAGAGCCGCCGTCATCGGCGGTGGTTGACACAACCGAAGCCGCTGCGCTTCGGTTCCTCGGCGGGGGGAAACAAGCGGCGGTCAGCTGGCGGGCGCGACGGTCTTCGGCAGCAGGACGTAATACTCCCCGGCGCTCTTCATCACGCCGGCCTTCGCCTCCGCCTCCGGACCGTGGCCCCAGAAGACATCGCCGCGGACCGGGCCGCGGATGGCCCCGCCGGTGTCCTGGGCGATCAGCAGGCGGCGCAGCCGCGCCTGGGCGTCCAGCGGATCCTCGGCGTCCAGCCAGACCGGCACGCCATAGGGCAGGAACTTGGAATCGATGGCGAGGCTGCGCCCCGGCGTCAGGGCGACGTTCTGGGCGCCGTTCGGCCCCTCCCCCTTCAGCTCCTGGAAGAAGACGTAGGAAGGGTTCTTGTTCATCAGCGCCGCCGCCTCGCCGGGGTTGGCCCGGAGCCAGGCGCGGATGGTCTGGAGCGACACCTCCTCGCGCTTCAGGGCGCCGCGGTCGATCAGCTCCCGCCCGATGGCCACGTATTTGTGGCCGTTCTGGGCGGCGTAGCCGACACGCGTCTCGGTCCCGTCGGGAAAGCTGACCCGGCCCGACCCCTGGATGTGCAGGAAGAAGGTGGCGATGGGGTCCTGAAGCCAGACCAGCTCCAGCCCCTTCCCGTTCAGCGCGCCGGCCTCGATGGCCGCGCGGTCCTCGAAGGGCTTCAGCCGGCCGGCGGTGACGCGCCCGGCGATGCGCTCACCCTTCCAGCGGTCGGCAAACTCGCCGAGGTCGACCATCACCAGATCGGCGGGGCGCTTGTAGAGCGGCACCGGAAAGGCCGGGTCCGGCGACCGGCTGCCCTTCAGCTCGACCTCGTAATAGCCGGTGAAGAGGCCGCGCCGCTCGGCGTTGTTGGCCGCTGCGTAGGGGGTGAACCACGTCTCGAAATAGGCCCGCGCCGCCGCGTCGTCGCCGGGCGGCAGCTTGGCCAGCTCGGCGCAAGGGGCCTGCCAGTCCGCCGCCTTGCCGCCGACCCCGTCCGGGCCGATGGAGCGGTCGGCGGCCAGCGCCTTGACCTTCGCGCAGGAACGCTGGAAGGCCGGGACGGCCTCCGCCACGCGGTCGGCGCTCCAGCCGGGCAGCGCCGTGAAGGCGACCGGGGTGAGGACCAGCTTTTCGGGCGGCGGGGGCGGCGGCGCCTTGGCCTCCTCCTCCTTGCGCTCGCAGCCAATGAGAAACGCCGCGGCAAGGACTGCCGCGGCGCTGAGACGAACAACCGGAAGAGAGAGCATCAGAACCGATCGGTCATTGAGGGGTGCGGGTTTCGACGAGCGCCCAGTTCGGGTCGCCGGCGCGGGTGTTGCGGGCGAAGGTCCAGACGTCCACGGCCTCGACCACGGCGTCGGGATCGCCATCCACCACGGCACCGGCGCTGTTGCGCACGACGTTCATCTGCTCCGACACGAACTTCACGGTGACCAGCGCGGTGCGGCCGTCCATGCGGGCCTCCACCACGTCGGCGTCGGTGATCGTCTCGATGCGGGTCTCCAGCGTCTCGCCGGCCGCCTGGCGCTCGCGCACCGCACGGGCGAAATTGTCATAGACCTCGTCGGAGAGCAGCGGGCGCAGGGTGGCCGTGTCGCCCTTGGCGAAGGCCTCCACGATCATCTGGAAGGCGCCGCGGGCGCCCTGCAGGAAATACTTCTCGTCGAAGCTGGGGTCGGCAGCCTTGATCTGCTCCAGCGCGGTGGCCAGCGACACCGGCTCGTCCGGCGACGGGGCGGCGTTCGGCAGGGGCCGCTCGCGGTTGGGCATCGCCACCACATTGTCGGGCTGGTTGTTGGGGCGGGCCGTGAAGGGGTTCGGCCGCTGACGTTCCTCACCGGTGCGGCGGCCGAGCACGCTGCGCAGCCGGTACACGAGAAACGCCGCGATCATCGCGAAGATCAGGATCTCGACGAACACAAACCCATCTCCCATCATCCATCCTTCCGGGTGACTGAAGGCCGGCCCCGAAATCACCGGCCCCGCTTGATCCACTACTGGACCCTCCGGCGGGTGAGCATTAAGTGTACCGGAACGGTGCCGGGACCAAGTCCCTGCTCGCTCTCTCCGCCGAGGATTCCACCCGATGACCCGTGCCGGAGCTGTTCTTCCAACCAAAGATCGGGTGCGTACCCTGGTGTAGATAGGCCCTTGGGGTTGAAAGAGCAAGGACGGCCATGAATCCACTGTTGCTGTTGTTCCTTCTGCTGCCGATCGCGGAAATCGCCACCTTCATCGAGGTCGGCGACTGGATCGGCGCCGGTCCGACGGTCGGGCTGGTGATCCTGTCCGCCATCCTCGGGTCCGTCCTGATCCGCTGGCAGGGCCTGTCCGTGCTGAAGCGCGCGCAGCAGGCGGCGGAGCGCGGCGAGAGCCCGGTCGGCGCCGTGTTCGAGGGCTTCTGCGTCGTCGTCGCCGGCCTGCTGCTGATCATTCCCGGATTCCTGACGGACGTCGTCGGAATCCTTCTGTTCGTGCGCCCGATCCGCAACGCTCTGGGCCGCTGGCTGTTCGACCGTATGAAGGGGGTCGCGTCCTACCAGATGGGGGGCCGCATGGGGGGCCGGAGCTGGAGCAGCAGCGGCCCCGCCGGGTCGGACGGTCACCCGCGCAACCGCCCGCCGCCAGGGGTGATCGACGTCGATTACCAGGAGGTCGACCCCGACGGCGGCCGTCCGGGAAACGGCGGTCCGGCGGACCGCGACGGGCCCGACGACATGCCCAAGCTCGGCGACTCCCGCTGGGCGCCGCCCGGTTCGCCCCACCGCAACGACCGCGGGTGAAACGCAGCGGTTTCACTTTGTGGAGCCAGCGTTTCCGTGCTAGCCAGCGGGTCTTGAAGACCTTTCCATCGTGATGCCGCCCAGCGGCCAGGAGTTGTCCATGTCCGATCAGCAGATCAACGGTCAAGATCAGGAAGCCGCCTCGTCGCTGCCGATGCATGTGCTGGCGCAGTATGTGAAGGACCTGTCCTTCGAGAACCCCAACGCCCCGCAGAGCCTGCTGCCCGGCCAGCCGCAGCCGCAGGTCAACATCGGCGTGGACGTGCAGGTTCAGCCGATGGGCGAGGACGTCTACGAGGTCGTTCTGAAGCTCCACTGCGAGGCCAAGCAGGCCGAGGCGACCGCCTTCCTGGTCGAGGTCGCCTATGGCGGCCTGTTCCAGCTTCCGGGCCTGCCGCAGGAGCATCACCGCCCGGTTCTGCTGATCGAGGCGCCGCGGATGCTGTTCCCCTTCGCCCGCGCCATCGTCGCCGGCTGCACCCAGGACGGCGGTTTCCCGCCGCTGATGATCAACCCGATCGACTTCGTCGACCTGTACCGCCGCCAGACCGCCGGCCAGCAGGCCCAGGCCGAAGAGGCGCCGCAGTCGCCGTTCTGATCCGATCCGGTCGCGAGGCGCTGAAAAGAAAAGGCGGGAGGCTCCACTGGGGCCTCCCGCCTTTTTTCGTGCCCTCCCCCGCCCTTGGATCGGACGGGGGAAGAGACAACCGTAGACTACTGATTCATGGAGTCGAAGAATTCCGAGTTCGACTTGGTGTGCTTCAGCTTGTCGACCAGGAAGTCCACCGCGTCGGTCACGCCCATCGGCATCAGGATGCGGCGCAGGATCCACATCTTGGAGATGGTGCCCTTGTCGACCAGCAGCTCCTCCTTGCGGGTGCCCGACTTGGAGATGTCGATGGCCGGGAAGGTGCGCTTGTCGGAGAGCTTGCGGTCCAGCACGATCTCCGAGTTGCCGGTGCCCTTGAACTCTTCGAAGATCACCTCGTCCATGCGGCTGCCGGTGTCGATCAGCGCGGTCGCGATGATGGTCAGCGAGCCGCCCTCCTCGATGTTGCGGGCCGCACCGAAGAAGCGCTTCGGGCGCTGCAGCGCGTTGGCGTCGACGCCGCCGGTCAGCACCTTGCCCGAGGAGGGAACGACGGTGTTGTAGGCGCGGGCCAGACGGGTGATGGAGTCCAGCAGGATGACCACGTCGCGCTTGTGCTCGACCAGCCGCTTGGCCTTCTCGATGACCATCTCGGCGACCTGGACGTGGCGCGTCGCCGGCTCGTCGAAGGTGGAGCTGATGACCTCGCCCTGCACGGAGCGGGCCATGTCGGTCACCTCTTCCGGGCGCTCGTCGATCAGCAGGACGATCAGATAGGCTTCCGGATGGTTGGTCGCGATGGAATGGGCGATGTTCTGCAGCATCACCGTCTTGCCGGTGCGCGGCGGGGCGACGATCAGCCCGCGCTGGCCCTTGCCCAGCGGCGCCACGAGGTCGATGATGCGGCCCGTGTAGTTCTTCTTGGTCGGGTCGTCGACTTCCATGCGCAGCCGCTCTTCCGGGTAGAGCGGGGTCAGGTTGTCGAAGTTGATGCGGTGGCGGACCTTGTCCGGCGCATCGAAGTTGATCGTGTTGACCTTGAGAAGGGCGAAGTAACGCTCGCCGTCCTTGGGCGCGCGGATCTGCCCTTCGACCGTGTCGCCGGTGCGCAGGCTGAAGCGGCGCACCTGGCTGGGGCTGACGTAGATGTCGTCGGGGCCGGGAAGATAGTTGGCCTCCGGCGAGCGCAGGAACCCGAAACCGTCCTGAAGAACCTCAAGCACGCCGTCGCCGTAGATCGGAACGTCGTTTTCCGCCAGCTGCTTGAGGATGGCGAACATCATGTCCTGCTTGCGCAGCGTGCTGGCGTTCTCGATCTGCAGTTCCTCGGCGAACGCCAGCAGTTCGGCGGGGCTCTTGCACTTCAGCTCTTGGAGATGCATGGGGGTGCCTTAAGGGAATCGGTCATGCGAGGGGGAGTGCCAGAGGTCCCGGGCCGGCGCAGGGTGCGTCGGTTGAGCGTCGGACGGCGCTGAAGGCTGGGAATGCCTGTCGGACGTCGCGCCCAGATCGTTGGGGAGGGACGGAACGGCGGATGTGGGATGGGTACCCGCGAGGCTTGCCGCCCCGTGGTGGGAAAGATGGTTAGCGGAACGCCGTCTGCAAGTCAAATGAAAGCGAATTCTTGGAAACGGGCTGGATTCTTGCGCGTCTTCGTCCGGGTCACGATGCCGCATCCCCTGTTATCCAGACCACCGGGGCACGACCTGGGCGTTTAGGACAGAAACGGTTTGGTTGACATCATGAGCCCGCATGACCGTTCCGGACCCGGAACCATCGTTGCTCCCGAAGCCTCCGCCAATCCCCTGCCCTGGCACGCCCAGCCCCCGGACAAAGCCTTGGCCGTGCTGGACAGCCCCGACGACGGGCTGACGCCGGATGAGGCGGCGGAGCGCCGGCGGCGGTACGGCCCCAACCGGCTGACCCCACCGCCCCGCCGATCGGCGCTGATGCGCTTCCTGGCGCAATTCGACAATCTGCTGATCTACGTGCTGATCGGCGCGGGAGTCGTCACGGTCCTGCTGGGCGAGTACGTGGACGCCGCGGTGATCGCCGGCGTCGTGCTGATCAACGCCGCCATCGGCTATGTCCAGGAGGGCAAGGCGGAGCAGGCGCTCGACGCCATCCGCAGCATGCTGTCGCCGCAGGCGGTGGTTCTGCGCGGCGGCCATCAGGTGACCGTCCCGGCGGAGGAGCTGGTGCCCGGCGACCGTGTCCTTCTGGCCTCGGGCGACAAGGTGCCGGCGGATCTGCGGCTGGTCCGCGTCAAGGGCCTGCGCGTGCAGGAGGCGGCGCTGACCGGGGAATCCGTGCCGGTCGCCAAGAGCGCCGACGCGGTGGCCGTGGACGCTCCCCTGGCGGAGCGCGGCGGCATGGCCTATTCCGGCACGCTGGTGGCCCAGGGACAGGCCATGGGCGTCGTGGTGGCCACGGGGGACAAGACGGAGCTGGGCCGCATCGGCACGCTCCTGGCGGGCGTGGAGGAGCTGACCACGCCGCTGCTCGCCCAGATGGCCGTCTTCGGGCGCTGGCTGACCATCGGCATCCTGGCGCTGACCGCGCTGACCTTCCTCTACGGCTCCCTGGTCCAGGGGGAGCCCTGGCCGGACATGGTCATGGCCGCGGTCGGTCTGGCGGTGGCGGCGATTCCGGAAGGGATGCCGGCGGTGATGACGATCACGCTGGCCATCGGAGTCACCCGCATGGCCCGGCGCAACGCCATCATCCGCCGCCTGCCGGCGGTGGAGACGCTGGGCTCGGTCGGGATCATCTGCTCCGACAAGACCGGCACGCTGACCCGCAACGAGCTGGTCGTGCAGACCGTGGTGACCGCGGCGGGCGACTGCTCGGTGACCGGCACCGGCTACCGCCCCGAAGGCGAGTTCCGCCGCGACGGCAAGGCCCTGGACCCCGCCGCCGATCCCGTGCTGACCGAACTGGCCCGCGCCGCCCTGCTGTGCAACGACGCGGAGCTTCAGCGTGGCGAGGAGGGCTGGACGGTGGCCGGCGATCCGACCGACGGCGCCCTGCTGGCGCTGGGCATCAAGGCCGGGCTGGACGTGCGGGAAGAGGCCGCCCGCCGCCCGCGTACGGACGTGATCCCCTTCGAATCCGAACACAAGTACATGGCCACCCTGCACCACGACCATGAGGGGCACGGGCGGCTGTACGTCAAGGGCGCGCCGGAACGGGTGCTGTCCATGTGCACACACGTACGGGCCGCGGACGGCGGCAGCGCACCGCTCGACACCGGCCATTGGCTGGCGCGGGTGGAGGACCTGGCGGCGCGCGGCCAGCGCGTGCTGGCTCTCGCCGGCCGGCCCGCTTTGCCCGGCCAGACCGTGCTGGACATGGACGACGTGCGGGAGGGGTTGACCCTGCTCGGCCTGTGCGGCTTCATCGACCCGGCGCGCGAGGAGGCGGTGGCGGCGGTGGCCGAGTGTCAGGCGGCGGGAATCCGGGTGAAGATGATCACCGGCGACCACGCCGGCACCGCCCAGGCCATTGGGCGGCAGTTCAACCTGTCGGGCGACGCGGTGTCGGGGAGCGAACTGGACCGGCTGGACGACGCGACGCTGGTCGCCGTGGCGCGCGACGCCGACGTCTTCGCCCGCACCACGCCGGAGCACAAGCTGCGCCTCGTCCGTGCGCTCCAGACGGCCGGCTACACCGTCGCCATGACCGGCGACGGGGTGAACGACGCCCCCGCCCTGAAGCGCGCCGACGTCGGCGTCGCCATGGGCTGCAAGGGGACGGAGGCCGCGAAGGAGGCCGCCAGCATGGTGCTGGCCGACGACAACTTCGCCTCCATCGCCCACGCCGTGGAGGAAGGACGCACCGTCTACGACAATCTGCGCAAGACGATCCTGTTCATGCTGCCGACCAACGGCGCCCAGGCGCTGGTGATCCTGGTCGCCGTGCTGGCCGGCTACACGCTGCCGATCACGCCCGTCCAGATTCTCTGGGTCAACATGGTGACGGCGGTGACGCTGGGCCTGGCGCTGGCCTTCGAGCCACCGGAAGCGGCCGTGATGAAGCGCCCGCCCCGCCCGCAGGACGAGCCGATCCTGCCGGGCTTCCTGATCGGGCGCATGGTGCTGGTGATGGCGCTCCTGGTCGCCACCAGCTTCGGATTCTTCCTGCTGCACGAGGGGCACGGCGACCCGGCGCCGGTCGCCCGCACCATGGCCGTCAACGCCCTGGTGATGGGGGAGATCTTCTTCCTGCTGAACGCGCGGGCGGTCACCGCCTCGGTGCTGAACCGGCGGGGGCTGTTCGGCAGCCGCCCGGTGTGGATCTCCATCGGGCTGATGCTGGTCTTCCAGCTCGCCTTCACCTACGCCCCGCCCCTGCAGAGCCTGTTCGGCACGGCGGCGGTGGACTGGACCCAGTGGGTGGCCATGACGGCGGCCGGTCTGGCGATCTTCCTGGCGGTGGAGGCCGAGAAGGCGGTCACCCGCCGGGTGATGGGACGGCGGGGTTGACCGCCGCCCCGTCCCGTCAGAACGGCTTCACGATCACAAAGATGACGATGCCGATCATCAGCAGGGTCGGCGCCTCGTTCCACATGCGGAAGAAGCGCTGCGGGCGGGTGTTGCGGTCCGCCTCGAAGTCCTTGCGCCAGCGCGCCATCATCATGTGCGTGCCGGTGAGCGCCAGGACGAACAGCAGCTTCGCGTGCAGCCAGCCCTGCTTCATCCAGGCCGGTTCCATCACGATCATCGCGATTCCGAAGAGATAGGCGGCGCCCATCGCCGGATTCATGATGGCGCGCAGCAGGCGGCGCTCCATCACCTTGAACCGCTCCGAGGATTCGGAGCCCGGCGCCGTCTCGCAGTGGTAGACGAACAGCCGCGGCAGATAGAGAAGCCCGGCCATCCAGGCGATGATGCTGATGACGTGCAGAGCCTTGACCCAGAGATACAGCACTGGAATCCCCTTCCCTTCCCGTTGCGCGCTTTTTTGACCCTCCGGTGCCTCAGCCCCGGTTCGGCCAGTCCTTGATCAGACGGGCCAGCTCGGCAACATGCTCCGGCGGGGTGGTCTGGATCACGCCGTGGCCCAGGTTGAAGACGAAGGGCTTGCCGGCGAGCGTCTCCAGAATCTCCGAGGCGGCGGTGCGCAGGGCCTCGCCACCGGCGGCGAGCATGATCGGGTCGAGGTTGCCCTGCACCGGCAATCTGGATTGCAGATTCCCGGCCGCCCAAGCCACCGGGACGGTGGTGTCGAGCCCGACGGCATCCACCCCACTGCCCGTGACGTAAGCCTCATAGGAGAGGCCCGCACCGCGCGGGAAACCGATGACCGGAATCGCGGGGTGGCGCGCCTTGATGAGATCCACGATCCGCCGCGTCGGCTCGATCACCCAGCGGCGGAATTCGCCCGCCGGCAGGACGCCCGCCCAGCTGTCGAACAGCTGGACCACCTCGGCCCCGGCCTCGATCTGGGTGCACAGGTAGTCGGCCGTCACCTCGACCAGCAGGTCCATCAGCGCGCCGAACCCGGCGGGATCGCCGTAGGCCCAGCGCTTGACATGCGCGTACTCCTTGGAACCCGCCCCTTCGACCATGTAGCAGGCGATGGTCCAGGGCGCCCCGGCAAAGCCGATCAGCGTGGTGTGCGCCGGAATCGCGCGGGAGAGGCGGCGGACCGTCTCGTAGACCGGCTCCAGCCGTTCGTGGAAGCGGTCGCGCGACAAGCGCTTGAGGTCTTCCACGCTTCTCACAGGGTCCAGCTTCGGCCCCTCGCCCTCCAGGAAGGCCAGCGGCTGGCCCAGGGCGTGCGGCACCACCAGGATGTCGGAGAACAGAATCGCGGCGTCCATGTCGTAGCGGCGCAACGGCTGCAGGGTCACCTCGACCGCGTGGTCGGGGTTGTAGCACATGTCCAGGAAGCTGCCGGCCTTGGCGCGCAATTCCCGATATTCCGGCAGGTAACGGCCGGCCTGGCGCATGAGCCAGAAGGGCGGGCGCGGACGCACCTCGCCGGCAAGGGCGGCAAGCATCGGCTTGGCAATCTTGGACACGGCCTCGGACACGGCGGATCGTTCCCCTGTAGGTGAATCAGGTCTGCGGGTTCTCACCCCCTACTCAGTATTCTTTTTAAAGAGAGAAAGGAAGAAGGGGTGGTGGGAGCCTGTGGAAAACGGGAATCCCCGCTTTGCGCGGAATCGTCCACAGGCCGGACGGCGCGCTGTGGACGAAAATCGGATTCTGTGGACGACTCCGGACGCTTTCGCCGGAAACGGCGGAAATGCTATATCGGGAAGCCTGGGAATCCCGTGGATAACATGGTCCGCGGGAGTCATTGTACCCATGTTCCGGAGAGGGCGCGCGGATTGTCCCGAAGGGGGCGCCAGCGGGGGCGACGAGTCCCGCCCGGAGGGACAGAATCCAGGAGATCCCCGTTGTCCACAGATTCGGACGGGTTCTCCACAACACGTTGGGGACGGATGAGACAGTTCCACCTGCATCTTGTGTCGGACGCGACCGGCGAGACGATCAACAGCGTCGCCCGCGCCTGCGTCATCCAGTTCGACGATGTTCGCCCGGTCGAGCATTTCTGGAATCTCGTGCGGACCGAGCGACAGCTCGACATGGTTCTGGAGGGCGTCCAGGAGAATCGCGGCCTCGTCATGTTCACGCTGGTGGACGAGAAGCTGCGCCGCCGCCTCCAGGATTTCTGCCGCGAGGTGCAGGTGCCCTGCATCCCGGTGCTCGACCCGCTGATCAACGCGCTGGCCGCCTTCCTCGGCGTGGAATCGCAGCGCCAGCCCGGCCGCCAGCACGCCTTGGACGCCGAGTATTTCGGGCGCATGGACGCGATGGACTTCGCGCTGGCCCACGACGACGGCCAGTCGAGCTGGGACCTGCACGAGGCTGACGTGATCCTGATGGGCGTGTCGCGCACGTCGAAGACGCCGACCTGCATCTATCTGGCGAACCGCGGCATCAAGGCGGCGAACATCCCGATCGTCCCCGGTTGCCCGATGCCGCCGGAGATCGAGAAGCTGACCCGGCCGCTGGTCGTCGGCCTGACCAAGGACCCGGACCGCCTGGTGCAGATCCGCCGCAACCGGCTGAAGCTGCTGAACCAGAACGAGTCCTCGACCTACGTAGACCCCGAGGTGGTGCGCGCCGAGGTCACCGACGCGCGGCGCATGTTCACCCGGCGCGGCTGGCCGGTGATCGACGTGTCGCGCCGCTCCATCGAGGAGACGGCGGCGGAGATCATGATGCTGCTCGCCCGCCGCCAGAGCGGCGGCCTGCACGGCGTCGTCCCCGAGGGACCCCTGACGTGAGCGGAGCGGTTCCCACCGTCGTCCTCGCCTCCGGCTCCCGCACCCGGGCGGAGATGCTGGAGCGCGCCGGGGTGCGGGTCACCCTCGCCCCCGCCGCGGTGGACGAGGAGGAGATCAAGCTGGCCGCCCGCGCCGAGGGCGCCCCGGTCGAGGATGTGGCCGAGGCTCTGGCCGAGCTGAAGGCGCAGCGCGTCACCCGCAAGCATCCCGGCGCCCTGGTGATTGGCGCCGACCAGATGCTGGAGTGCGAGGGCCGCTGGTTCGACAAGCCGGCCGACCGCGACGCCGCTCGGGCTCAGCTTCAAGACCTGCGCGGCAAGACGCACCGGCTGGTGAGCTGTGCCGTGGTGAGCCGCGACGGCGAGCGGCTGTGGCACCATGTCGACCGCGCCCGCCTGACCATGCGCCCCTTCAGCGACGCCTTTCTCGACTCCTACCTGAACGCGGCGGGCGACGACGTGCTGGGGTCGGTCGGCGCCTATCACCTCGAAGGCTTGGGCGCGCAGCTCTTCCACCGGGTGGACGGCGACTTCTTCACGATCCTCGGGCTGCCGCTGCTGCCGCTGCTCGGGTTCCTGCGGGTGCATGGGGTGATTGCGGAATGACGATCAGCGGCAAGGCAAGGCTGGCCGGGGTGATGGGCTGGCCGATCGGCCATTCGCGCTCGCCCCGGCTGCACGGCTATTGGCTGGAACAGTACGGCATCGACGGCGCCTATGTGCCGCTGGCCGCGCCGCCCGACCGCATCGAGCAGGCCATCCGCGCCCTGCCCGCACTCGGCTTCCGCGGCTGCAACGTGACGGTGCCGCACAAGGAGGCCGCCTACCGCGCGGTCGACCGGCTGGACGCCACCGCCAAGCGGATGGGCGCCGTCAACACCATCGTGGTGGGCGAGGACGGGTCGCTGGAAGGCCGCAACACCGACGGCTTCGGTTTCATCGAGAATTTGAGGAGCGGCGCGCCGGGCTGGAAGGCCACGGACGGTCCGGCGCTGGTCATCGGTGCCGGTGGTGCCGCGCGGGCCGTCGTTGCCTCCCTCCTCGACGAGGGTGCTCCGCGCGTCTGGCTGGTCAACCGCACGCGGGCGCGGGCGGACGAGCTGGCGACGGATATTGGCGGCAACATCGAGACCGCCGACTGGGTTTCACGTGAAACGCTCCTGGAAGGGGCGGCGCTGGTGGTGAACACGACGACCCAGGGCATGGCCGGCCAGCCGCCGCTGGAGCTGGACCTGCGCGCCCTGCCCGGTTCGGCGGTCGTCACCGACATCGTCTATACGCCCCTGATGACCCCGCTTCTGGCCGCCGCGCAGGCCCGCGGCAACCGCGTTGTGGACGGCGTCGGCATGCTGCTCCATCAGGCCCGCCCCGGCTTCGCCGCCTGGTTCGGCCGGGAGCCGGAGGTGACCGAGGGGCTGAAGGCCGCCGTTCTCCAGGGCTGAGGTCGCGTGATGATCGTCTTGGGACTGACCGGCTCCATCGGCATGGGCAAGAGCACGGCGGCGCGCATGCTGAAGCGCATGGGCGCCCCGGTGTGCGACAGCGACGCCGTGGTGCACGGCCTGCTGGGGCGCCACGGCGCCGCCGTGCCAGCCATCGAGGCGGCCTTTCCTGGCGTGGTCGTGGATGGCGCGGTGGACCGGCGGGCGCTGGGTGCCGCGGTCTTCGGCAACCCAGCGGCGCTGAAGCGGCTGGAGGCGATCCTCCACCCGGCGGTGCAAGCCGCGCAGCGGCGCTTCCTGAGGCAGGCGGCACGCCGCCGCGTGCGCGTGGCGGTGCTGGACATCCCCCTGCTGTTCGAGATCGGTGGGGAGCGCAAGGTGGACCGCACCGTGGTGGTCACCGCCCCCTTCCTGGTGCAGAAGTCACGGGTCCTGGCGCGGCCGGGCATGACGCCGGACAAGTTCGCCGCTATTCTGGCCCGGCAGATGCCCGACGCGGAGAAGCGGCGGCGCGCCGACCACGTCGTCAACACCGGCGATGGGCGGCGGGCCACCCGGCGGGCGCTGCGCAACATCCTCGCCGACGTGAAGCGGCGCCGCGGATGGCAGTGGCCGCCGCGGGGATACCAGCCCGGACAGGTGGTTCATGCGTGAGATCGTCCTCGATACGGAAACGACCGGCTTCAAGCCCGAGGAAGGGCACCGGCTGATCGAAATCGGCTGCGTCGAGCTGCACAACCACGTCGCCACCGGCAAGACCTTCCATTGCTACGTCAACCCGGAGCGCGACGTGCCGCCGGACGCGGTGGCGGTGCACGGGCTGACGACGGAGTTCCTGTCGGACAAGCCGCTGTTCAACGACGTGGTGGCGGAGTTCGTGGCCTTCATCGGCGACGCGCCGCTGGTGATCCACAACGCGGCCTTCGACATGCACTTCCTGAACTGGGAACTGCGGATCGCCGGCTATCCGGTGATGCCGAAGGACCGGGCCATCGACACGCTGCTGATGGCGCGGCAGAAGTTTCCCGGCGCGCCGGCCACCTTGGACGCGCTCTGCAAGCGCTTCGGCGTCGACAATTCCAGCCGCACCTACCACGGCGCGCTTCTCGACGCCCAGCTTCTGGCCGAGGTGTATCTGGAGCTGCGCGGCGGGCGTCAGGCCGGTCTGGCGCTGGCCTCCGGCCCGGCGGCGGGCGGCCCCGCGGCGATCCGCATCGACCGCCCCTACCGCGCCCCGCGCGCCCACGCGCCGAGCGAGGAGGAGCTGGCGGCCCATGCGGAGCTTCTCAAGAAGCTGAAGAACCCGCTCTGGGCCGCCGAGTGAGTTGTTATTCCCTCTCCCGCCCCGGGAGAGGGCTCTGAACCTTACGGCAGCAGCACCGTCGACCCGGTCGTGGCGCGGGACTCCAGCGCCCGGTGGGCCTCGGCTGCGTCGCGCAGCGCGAAGGTCTGGCCGACGTTGATGGTCACGCCGCCGGTGTGCACCACCTCGAACAGGTCGGCGGCGCTGGCCATCAGGTCGTCGCGCTTGGCGACGTAGCTGAACAAGGTCGGGCGCGTGACGTAGAGCGAGCCCTTGACCGCCAGGACCTGCAGGTCCAGCGGCGGGACCGGCCCCGACGCCGCGCCGAACAGCACCATGAAGCCGCGGGGACGCAGGCAGTCGAGGCTGTCCATGAAGGTCGTCTTGCCGACGCCGTCATAGACCACCGGCACGCCCTGCCCGTCCGTCAGGTCCTTCACGCGGTTCACGAAATTCTCGCGTGTGTAGACGATGGGATGGTCGCAGCCGGCGGCGCGGGCCAGCTCCGCCTTCTCGTCGCTGCTGACCGTGCCGATCACGGTGGCTCCCAGATGCTTCGCCCATTGGCAGAGGATCTGGCCGACGCCGCCCGCGGCGGCCTGGACCAGGATGGTGTCGCCCGGCTGCACCGCGTAGGTGGAGCGCAGGAGGAATTGCGCGGTCATGCCCTGGAGCAGCATGGCGGCGGCCTGCCGGTCTTCGATCCAGCTCGGCAGCGGAATCAGCCGGTCGGCGGGGGCGAGGCGGGATTCGGCGTAGGCGCCGATCAGCGGCGCGTAGCCGACCCGGTCGCCGGGCTTCAGCGTCGTCACGTCCGGCCCCACGGCCTCGACCACGCCGGCGCCCTCGGTCCCGATGATGGCGGGAAGCTGCGGCAGCTTGTAGGCGCCGGAGCGGTGATAGGTGTCGATGTAGTTCAGCCCGACCGCGGTCTGGCGCAGCCGCACCTGACCGGGGCCGGGGTCGCCCACCTCGATCTCGTCCCAGCGCAGCGCTTCGGGTCCGCCGTAGTCGTGGATGCGGATCGCGTGAACCATGGTGGTCGGTCCCTTCCCTTTTTTACAGAAGCTGAAGCTCCAGCGTATCGCCGGCCTGGTCCGCTGTCACCCGGTACCGCCGCTCGTGGCGGAGCAGCCAATCCTTGGTCCGCAGGC
This sequence comes from Azospirillum formosense, assembly GCF_013340925.1. Taxonomy (GTDB): domain Bacteria; phylum Pseudomonadota; class Alphaproteobacteria; order Azospirillales; family Azospirillaceae; genus Azospirillum; species Azospirillum formosense. The sequence continues at coordinate 24,208 of NZ_WHOR01000008.1, forward strand.
CGCCCAGGCCGGAATAGCCGCCGGGCGCCCCGCCGCCCCCGACGATGCGGTGGCAGGGGATGATCAAAGGAATCGGGTTCGCCCCGCAGGCCCCGCCCACGGCCCGCGGCGCCGTCTCCAGCAGCCGCGCGACGTCTCCGTAGGTCAGGACGCCGCCGTAGGGGATGGCCCGCATCGCCGCCCAGACCTTCTGCCGGAAGGCCGTCCCGCGGGGAGACAGCGGCAAGTCGAACTCCAACCGCGTCCCGGCGAAATAGTCGCGGAGCTGGCGGGCCGCCTCCTCCAGCACGGGGTCCGGCTGGTCGTCTCCCAGCCGTCCCCAGTCGAGCGCCACGATGGCGCCGGCGGCGCTGGTCAGGGTCAGCAGGCCCAGCGGGCTGTCGACGGTCAGGCTGCCGGTGGCCGGGTATCTGAGGGTCTGCGTCATGAGGTCATTTCCGGCTCAGGGCGGCGGCCAGCGCGTCGGGTGCGGTCACCGGCGGGGAGCAGGTCATGCCGGTGCAGACATAGGCGGTCGCCGCCCCACCCTGCATGCCCTTGCCGTGCGCCGGATGCCCGGCGGGCAGTTCGGTCCCCGGCGGCAGGACGGTGAGGATGCGGTCGGGAACCGGTCGGTCGAGCACCGCCCGGCGCAGCGCCGCGGTGTCCGGCGCCTGCGGGTCGCCGACGATGACGATTTGCTGGGCCTTCTGGAGAAGCTCCGCCGCGTTCAGATAGGTCGGCAGCGGGAAGAAGTTGCGGCTCAGCTCGCCGGAGAAGGCGGCGGCCAGGGCGTCCGCCCGCTCGCGGTAGGCGGCCTCGCCGGTGCGGTGATGCAGGGACGCCAGAACCGCCAGCATGGTGCCGTTGCCGCTGGGCGTCGCCGCGTCGCCGGCCGACTTGGTGCGGACGATCAGGTCGTCGGCGTCGTCCGCCGTGTAGAAGTAGCCGCCCGCCTGCGCGTCCCAGAAATGCGCGTCGAGCACCTTCACCCAGGCCCGCGCCTGCTCCAGCGGCTCCGCATCGCCGGTCGCCTCGTGCAGGGCGAGTGCGGCGCGCGCCATGTGGGCGTAGTCGTCGAGCGTCGCCCGGTGCTTGAGCTGCCCGGCCCGCCAGCTGTGCAGAAGGCGCCCGTCCTCGGTCATGCGGTCGCGGACGAAGGCATAGGCCCGCTGCGCGGCGGCGACCCACTCCGGCTCGTCGAAGACCATGCCGGCCTGGGCGAGCGCCGCGATCATCAGGCCGTTCCAGTCGGCCAGCACCTTGTCGTCCCAGCCCGGCTTGATCCGCTTTTCGCGCTCCCGCCAGAGGATCGCCCGCTGTTCGGCCAGCGTCGCCTCGGTCTCGGCGTCCAGCGCCTCGATGCGGTGCAGCCGGTTGAGGATGGTCGCCCCCTCCCAGTTGCCCTGCGGGGTGACGCCGTAGGCGCGCTTGAAGACCTCCGCGCCGGGGCCGAGGAGACGGTCGATCTCCTCCTCGTTCCAGATGTAGAAGAGGCCCTCCTCGCCCTCGCTGTCGGCGTCCTGGGTGGCGGCGAAGCCGCCGCCCTCGGCGATCATCTCGCGCAGAACCCAGCCCACCGTTTCCCGAATGCGCGTCTCGAACAGCGGCTCCCGCTCCGCCTGCCAGACCAGTGTCATCAGGTCGAGGAGCTGGGCGTTGTCGTAAAGCATCTTCTCGAAATGCGGCACGAGCCACATCTCGTCCACCGAGTAGCGGGCGAAGCCGCCGCCCAGATGGTCGTAAATCCCGCCCTGGCACATGTGGGCCAGCGTGTTGGCGACCGCCTCCCGGTACGGCTCCTTGCCGGTGCGCAGCCAGGCCCGCCACAGCAGCGTGAAGATCGGCACCTGGGGGAATTTCGGGGCGTGGCCGATGCCGCCGTGGAAAGGATCGACCTCGCGGACCAGCCGGTCGGCGATCTGGTCGAGCATGGCGAGGTCGACCTCCCCCGCCGCCCGGTTCTCCGCCAGCTTGCCCAGCGCGTCCTTCAGCGCGGCGACGTTGCGGGTCACGTTCTCCGGCTTGTTGCGGTAGGTCTCCGCCACGCCGCGCAGCACGTCGGGGAAGCCGGGCCGCCCGTAGCGCGAGGCCGGCGGAAAATAGGTGCCGCCCCAGAAGGGTTCGGCCTCCGGCGTCAGGAACATGGTCAGCGGCCAGCCGCCCTGCTGCCCCAACATGGCCAGGGCCGACTGGTAGATCTGGTCGACGTCGGGCCGCTCCTCCCGGTCCACCTTGATGTTGACGAACAGCTCGTTCATCAAGGCGGCGATCTCCGGATTCTCGAAGCTCTCGTGCGCCATCACATGGCACCAGTGGCAGGCGGCGTAGCCGACCGACAGCAGCACCGGCTTGTTCTCGCGCCTGGCCCGTTCGAAGGCGTCGCGGCCCCAGGCCATCCAATGGACGGAGTTGTCCTTGTGCTGGAGCAGGTAGGGGCTGGTCTCCCGGCCAAGCAGGTTCGCGGGCATGAGAGGCGTTTCCGGTCTGTGGCGTGGTTGGGAATAAACTGGCGCGGCGGTGCCGTTGCGCCAGGGCTTCCTATCTGTATAGTGGGGCATGAGCCGAAGCGGCGCTCAACCCTTAATTTCCTGCGTACCGCGCGCTTTCCAAGGGAATTGGGCCATGAAAATCACCATCGACATCGACTGCACACCCGAAGAGGCGCGCCATTTCCTGGGCCTTCCCGACGTGAAGCCCATGCAGGACGCCATGATGCAGGAGATCCAGGACCGAATGCAGGCCTCCCTGCTCGCCATGGACCCCGAGACGATGATGAAGACGTGGCTGCCGGCGGGAATTCAGGGCATGGAGCAGCTTCAGAAAATGTTTTGGTCCCAGATGGCCGCCGCCATGGGACAGGATGGACGCAAGTGACCGATCCGAAGCCTTACTTCGAAGCCCATGTTTTCTCCTGCACCAACCGCCGCCCCGATGGACACAAGCGCGGCTCCTGCGCCGCCCGGGGGTCCGAAAAGCTCCGCGACTATATGAAGGCGCGCGCCCGCGAACTGGGCCTGGACGGCCGGGTGCGCATCAACGCCGCCGGTTGCCTGGACCGTTGCGAGCTAGGGCCGGTGCTGGTCGTCTACCCCGAGGGCGTCTGGTACACTTACCATTCCTTCGCCGACGTCGACGCCATCCTGGAGACGCACTTGGTTGGTGGTGGCCGTGTGGAGCGGCTCATGTTGAAGCCGGAACAAACGGAACTTCTGCCGGAACAGGTCGGCTGACCGTTTCGGCTCCGGCACGATGATGTTTGGCACGATGATCCCGACCATCTTTGCCCTCGCCACCGCCCCCGGCCGTGCCGGTGTGGCGGTGGTTCGCGTTTCGGGCCCGGCCTCCGGCGACGCCCTCGCCGCCCTGACCGGCAAGCCGCTGCCCGAACCCCGCATGGCCACGCTCGTCCGCTTGCGCGATCCCAAGAACGGGGAGGCGCTGGACGATGCCCTCGTGCTGCGCTTCACCACCCCCCGCAGCTTCACCGGCGAGGACGTGGTGGAACTGCACCTCCACGGTGGGCGCGCCGTGGTGGCCGGCGTGGTGGAGGCGCTCTCCGCCCTGCCCGGTCTGCGCGTTGCCGAGCCCGGCGAGTTCACCCGTCGCGCCTTCGAGAGCGGCAAGCTCGACCTGACCGAGGCCGAGGCGGTCGCCGACCTTGTGGATGCCGAGACCTCCGCCCAACGCCGCCAAGCCCTGCGCCAGATGGAAGGCGCGCTCGGCAAACTCTACGACGGCTGGCGGGAGCGGCTGACCCGGTCGCTCGCCCACATCGAAGCCGACATCGACTTCCCCGACGAGGACTTGCCGTCCGGTGTGTCGGACGCCGCGCGTCCCGTGCTGGACACGCTGGCCGCCGAGATCGACGCCCACCTGGACGACCGTGGCCGTGGGGAACGGCTGCGCGAGGGTCTGCACATCGCCATCGTCGGCGCGCCCAACGCCGGCAAGTCGAGCCTGCTGAACGCCCTCGCCCGCCGCGAGGCCGCCATCGTCTCGGCCCGCGCCGGCACCACCCGCGACGTGATCGAGGTCCATCTCGACCTCGGCGGCTACCCGGTGGTGCTGGCCGATACGGCGGGCCTGCGCGAGGCGGCCGCCGACGAGGTCGAGGAGGAAGGCATCCGCCGCGCGCTCGACCGCGCCGCCCGCGCCGACGTGAAGGTCGCCGTGTTCGACGCCACCGCCCTTCCCACGCTTGACCCGGCGACGGTCGCCCTGCTCGACAAGGACACGGTGGTGGTCCTGAACAAGACGGACGTCGCCGATGCCGCGGTGCCGACGGTCGGCGGCAGGGAAACGGTTGCGGTCTCCGCCCGGACCGGTGCCGGCCTGCCGGAGCTGGAGCGGCGTTTGACGGCGTTTACCGCCGACCGGCTGGCCGGCAGCGGTGCCCCGGCCCTGACCCGTGCCCGCCACCGCTCCGCTCTTGAGGAATGCCGGGATGCCCTGCGTCGCGCCCTGACCGCCCCCCTGCCGGAACTGATGGCTGAGGATGTGCGTTTGGCGAGCCGCGCTCTTGGCCGGATCACCGGGCGGGTCGATGTCGAAGATTTGCTGGACGTGATCTTCCGGGACTTCTGCATCGGCAAGTGAGCCGAGAGGGGCGTGACAAACTTGCCGCGCCGCTCTGTTTCACGTGAAACACGGGCGTCGCGGCGTCGCGGCGCTTGGCGTCCGGCGCTGACTCGGCTATGGTCCGGCCATGCGAACGTTCGACGTCATTGTTGTCGGCGGAGGCCACGCCGGTTGCGAGGCTGCCGCCGCTGCGGCGCGCATGGGTGCGCGCACCCTGCTGCTCACCCACAAGCTGGACACCATCGGTGAGATGTCCTGCAACCCGGCCATCGGCGGGTTGGCGAAAGGGCATCTGGTGCGCGAGATCGACGCGCTCGATGGCGTCATGGCCCGTGCCATCGACCGCGGCGGCATTCAGTTCCGCATTCTGAACCGCAGCAAGGGACCGGCCGTCCGCGGCCCACGCGCCCAAGCCGACCGCAAGCTCTACCGGCAGGCTGTGCAGGCGATCCTGGCCGAACAGCCGAACCTGTCAATCGAGGCCGGTGGCGCCGAGGACCTGACCATCGGCGAGGATGGACGGGTGACGGGCGTGGTGACCGGTTCCGGCAAGACCCTCGCCGCGGGCGCCGTGGTGCTGACCACCGGCACCTTCCTGCGCGGCCTGATCCACATCGGTGAAGAGACCACCCCGGCGGGGCGCGTCGGCGAGGCACCCTCCATCGGCCTGTCCGACACGCTGGCGCGTCTCGGCTTCCCACTCGGCCGCCTGAAGACCGGCACGCCGCCGCGGCTCGACGGCAAGACCATCGATTGGGCCGCCCTGGAGAAGCAGCCGGGCGACACGCCGCCCCCGCCCTTTTCCTATCTGACCGACCGCATCGACACGCCGCAGATCGACTGCGCGATCACTTGGACGACGCCGGAGATGCACGCGCTGATCCGCGGCAATCTCCACCGCGCGCCGATGTATTCCGGCCAGATCCAGAGCACCGGCCCGCGCTATTGCCCATCCATCGAGGACAAGGTGGTGCGCTTCGCCGACAAGGAGCGCCACCAGATCTTCCTGGAGCCGGAGGGGCTGGATGACGACACGGTCTACCCGAACGGCATCTCGACCTCCCTGCCCCGCGACGTCCAGCTCGGCTTCCTGAAGACGATGCCGGGTCTGGAGCGGGCGGTGATGATCCGCCCCGGCTACGCCATCGAGTACGACTTTGTGGACCCGCGGGAACTGAAGCCGACGCTGGAAACCCGCCGGACGCCCGGCCTGTTCTTCGCCGGCCAGATCAACGGCACCACCGGCTATGAGGAGGCGGCGGCGCAGGGTCTGATGGCCGGCATCAACGCCGCTCTGCTGGCCGGAGGCTCGGCGGAGGGCTTCGTCCTCGACCGCGCCGACGCCTACATCGGGGTGCTGGTCGACGACCTGATCACGCGGGGCACCAATGAGCCCTATCGGATGTTCACTTCACGCGCTGAATACCGGTTGATCCTGCGCGCCGACAACGCCGACCAGCGGCTGACGCCGAAGGGTCTTGCCATCGGTTGCGTCGGGTCGGCGCGGCGTGACGCTTTCACCGCGAAGGCCGAGGCGCTGTCCGCCGGTCGCACGCTCGTGCGCGCCCTTCAGGCCACCCCGGCGGAGCTGCAGCGGCAGGGCATCGCCGTCAATCAGGACGGCGTGCGCCGGACCGCCGCCGATCTGCTGCGCTATCCCGATCTCGACCTCACCACCCTCGCCCGGCTGTGGCCGGAGCTGTCGGCAATCCCGGCTGATGTTGTCGAGCAGCTGGAGATCGACGGAAAGTACGCCGGCTATCTCGATCGGCAGGAGGCCGACATTCGCGCCTTCCGCAAAGACGAGGCGCTGGAGCTTCCTGACGATCTCGACCCCGATACCATTGGCAGCCTGTCCGCCGAGATCCGGCAGAAGCTGCGGCAGGCTCGTCCGGCAACCTTGGGGGCGGCGGCCCGAATTCCCGGTATGACTCCGGCGGCGCTGGTCGCCCTGCTCCGCCACGTGAAACGGCGCGACGTGAAGGTGGCCGTCTGATGAGCCTGTTCGATGCCGCGGCCTTCCAGGCGGAGACCGGTGTTTCACGTGAAACGCTGGACCGCCTCGCCGCTTACGAGGCGACGCTGCGCAAGTGGCAGCCGAAGATCAACCTTGTCGGCCCCTCCACCCTGCCCGACGCTTGGCGCCGGCATTTCCTCGACTCTGCGCAGCTCTATCCGCTGCTGCCCGAGGGCACTCGGGTGCTGGTCGATCTCGGCAGCGGCGCCGGCTTCCCAGGCTTGGTCCTCGCCATCATGGGTGTGCCGGAGGTGCATCTGGTTGAGAGCGACTCCCGCAAATGCGCCTTCCTGCGCGAGGCGGCGCGGGTCGCCGGAGCCTCGGTCACCGTGCACAACAAGCGGATCGACGCGGTGCCGCCGATCGCCGCCGACGTGGTGACCGCCCGCGCCCTGGCTCCGCTGAACGATCTGCTGAATTGGGCCTATTCCTTCCTCCAGGACCGGGGTGCGGCACTGTTTCCCAAGGGGCAAAATGTGGCGGACGAATTGACCGATACCACCAAATATTGGAAGATGCGGACCGAGCGTTTCGACAGCCGCACCGACCCCACCGGAACCATCCTGCGTGTGAGTGGTATCGCCCGTGTCTAAGACCGCGACCCTGATGCATTCCCGCTCCGACGCTTCCCGCGAGGCTGACATGCCCTCCGCCCTTCCTTCCGCGCGCGTCATATCGATTGCCAACCAGAAAGGCGGCGTGGGCAAAACCACGACCACCATCAACCTGGCAACCGCTCTGGCCGCCATCGGCAAGCGCGTCCTGGTGATCGATCTCGATCCGCAGGGCAACGCCTCCACCGGCCTCGGCATCCCGCGCGCCGAGCGTCGTGTCGGCATCTATGACGTGCTGTTCGACGGCATGCCGCTGGAGGATGCCGCGACGGTGTCGACGGTGCCGAACCTGTCGATCATCACCTCCTCCGTCGATCTGTCCGGCGCCGAGGTGGAACTGGTCACCTCCGAGCGGCGCGAGTTCCGGTTGCGCGAGGCGGTGGACAAGAGCGCTCTGGAGTACGACTACGTGCTGATCGACTGCCCGCCGGCGCTCGGTCTGCTGACGCTGAACGCGCTGGTCGCCTCCCACGCCGTGATGGTGCCGCTGCAATGCGAGTTCTACGCGCTGGAGGGTCTCAGCCACCTTGTCCGCACCATCGAGCGGGTGAAGCGCGCCTTCAACCCCGACCTCGACATCCACGGCGTCGTGCTGACCATGTTCGACAAGCGCAACAATTTGTCCGACATGGTGGCTGCCGACGTCCGCGGCTTCTTCGGGGAGAAGGTCTACGACACCGTCATCCCGCGGAACGTGAAGGTCTCGGAGGCACCGTCCCACGGCAAGCCGGTGCTGATCTACGACATGCGCTGTCCCGGGTCGCAGGCATACATCCATCTGGCGGGCGAGGTGCTGCGCCGTGAAAAGAGGCTGAGCGCGTGATGGAGGATACCAAACGTTCGGACGGCGGTGCCCGCCGCGCCAGCCTGGGCCGCGGCCTGTCCGCCCTGTTCGGCGAAGCGGCGGAGGATTACTCCGCGCTCGACAAGGTGCGCCAGTCCAAGCAGGTGCCCATCGAGTTCATCCATCCCGGCAAGTATCAGCCGCGCCGTACCTTCGACGACGAGGCGTTGCAGGGGCTGGTCGAGTCGATCCGTGACAAGGGCATCCTCCAGCCCCTGCTCGTCCGCCGGGATTCGGAGACGACCAACTCCTACGAGCTGATCGCCGGCGAGCGCCGCTGGCGGGCCGCGCAGATCGCCGGCCTGCACGAGGTGCCGGTCGTCATCCGCGAGCTGTCGGATCGTGAAGCGCTGGAAATCGCGCTGATCGAGAACATTCAGCGCCAGGACCTGACGCCGCTCGAAGAGGCCGAGGGCTATAAGCGGCTGATGGAGGAGTTCGAACACACGCAGGAGGATCTGGCGCGCTCGGTCGGCAAGAGCCGCAGCCATGTGGCCAACATGATGCGCCTGCTCGCCCTGCCCGACCCGGTCAAGGGCATGGTGCAGGAGGGGGCGCTCAGCGCCGGCCATGCCCGCGCGCTGCTGACTTCCTCCGATCCGGTGTCGGTGGCGCGCGAGGTGGTCAAGCGTGGGCTGAACGTCCGGCAGACCGAAGACCTGATGCGCGGCAGCGCGCCGGTCAAGACCAAGAAGCCCGGCGGGCGCGGCGGTGTCGCCACCGACCCGACGCTCAAGGATGTCGATCTGGTGAATCTGGAGGAGGAGATCTCCGCCCGCATCGGGCTGAAGGTCGCCATCACCCCACAGGGCAAGGGCGGCTCGATCACCATCCATTACCAGACGCTGGACCAGCTCGACGACGTGCTGCGACGCCTTGGTGGTGAATAGGAAGTCGCGGAACCAAACTGTCACTTTAGTGAAACGGCGCTAACATGAACTCCCCCTAAACAGGGTCGTCCGGCCGCATCGGCGCGGCCGGAGCCGACACAGAGGGGAGATTCATGAAGTCCATCCACGGCCTGTACCTTGCCGGCCTCACCGCCGCCCTGCTGGCCGGTCCGGCCCTTGCGGACCAGAAATTCCCGGCGGAGCTGGCCGGGCATGGCGTCATCGACGCGGCGACCTTCGTGGCGCCGCCCGCCGACGCGCCGGACCTCTTCCGCACCTCCGGCAAGTTCACGGCCGCCGACCGCAAGCGCGTCGACCAGCCCCGCAGCATCGACGGCACGTCCTTCCTGTCGGCGCCGGGCGCGGCGCGCGGCACTGGCATGGCGCTGCCCTTCGACGGCCAGCCGGTCCAGGGCTTCTCCGGCATCAAGGCTCTGGGTGACGGGAGCTTCCTGGTGCTGACCGACAACGGTTTCGGCAGCAAGGGCAACTCCGCCGACGCCATGCTGACGGTGCACCGGCTGACCATCGATTGGAAGACCGGCAAGGCGGCGGTGGCCGAGACGCTGTTCCTGCGCGATCCCGACCGCAAGGTGCCCTTCCCCATCGTCACCGAGGCGACCGGGGAGCGCTACCTGACCGGCGCCGACTTCGACGTCGAGAGCGTGCAGATCATTGGTGACCGGATGTATTTCGGCGACGAGTTCGGCCCCTACATCCTGGTGACCGACCGGACCGGCAAGCTGCTGTCCCTGCACGAGAGCGCGGTGGACGGCAAGCCGGTGCGCTCCCCCGACCATTACGCGGTGTCCACCCCGGCGGTGCCCGGCGCCGTCGGCTTCGAGGTGCGCCGCTCGCGCGGCTTCGAAGGGATGGCCGCGTCGAAGGACGGGAAGTTCCTCTACCCGCTGTTCGAAGGGCCGCTGTGGACCGGCGGTGCGTGGGAGACCAAGGACGGGCGGGAGTATCTGCGCATCGCCGAGTTCGACGTCGCCAAGGGCGGTTTCACCGGCCGCAGCTTCAAGTACCGGCTGGAGGCCAACGGCAACAACATCGGCGACTTCAACATGATCGACGCCACCACCGGCCTGATCATCGAGCGCGACAACGGCGAGGGCAATCCGGCCCAGGGCTGCACCGGCCAGCCCACCCCGGACTGCTTCAACGTCCCGGCCCAGTTCAAGCGCGTCTACAAGATCGACTTCGCCCAGGCCGACGCGGAGGGCTTCGTGAAGAAGGTCGGTTACGTCGACCTGATGGACATCGACGATCCGAAGGGCGTCGCCCGGCTCGGCGGCGACAAGGGCAAATTCACCTTCCCCTTCGTCACCATCGAGAATGTCGACGTGGTGGATGGCGAGCACATCGTCGTCGGCAACGACAACAACCTCCCCTACTCGTCGGGCCGCGCGCTGGGCAAACAGGACCACAACGAACTGATCCTGCTGCACGTGCCGCAGTTCCTGGCCGCGAAATAAGGACGAGGTTCAGCGCCGCGCCAGCGAGGCCAGCTGGAAGAGAACGCGGGCGCAGAGCGTCTGGTCGGGCATGTTGGTGCGCTTGCAGTCCGCCTCGGCCTCGACCAGCCGTTCCAGAGCCTGACGGACCAGCGGTGCCGGCCAGCGGCGGGCCTGGCCGGTCAGCCGCGGCTTCATTTTGAAGAACACCGGCGGGCGCAGCGCTTCCACCGCGGCGTCCGCCGACTTGCCCGCCGCCACCTGCCCGGCCACCAGTTGCAGGCGCTGGAAATGGCGCTGTGCGGCGCGCAGGATCGGCACCGGGGACATGCCCTCGGCGAACAGCCGGGCCAGCGACCGGTCGAGCGTCGCGAAGTCGCCCTCCGCCGCTGCCCAGATCGGCTCGTCGAGCGACAGGGCCGCGCTGTCGCCGACGCAGGCCTGGGCATCCTCAAGCCGGACACGCGTCTCCATGCCCATGTAGAGCGCCAGCTTCTCCATCTCGCCGCGCGCCACCATGCGGTCGCCGACGAGGTTGCCGGCAAGGAAGGTCAGCGCGTCGGGGTCGGCGGTCAGGCCATGGCCGTGCAGAATGTCGGCGATGACCCGGCCAAGCGCGGCCTCCTCCTCCACATAGCAGGGAATGGCGACGGCGCCGTCCGCCCCTTCGAACAGGGTGCGCAGCTTCGACCGGTTGCCAAGGTCGCCGGCCTCGACGACGACCAGGCTGTCGCCGGGTGGGAGGTCGGCCAGGAAGGCGGTGAAGGCGGCGGCAACGTTGTCCTCCGCCTCGCGCACACGGATCAGTCGGCGGCCGCCGGTGAAGGACAGCGCGGCGGCCTCGTCGGCCAGACGCGCCGGATCGTCGGCGACGGCGCGGCCCAGCATCTCCGTCACTCGGAAGGGGTCGGACAGGTCGGCGACCACGGTGCGGCCCAGACCCATGGCGCGGTCGCGCACCAGACCGGTGTCCGGACCATAGAGCAGGACCGCGCGGATCTTGGGATCGGGGCTGCGCAGGAAGCCGTCGATCGCCCGGGCTTGCAGCTTCACGAAGACCCCGTCGGTGGCGGAGGACCGGCCTCCGTTATCGGATGCGGATCAGGATTTGCGGCCGAGTTCGGCGGCCACGCGGGTGGTGATCTCGTTGGAGATTTCGATAAGCGCGCGGTCGTAGGCGTTCTCGACGGTGGCCAGGGCGCCATACTGCTGCTCCAGCACGTTGTAGCTGGTGAAGGAGCGCGCGTTGGCCTGGAACAAGATCTTGCCCGTCGCCGCGTCTATGAGCTGGTAGGGGGCGTTCACGACCAGCTGGGCGCGGGTGGCGGTCGCGTCCTTCTGAAGGGACAGCTTCTGCTCCGACGCGGTCAGCGCGGTTTCCAGCCGGTAGCGCGGGGCGGCGGGGCGGCCATCGGTGTAGAAGCGGTCGATCAGAAGGTTGCGCAGCTTCTGGCCGTAGCGGTCCTTGATGCCGCCGATCTCGACCTGCTGAAGCTCGGCGCTGCCGATGCTGTTCGCCCCGAGGTTCCCGTACATGGGCTGGAAACCGCAGGCCGCCGTGGCAAGCACGGCCGGAGCGACCAGGGCGAAGGCCAGAAGCCCGCGCCGCCGGACGCCCGCCTTGCCGATACGGCCGTTGTCGTTGGAGAGGTCAGACGACGACATTGATCACCCGGTTCGGGACGACGATGACCTTGCGCACCGGCTTGCCCTCCAGGGCGCGCTGGACGTTGGGATCGGCCAGGGCGGCCTGTTCCGCGGCGTCCTTCGCCATGTCGCGCGGCAGCTCCAGCGTGGCGCGCAGCTTGCCGTTGACCTGGACCGCCATGGTGACCGAATCCTCGACCACCAGGGCCGCGTCGGCCTGCGGCCAGGGCTGGTTCACCAGCAGCGTGGCGTGGCCGAGCTGCGCCCACAGCTCCTCGGCCAGATGGGGCATCATCGGGGCGATCAGGCGCACGGTGGCCTCGAAGCCTTCGCGCAGCACCCAGGCTTCACCTTCACCCGTGCCGTCCAGCTCGGCCAGGGCGTTGGACAGCTCGCGCACGCGGGCGACCGCCTTGTTGAAGCGGAACTTCTCCAGGTCTTCCGAGATGCCGGCGATGGCCTTGTGGACCATCCGGCGTGTGGCTTCGGCCTTGGTGCCGAGGGCTTCGGGCTTCGGCGCGCCGGCGGGCGGCAGAGCGACCGGCGATTCCGTCACCATCCGCCACAGGCGGTTGATGTAGCGCCAGGCGCCGTCGATGCCGGCTTCCGTCCACTCCAGGTCGCGTTCCGGCGGGCTGTCGGACAGCATGAACAGACGGGCGGCATCGGCGCCGTAGGTGCCGATGATGTGCGCCGGGTCCACCACGTTCTTCTTGGACTTCGACATCTTTTCGACGCGGCCGACGGTCACCGGCGCGTCGTTGTCGTTGCGGATGTAGTCGCCCAGATCGTTCTTGCGGATGTCGGTCGGGGCCAGCCAGGCGCCGGTGCCGGCGTCCTTGTAGGTCTCGTGGTTCACCATGCCCTGGGTGAAGAGGCCGGCGAAGGGTTCCTCCACGTTCAGATAGCCGCACTGCTTCATCGCCCGCGTCCAGAAACGGGAATAGAGCAGATGCAGCACGGCATGCTCGATGCCGCCGATGTATTGGTCCACGGACAGCCAGTAGTCCACCGCCTCGCGCGTGAAGGCGACGTCCTCGGCCTTGGGCGAGCAGAAGCGGGCGAAGTACCAGCTCGACTCGATGAAGGTGTCGAAGGTGTCGGTCTCGCGCACCGCAGGCTTGCCGCAGCTCGGGCAGCTCGTGTGCTTCCAGGTCGGGTGGTGGTCCAGCGGGTTGCCGGGCTTGTCGAAGGTCACGTCGTCCGGCAGGACGACCGGCAGATCCTGCGCGGGGACCGGGACGATGCCGCAGCTCTCGCAGTGGATGACCGGGATCGGGCAGCCCCAGTAACGCTGGCGCGAGACGCCCCAGTCGCGCAGGCGGTACTGGGTGGTGCGCTCGCCCTGCCCCTGCTCCTCCAGCCGCTTGCCGACCTCCTGCTTGGCCGGCTCGACCTCCATCCCATCGAGGAAGCGGGAATTGCGCAGCAGGCCGGGGCCGGTGTAAGCCTCGTCGCCCACCGCGAAGGTCGCGGGATCGGCGTCCGCCGGAACGACCACCGGCGTGACCGGCAGGCCGTACTTGCGGGCGAAGTCCAGGTCGCGCTGGTCATGGGCCGGGCAGCCGAAGATGGCGCCGGTGCCGTATTCCATCAGCACGAAGTTGGCGACGTAGACCGGCAGCTCCCAGGACGGGTCGAAGGGATGCACCACCTTCAGCCCGGTGTCGAAGCCGCGCTTCTCGGCGGTCTCAATCGCTTCCTCGCTGGTGCCCAGACGGTTGCACTCGGCGATGAACTCGGCCAGCGCGGGGTTGCCGGCGGCCAGCTCGGCGGCCAGCGGGTGGTTGGCGGAGATCGCCGCGAAGGAGGCACCGAACAGCGTGTCGGGCCGGGTCGTGAAGACCTCCAGCGTGTCCGCCCGCCCGACGAGGTCGAAGCGGAAGCGCACGCCGGTGGACTTGCCGATCCAGTTCTCCTGCATCAGGCGCACGCGCTCCGGCCAGCGGTCCAGCGTGTCCAGCCCCTTCAGCAGCTCGTCGGCGTAGGCGGTGATCTTGAGGAACCACTGCGACAGCTTGCGCTTCTCGACCAGCGCCCCGGTGCGCCAGCCGCGGCCGTCGATCACCTGCTCGTTGGCCAGGACCGTGTTGTCGACCGGGTCCCAGTTGACCCAGGACTCCTTGCGGTAGGCCAGGCCTTCCTTGAGGAAATCCAGGAACATCTTCTGCTCGTGGCGGTAATATTCCACGTCGCAGGTGGCGATCTCGCGGTCCCAGTCGATGGACAGGCCCATCGTCTTCAGCTGGGCGCGCATGGCCGCGATGTTCTCGCGCGTCCATTTGGCCGGATGGGTCTTCTTCTCCAGCGCGGCGTTCTCCGCCGGCAGGCCGAAGGCGTCCCAGCCCATCGGGTGCAGCACGTTGAAGCCGCGGGCGCGCTTGTAGCGCGCGATCACGTCGCCGATGGTGTAGTTGCGGACATGCCCCATGTGGATGCGCCCCGACGGGTAGGGGAACATCTCCAGCACGTAATATTTCTCACGGGAAGCGTCCTCGCGCGCGGTGAAGCAGCCCTGCCGCTGCCACTCGCCCTGCCACTTCGCTTCGGTTTCCTTGACATTGTAACGCGACATGACCGCAGACGCCGTTCCGTGAATTTCGTGGATCTAGACAAATAAGGCGCCGGCGGCGGGGTGACAGGCGGCGGACCGATGCCCGCGCCCTGCCCTGTCCCGCCCTGCGCCCGGCGCCTGCGCTCAGCGCGCCGCGGCCTGCTGGGCGACGCGGATCTGGCGGGCGCGGGTCAGCACTGCGTCCTCCAGCGTCGACGCCGTCTCCGGACCGACCGCGCTGTCGCGCCAGTCCGACCCGGCGCGCTGCTGCTTGAACACCGACACCCGCACGCCGTCGGCGCGGAGCTGGCGGTCCATGATGTACAGGTTGACCTTGAAGCGCTCGTTCGGGGTGTCCGGCGGGGTGTACCAGTCGGTCAGGATGACGCCGCCGAACGGGTCGGCCGAGACGATCGGCATGAAGGACAGCGTGTCCAGCGAGGCGCGCCACAGGAAGCTGTTGACGCCGATGCCGTTGGGGTCGCCCTGCTCGGCGCCGTTGCGCTTGTTCTTGCCGAACAGGCTGAAGCCGCCGTCGGTGCCGAGAAGGCTGCCGAACTTGTATTCCTTCTTGATCTGCTCATCGACGGTTTCCGTCTGGCCGCCCCAGCTGGAGCAACCGGCCACGGCGAGCGACGCCGCGAGCACGACGGGGGCAAGGCGAAGGACACGGGAACGGCGCATGGTCGGAACCTGGATCAATAAATTCGGGGTACCGCGCACGATACCGCGGCGGATGGGGCTGAAAAGACCATAAAAGCCCGGCCGCGGCAACAGGCGATGCGGGGCCCAGCCTGTGCCTTTGCTGTGTCCGCGCCTGGGAGCGGAACCCGCTGCACGGGTCGGTGTGCGCCGCGGAATTGCGACGGCGGTGCACAATCAAGGTGTGTTCCGTCGGACACACTGTTCCTTCATTGCTGCAACTTTGCGATTTCCGGCTTGCTGGCGTCCCTGCATCTGCGTACCACAGAGCCAGCCAGGACGTTAACCGGGCTGAAAATTCTGCTGCCAGGATGGAGGCAACAATCATGAACCGTTATCTGCTCGCGGGCTGCGCCGCTGCCGCTCTGGCTCTGGGTGCCGGCGCTGCCAACGCTCAGGCCAAGTTTGAAGTCAAGGTCGGCGGCGACGCCTACTTCGAAGGCGGCTACGTCAACGAAGACCGCGACCAGGGCGTCCGTTCGGTTGACTTCCGCAACCGCTTCCGCGTCATCGTGACCCCGACCGCCAAGGCCGACAACGGTCTGGAGTACGGCGGCCGCATCCGTATGCGTGCCAACTCGGGCGCCAGCAACAACCGCACGATGGACGCCGACCGCGGCTACATCTTTGCGCAGGGCGCGTTCGGTCAGGTCCAGATGGGCGTGACCAACTCCTTCAACGACGCCACCTACGTCACGGCCCCGCAGGACTACCTGCCGCTGGCCATCTATGACGGCGTCACCGCCTGGATCGGCCAGACCTCCGACATCGCCGGCGGCCTGGGCGGTCTGAACGGCTCGATCCTGAACCAGTCGCTGGTCGTCGAGAACAACGCGACCAAGATCGTGTACTTCTCGCCGCGCTTCGCCGGCCTGCAGGTGGGCGCCAGCTACACCCCGCGCAACGACGACTCGCACGCCTCCGTCAACCGCGCCGACCTGACCCCGGTCGCCGCTGCTGGCCGCGGCTTCTCGACCACGTTCGAGGACATGGTCGAAGTCGGCGCCAACTACAGCAACACCTTCGGTGGTGTCGCTCTGAAGGCGAGCGCTGGCTACTACTGGGGCAACGCCGCTGGCGCCTCCACGCCGGCCACCAGCGTCGAGGACCTGAACGCCTGGCAGGTTGGCGCCCAGGTTGGCTACGCCGGCTTCTCGCTCGGCGGTTCGTACACCGACTTCGGTGAGTCGGGCCAGATCCAGACCGCTGGTTCGGACAACGAGAAGAGCCGCCTCTGGGTTGTCGGCGCTCAGTACACCGCCGGCCCGATCGTCGTCGGCGCCAACTACAAGAACGGCAAGGACGCCGGCAGCCTCTACACCCCGGGCAGCCGCAAGCTCGAAGTCTACGAGTTCGGCGCCGGCTACACCGTCGCTCCGGGCCTGACCCTGCAGGCTCAGTACGACTACTTCAAGGCCGACAGCGACCTGAGCACGGCCGCTGCGGACCTGGACAACGACGGTCACGTCGTCCTGCTCCGTACGGTCCTGGCGTTCTAATCTGCGGTCACCCGTGGATGGAGAAGGGCGGTGGCTTCGGCCACCGCCCTTTTTCTTTGTGCCTTCCTCGTGTTGATCGCGCTGCGCCTTTTCCGTGCGCTTTCGCCTTCCGGTTCGCCGTCCACCATGGCGCCTGTGGGTGCGTAAAGTTTGTTCATCGCGCCCAAAATCTGGACAAGCGATGTGCTATATTTACGGCATACGGGAAAAACTTTTATTCATCAGATACTTATAACTGTGTCGGAATGGCAACTGTGTTACAGTTGCACCGATATCCCTATGAAATCGCTCTTGCCGGGTAGGCGAACGGGTGGCTTAGTAATTGATGGGAAGCACAACCGCACGGCTCCAGTCTCCTTGGGGGCCTGCTAGAAGGATGGACCATCAATGAAGCGTTCTCTTGTTACGGGCTGCGCAGCCGTTGCGATCATCGCCTGCAGTGGCATGGCTTCCGCCCAGACCAAGTTCGAGGTCAAGATCGGCGGCGACGCTTTCTTCCAGGGCGCCTATGTCGAGCAGGACCGTGACGAAGGCACCCGCTCCACGGAGTTCGCCAACCGCTTCCGCGTGATCGTCACGCCGGTCGCCACGGCCGACAACGGCCTGGAATACGGCGGCCGCGTCCGCATGCGCGCCGCCAACGGCGCCGGCAACGTCCGCACGATGGACGCCGACCGCGCCTTCATCTTCGTGAACAGCGGCTTCGGCACCCTGCAGGCCGGCACGATCAACGGCCTGTCGGACGAGTTCGGCATCATCGGCCCGAACGTCGAAGGCATCGCCGGCGGTCCGGACAACAACACGGTGGAGTTCCTCACCGGTTCGCAGACCTACTCGCTGCTGCCGACCACCACCAACAACTTCCGCGCCTTCGCCTCGGGCGACGTCGGCACCAAGGTCATCTACCTGACCCCGACCATCGCCGGCTTCCAGGGCGGCGTCTCCTACACGCCGCGCACGGGCGACTCGCACACCTCGATCAACCGCCGCCAGGACAATGGCGGCTTCCAGGACGTCGTCGAGGCCGGCGCCACCTACACCAACGAGTTCGGCGGCTTCAGCGTCGCGGCCAGCGCCTTCTACCAGTTCGGCGATGCGGTCGATGACGGGGTCGGCGCCGCGGCCACCCGCTTCGAGAAGCTCAGCTCGGTCCACGCCGGCCTGAACGTCGGCTACGGCGACTTCAAGATCGGCGGCAGCTACGCCTACAGCGGCGACAGCGGCTACGACAAGTCGCTGACCGTGAAGGAGAAGCAGGACATCTGGATCGTCGGCGCCCAGTATGCCGCCGGCCCGTTCATCCTGGCCGCCAACTACTCGCAGTCGCGCTCCAACGGCACCAGCCCGAACACCGGCTTCGTGGCCCCGGTAAAGGCCGAGCTGTATCAGGCCGGCGTGACCTACACCATCGCGCCCGGCCTGACGACGGGCCTGGAGTACAGCTACCTCGACCTCGACTCGAAGATGACGACGGTGGACAACGGCGGCATCAACCCCGACGACCGCGCGCACATCATCATGATCGACACCCGCCTGGCCTTCTGATCGGCCTTGCGGCAGGTCTGACGGAAACGGCGGCGGATACCCATCCGCCGCCGTTTTCCTTTGATCGCTGGTTCTTACTTCTTGGTCGCTTGAGCCGCTTCGGTCTCGCAGAGCAGCAGGATTGCGGCGTCCTCCATCGGGGTCCAGACGGCCAGCAGGCGCTGCTTGGCCTTCTCCGCCGTGTAGGCGGTGGTTCCCGGATCGCGGATCGTCCGGACCTTCACCTCACCCATCTTCCAGCCGGCCTTGCGGAAACCGCCCAGTGTGGATTCCAGGATCTGGTCGCGGCGGGCGTCGTCGTCCTTCTTGAACTCCCAGCCGTAGCTTTCCAGCTTGGTGCAGCGCCGGTTGATGTCGGCGGCGGCGGCACCCATGAACTCCTTGTAGGTGCCGTCGTCCTGCAGTGGGAAGGGCTGTTCGGCGAAGGGCACCTGAGCGAGGGCCGATCCCGCGACGGTTTTCGGGACCTCCTTCCCGGCTGCTTCCTTGCTGGGGGCGGGCTTGCCGCCATTCTGGTTCCCGGTGCTTTGGGCAAGGGCGCTGCCGGCCGTGAACGGCGCGGCCCCCAGAATCAGCGCCGACAGGATCAGGGGACGCATCCAACCACGCATGCCGTGTTCTCCTCGGGGTGCTTGCGTTTCGTCGGCCCGTCCGTTACCACGCCCTCCGGTCCCTGTACAGGCAGGCGCCGCAGAAGGGGCCGCACAAGGAGGAGGGCCGGCATGTCCGCTTCGCACACCGATACACCGCCCGGCACGCCGGACGGCACCGTCACGGCCCGGCTGGAAACCGTCCGCCGCTCCATCCTGGAGGGCTGCGCCGCCAGCGGGCGCGCTCCCGACGCGGTGACGCTGGTCGCCGTCTCCAAAACCCACCCGGTCGAGGCGGTGGAGGAGGCCCTGGCCGCCGGCCAGCGCGTCTTCGGTGAGAACCGCGTGCAGGAGGCCAAGGCGAAGTTCCCCGCGCTGCGCGAGCGCTTCCCGGACCTGGAACTGCACCTGATCGGCCCGCTCCAGACCAACAAGGTCAAGGACGCGGTGGCCCTGTTCGACGTGATCCAGACGGTGGACCGGCCCAAGCTGGCCGAGGCGCTCGCCGAGGAGATGGCGCGCAGCGGGCGCCGTCCGCGTTGCCTGATCGAGGTCAACACCGGCGAGGAGCCGCAGAAGGCCGGCATTCCCCCGGCGGAGCTGGACGCCTTCCTGGCCGCCTGCCGCGACACCTGGAACCTGCCGGTGACCGGCCTGATGTGCATCCCGCCGGTGGACGAGGAGCCGGCGATGCATTTCGCCCTGCTCGCCGACATGGCGCGCCGCGCCGGCCTGCCCGAGGTCAGCATGGGGATGAGCGGCGATTACGAGACGGCGATCCGCTTCGGCGCCACCCATGTGCGGGTCGGCACGGCGATCTTCGGGGCGCGCCCCACCCCCGCCGCCGGTTAACCCTTTTACGCCGCCGGATCCGCCACGGTCAGCACGGTGCCCGGCGCGCAATCCTTGAGAAGCCGCAGCAGGTCCGGCAGGGGCAGCGCGACGCAGCCCGCCGTGGGCGCCCGGTCGGGCCGCGCCACATGCATGAACACGGCGCTGCCCAGGCCCGGCACCACTGGGTCGTCGTTGTGCCCCATCACCACGATGACGTCGTAGACATGGTCGTCCCGCCACAGCTCCTCGTGGCTGGCGGCGTAGGGGCGCTTGACCGGGCGGTTGTAGGCGGGATCGGCAGAGTCGTCGCACCAGCCGTCGTCGGGCGCGATGGCCGACGCCGGCAGGCCCGTCTCCGGCCGCTCCAGGCGGTCGGGGCGCCACAGCACGCGGCGCAGCGCGAAGCGGCCGACCGGAGTGGCGCCGTCGCCCTCCCGCTTGTCGGAGCGGATGCCGCCGCGGCCCAGCACGCAGCGGAACGACCCGCCGGGCCAGTCGAGGCGGCCTTCGGACGGCGGGTCCTCAAGACGAACCGTGATCTCCATCGTCCCTTCCCTCACCCAAATCCCGGGATCATCCTGCTCAGCCCGACACCCGCAGGCTGGGCGCCTGGGTCTGTGCGGCCCGCCGGCCCTGCTCGTATTTGGCCAGATTGCGCATCATCGTCTCAGACAGCATGTCCGGTGTCACGGGTGCGAAGGCGTTGCTGTTGGCGGCCGTCGGGGACGTGTTCGCCGGGGCGGCGTTCGCCTGCGCGGCGGCGTTGGTCGGCGCTGCCGCGGCTCCGGTTCCGGCCGCGGCGTCCGGTTGGGCCGCGGACGCCTGGGCTTCCGCGGCCTTCCGGGCTCCGGAAGGGGCCGCCGTCGCGGCGAAACCGATGGTGGAGGGATGCGGCTTGGCGGCGTATTTGGCCATCAGGCTGTTCGCCAGCGGGGTGTCGCGCGCCGGCATGCGCGAGGGGTGCGGCGTGTCCGCCAAGCCGTCGCGCCCCGAGCCGGTCACCGCCGCCCCTACACCATGCGACGGTGCCGTGGACCGCTTGGCGTCCGGCAGTTCCGCCGTGACGGTGCGGGCCGGCTGGGCGTCCACCGCCGCAGCGGCCATGGCCGGCGCCGACGTGCCGGCAGCGGAGTCCGGCAGGGCGGCGACGGCACTGGTGCCGGCGGTGCCGGCGGGCGGATGGCCGGCGGCAGTGTTTCCGTCGAAGCCGAGCGACGCCATGATCTGCTCGCCGATGTCCTTTCCCTGGGCCTGTTCCACCACCGCGTTGGCGATGGACGCCATGCCGCCCAGCGGGCCGCCGAACAGGATGCCGCCGATGACCTTGGACGACGGCTTGATCGTGTCGCCGGTGATCTCGCGGTAGATGGTGTTGACGAGGGGGATGTGCTGAAGCGGGTTGATGATGTCGAGGAAGTCGCCGAAGGACATCTCGGCCTCGGCCTCGTACCGGTCGGGGCTGTCCCGGCTTTCCATCACCGTGAGGGGCGTCGTCGTTTGGGTCGGCGACCGCTCGCGCTGCACCGGCCGTGAAGCGGCTGTGGCGTCGATGGTGGTGGCGTCGATGGCCATGGGCGGTCTCCCGTCGCGGTGTCCAGCCCTGTCCTAAGCAACCGGCGTGCCAGTTCTCTGGGCTGAAATCCCGCCCCATCGGGCGCTGTCAGGCTCGGATGCGACCCGCGACCCGGCAAGAGCTGCCGGGCAGGAGGCGTTTCCTGCACCCCGAAGATTCGATTCTCAGAACATGTGCCCGCTGCGCTCCGCCTTGGTGCGCAGATAGCCTTCGTTGTGGCCGTTGGCCGGGAAGATGTGGGGAACGCGCTCGACCACCTCGATCCCGCAACGGGCGAGCTGGCGCAGCTTCTCCGGGTTGTTGGTCATCAGCCGCACGGCGGTGAAGCCCAGCTGCCGCAGCATTTCCGCCGCCGGCAGATAGACCCGCTCGTCGGCCTCGAAACCCAGGATCTCGTTGGCGTCCACCGTGTCGAAGCCGCGGTCCTGGATGCGGTAGGCGCGCAGCTTGTTGACGAGGCCGATCCCCCGCCCCTCCTGCGCCAGATAAAGCAGGACGCCGCTGCCGTGCCGGGCGATCTCCGCGATGGCGCCACGGAGCTGCTGGCCGCAGTCGCAGCGCAAGCTGCCCAGCAGGTCGCCGGTAAAGCATTCCGAATGCAGGCGGGCCAGCACCGGCTCGCCCGCCACCGGGTTGCCGACGATGATCGCCAGATGCTCCGGCCCGCCGTCGATGGGGCGGAAGGCGGCGATGCTGGTGTTCTCGGCGCCGGACAGCGGGACGCGGGCCTCGGCCACCCGGCGCAGCGTGCGCACCACATGGACGCGGTAGTCGGCGATGTCGCGGGCGCGGACCAGCAGCAGGTCGTGCTCCGCCGCCCATTCCGCGGCGCTGCCCGTTTGTCCGGTGGCCGGGGCGACGATGGCCGCCGGCAGCAGCCGCGCCAGCCGGGCGAGGTCAACCGCCGCGGTCTCGCGCGATCCGGGGTCCATGGCCGTGGCGGTCAGCCCCTCCGGCATCGCTCCGTCCGGGCGGTGTTCCGGGTCGGCCAGCGCGTGGGCCTCGTCCGCGGTCAGGCAGCGGGGAAGCGACAGGGCGACGACGCCCGTCCCCTCCCCCATCAGTTTCAGCACCGTGGCGCGGCGGCGGGTGACCGCCAGGACCGGCGCGGCGCCGGTCAGCTGCACCAGCCGCTGCACGGCGTCGATCGCCACGGATTCCACCGACACCGCGGCGCCGACGCTGCCGTCGGCGGTCTCGATGGCGACGGCCTCGCCCCGGCGCAGGGCGGCCGTGGCCCGGTCCACCGCGCGCATGGCGGCTTCGTCCATGGGCAGGACGGCTTCGGGCGGGGCGGAGTCGGAAGGGGCGTCGGCGTACATAACGGAGGCTTCGCGTGCTGCGCCCCGAAGGGCGAAAATCCCGACATGGGTCGGAGAGCGCCGGAAGCAAAGCGCAGGTGGCGCACCCCTGTCCAGCAAATCCCGCGCGCCACACCGTTGCCGGCGGCGCAACGATGGCGCAAACCGCCGCCGGCGCGGGAGAAACCGGGTTGCGCCATGCCCAGGTCCTTCCGATAAGTCTAGGGCAATCCCCCGCGGGCCATGATAAGTTCCGCGCCCGGAGCCACCGGTGAACGCCCCCGAATGACGCTTGCGAAACGCATCCTTCTGATCGACGACGACACCGCCCTCCGGCAGTCCCTCGCCGAACAGCTCCAGCTTCTGGAGGAATTCGAGACGGTGGAGGCCGGGGACGGCGCCTCGGCCCTGGCCGTGGCGCGCGAGGGCGGTTTCGCCGCCATCCTGCTCGACGTCGGGTTGCCGGACATGGACGGGCGCGACCTCTGCCGCCTGCTGCGGCGCGAGGGGGTGCGCTGCCCGGTCATCATGCTGACCGCGGCGGCCTCCGACGCCGACACCATCCTGGGGCTCGATTCCGGGGCCAGCGACTATGTCACCAAGCCCTTCCGCATGGGGGTCCTGCTGGCCCGGCTGCGCGCCCAGCTCCGCGTCCACGAGCAGAGCGAGGACGCCGTCTTCGCCATCGGCCCCTACAGCTTCCGCCCGGCGGGCAAGCTGCTCCTGGCCGACGGCGGCGCCCGCAAGATCCGCCTGACCGAGAAGGAAACGGCGATCCTGAAATACCTGTACCGGGCCGGCGGTGCCGTGATCGGGCGGGAGACGCTGCTGGGCGAGGTGTGGGGCTACAACGCCGGGGTCACCACCCACACGCTGGAAACCCACGTCTACCGCCTGCGCCAGAAGATCGAGCGCGATCCGTCCAACGCCGAGATCCTGGTGACGGAGCCCGGCGGCTACCGGCTGGTGCCCTGATCCCCGGTTCACCGATCCCCGGCCCGCCGCCGCGTGGAACCATCTTCCTGCTTGCCCATTGAAAAGATTGATTTCCGCGCCGCTCCGGCGCGGACCCCCGTTGGGCAAGGAGATGACGTCTTGGTAGCCATCGTCGATCACGGCAGACCGGCAAGGGCCATCCATCCCTTGCACGCGGTGCTGCTCGCCGCCTCCCTTCCGCTGTTCCTGGGCGGCCTGCTCTGCGACATCGCCTATTCCAGGAGCTTCGAGATCCAGTGGAGCAACTTCGCCGCCTGGCTGATCGCCGGCGGCATGGTTTTCGCGGGCTTCTCGCTTCTCTGGGCCTTCATCGACCTGTTCCGCGCCGGCCGGCGCCGTGGCCGTGGCCTCCCCTACTTCGTGCTACTGGTCATCACGGTCGCGCTTGGCCTCGTCAACGCCTTCGTGCACGCGCGGGACGCTTGGGGAACCATGCCGGAGGGCCTGATCCTGTCGGCGGCCGTCACGCTGACCGCCCTTCTGGCGACCTGGTTCGGCTTCTCCAGCTTCCGCATGGGCCTGCGCATGGGAGACACGCGATGACACGCTCCAGCCTGCTGGCCGCCGCCGCGCTCGTCGCCCTGCTGACCGCCTGCGACGACGGCAACACCCCATCGCAGCCGGTCTATGGCGCCAACCCGCCGCTGCCGGAGCAGCAGCGCGGCCTGCTGCCCAGCATGAACATCGCCAAGCCCGCCAATTGGGGGGATCGGAAGCCGACCGTGCCAGAGGGCTTCACCGTCACGGCGATTGCCACCGACCTCGGGATCCCGCGCCAGACCCTCGTCCTTCCCAACGGCGACATCCTGGTCGCCGAAGGCCGGGGCGGCTCGGCCCCGCCGCTGCGGCCCAAGGACATCATCGCGGGCGTCATCAAGTCCAAGGGAACGACTTCGGTCCCCAGCGGCAACCGCATCACCCTGCTGCGCGACGCCGACGGCGACGGCCGCTACGAGGAGCGCACGGTCTTCGCCGACCAGCTGAACGCCCCCTACGGGCTGGCCTTCGTGAACGGCCAGATCTACGTCGCGAACCAGGACGCGCTGGTGCGCTTCCCCTACCGCGACGGCCAGACCCGCGCCGAGGGGCCGCCGGAGAAGGTCACCGACCTGCCCGCCTACATCAACCATCACTGGACCAAGTCGCTGGCCGCCAGCCCGGACGGGCGCTTCCTCTATGTCGGCATCGGCTCCAACAGCAACATCACCGAACGCGGGATGCCCGCCGAGGCCGACCGCGCGATGGTCTGGGAGATCGACGCGCAGACCGGCGCGCACCGGCCCTACGCCACCGGCCTGCGCAACCCCACAGCGCTGGCCATCCAGCCGGGGACCGGCACGCTGTGGGCGGTGGTCAACGAGCGCGACGAGCTCGGCCCCAACCTCGTCCCCGACTACCTGACCTCGGTCCGCGAGGGCGGCTTCTACGGCTGGCCCTACAGCTACTGGGGGCAGAACGTCGATCCGCGCGCCCAGCCGCAGAAGCCGGAGCTGGTCGCCGCGGCGATCAAGCCGGACTACGCCCTGGGCTCGCACGTCGCGGCCCTCGGCGTCGCCTTCTCCTCGCCGGTGATGGGCGAGCGCTTCGCCGACGGCGTGTTCGTCGGCGAGCATGGCAGCTGGAACCGCAGCGTGCCCAGCGGTTACAAGGTGATCTTCGTCCCCTTCCGCGACGGTGCCCCCGCTGGCGATCCGGTCGAGGTCGTGACCGGCTTCATGGGCGAGGACGGCAACACCTACGGCCGGCCGGTCGGCGTCACGGTGGATCCGAAGGGCGCCCTGATCGTCGCCGACGACCTGTCGAACACGGTCTGGCGCGTTGCGGTGACCGATCGCTCGCCCACGGCGCAGGCTCCGGCCGAAGCGCCGGCCGACATGGGCAGCGCGACGTCCGGCGGGAACGGATCGTCCAATTGATGCAGGAAGGCTGTGTCAGGACCGCTTGCCGGGCGGTCCCGACCGGTCGGAGATGATGACGGCGACCGGATAGCCCATCCAGCGCTGGCGCTTGCCCTCCAGCGCCGCTCCGCCGCGCGCCGGACGACCGCCGCCCCATAGGCCGCGGCCGCGCGGCACGACGGGCAACAGGCGGATCTTCCGCCCGACGATGGCCAGCCGGCGGCGCCAGTGGGCGACCAGCTTGGGCGAGGTGCCGACCCGCCGCGCGATCTCATGGTCGGCCAGCAGGGCGCTGCCGGGGTCCTGCAGCAGATCGAGGATGGCGCGGCGCTTGTCCAGGCTGGTGTGACGGCTGTGCTTGCGCTCCAGCGCCTTGCCGAGATCCCAGAGCTTTTCGGCGGTTTCGCGGGCGAGGCCGCGCCAGCGGTCGGCCTCCTCGCGCTGGCGCTCCATGTCGCCGTTGCTCTTCTCAAGCTGCCGCTTCAGACCGGCGACCTCCAGTTCCAGGTCGCGCACCTGTCGGCGCAGCCCCTGGACGAGCT
>NZ_WHOR01000090.1:0-20258 GCF_013340925.1 Azospirillum formosense
GATTGGATTGGGCGGGCGGCCGTTGTCGGCTTCCGCCGACGCGCGGGCCTCCTCGACCACCTCGGTGGCCTTGGCGGCCTCGGCCTGGGCGGCGCGCAGCCGGTCGGCCTGGCGTTGGCGGGCTTCGGCGATCAGGTCGGCGCTGGCGGTGCCGCGCTCGCCGTTGACGCCGGTCACGCCGCCGGTCAGTCCCTGGATGGGTGCGGGCATGGCCGTCACGCCTCCACGCGAGTCTCGGGAATGCGCTCGTCCCGCGGGGCGCGCTGCGCGTTCAGCAGCCCGTCCTCGTAGGCCATCACCGGCCGCAGGCAGGCCAGCGCCTTGTAGTAGTCGCGGTCGCTGACGTTGCGCATCGCCTGCATGATGCGGTCCTGCATCTCCGGATGCATGAAGGCGGTGTAGAGCTTGGCCATCATGCCGGCGACGACGCTGCCGTACTGTTCCGCGGCCTGGGGATCCAGAAGCATGCTCTGGATCACGAAATAGGCGCGGCGGACCGGGGTGTCGGCCTCATCCTCCTGCATGATGTCGCTGCCGCGGATGATCTGGGCGAAGTTGCTGACGGTCAGCGTGTAGCGGCGGTTCTCGTTCTGCACGACGCAGCCGTTGATCACCACGCGCTCGCAGGGCTTGAGGCGGAGCTTAAGCGCCATAGGACGCCTCCATCGGAGCGGGGGCCTCCGTCCGGGCGACGCCCTGCAGGCCGCGCATGACCGACCGGTTGATGTCGATCAGCATGCCCGCGTCGGCCTCGCCGCGCAGCACCTGGGTGGTCTGGCGGGCGACCGAGAAGGACAGCGAGACCAGCCCGGCGCGCAACGCCTCGGGCAGCGCGTTGCCGTCCTCCAGCAGGTCGGCGCGCAGCGTGTTCCAGAGTTCCAGGTTGCGCCACAGCGCGTCCTTCAGCGCCGCCGACCGCCAGCCGGCGTCTCGGTTGGTCTCCAGATCCAGGGTGATGCGGAGGAAGACCAGATATTCGATGCGGCGCGGGTCTTCGCACTCGGCCATCGTCTGCTGGTAGGCGGCGATGCTCATGGTCGCACCTTATGCAACGCGCACGGGGGCGCCGGAATGGGGCTTGGGCTGGAGACGAATGGAAAAAACGGCCGGCGCCCCGTCGGGAGCGGGACGCCGGCCGGACCGGGTTAGCGGAACAGCGAGAGAATGTTCTGCGGACCCTGGTTGGCGATCGACAGCGCCTGGGTGGCGAGCTGCTGCTGGACCTGGAGGGCCTGCAGGCGGCTCGATTCCTCGTTCATGTCGGCGTCCACCAGGGCGCCGATACCCTTGTTCATCGAGTCGGTCAGCTTCGACACGAAGTCGTTCTGCACCGACACGCGGTTCTCGATGGAACCGATGACCGAGGCCTTGCCGATGGCCTTGTCGAGCAGGCCGTTGATGACTTCCAGCGACTTGGTGGCGTTGGAGGTGACGTCGATCTGCGTCAGGTCGGCCAGGCCGCCGAAGGCGTCGCTCTCCTTCGAACCGACCCACAGGCTGTCCACCTTGGCGGTGAAGTTGCCGTCGGCGTTCCCGTCCTGATCGGTGAACTCCAGCTTGTCGCCGTTGAAGGCCACCTGGAAGTCACCGCCGGCCGTGGTCAGGGCCGCGTTGACGGCGGTCTCGATCAGGCCCTGGGTGGTCGCCTTGTCGGTGGTGTAGACGATGCCCGACAGGTCCACCGTCACGGCGGTCTTCACGCCCGCCTCGTCGGTGACGTTCAGGGTCAGGTTGCCCAGGCCCAGGTTCTGGCCGTCGATGAAGGTCTGGTCCGGGTCGCCCAGCGCGATGCCGACGCTGGCCTTCAGGTCGTTGGTGGAGTCCACCTGCTGCTCGATCGTGGCCTTGCCGACGATCGAGGTGACCTGCATGTCCTGACGCTGGAAGCTGATGTAGCTCGGATCGACCGTGCCGGCGCTGCGGCTCAGCGACGCCAGGATGTCGACGTTCTGGTCCTTGGCCGTGCCGTCGTTGGAGTAGGTGACGCGCAGCAGGTTGTCGCCGTTGAACGAGGCGTCGGCGGCGGCGCCCTTCACCAACTTCACGAGCTGGTCGATGTCGTTCTGGATGAGGGTCTTGTCGACGCCGTTGGTCTGGCCGGCGATGACGCGGGCCTTCAGCGTCTGAAGGTTCTCGACGATGTTCTTGGAGGCCACCGACGCGGTGTTGGTCGTGCCCGAACCCAGCTCCAGCGATTCCTTCACCGCCTTGAAGCCGGCGACGTCGGCGCGCATGGTCGTGGCGATGGACCAGTAGGCGGCGTTGTCCTTGGCGTTGTTGACCTTGAGACCGGTCGAGATGCGATCCTGGGTGGTCGCCAGATCGTCGGTCACGCGGCGCAGCGTCTGCAGCGCGGTCATCGCCGAGGTGTTGGTCATGATCGAGGCCATGTGTATCTCCATTCGCGAGATGCAGAGCGCCTTTCTGACGCTGGGGCCGGGCTGCGCGGGCCTTCCCAC
Organism: Azospirillum formosense; assembly: GCF_013340925.1. GTDB lineage: Bacteria > Pseudomonadota > Alphaproteobacteria > Azospirillales > Azospirillaceae > Azospirillum > Azospirillum formosense. Next base: position 2,460 of record NZ_WHOR01000090.1, read on the forward strand.
TTGGTTCTTATGGGCGCGCAACCGACCATTCGACTGTGACCGACACCGTTTAAACCGGAGTAAAAAAACCGCAGCCCTTCCAGGGTGACGCTTTCGTCTTTCAAAGTTGGGCGTCTTTTAAAAGTAATGGCGCATTTTATAAAAATGCGGCGAGCGCGCAAGGCGGCTCAGCCTCCGTGCCCCGAAGGGCCGCGGCCGTGGCGTCTTTCAAAATGTTGGAGGGCGAATCGTCAGAAGCGGAGCGTAGGGCGGGACTTTGGTACCAGGCACCGTCACTCGGCGGCGACGAGACAGCCGGGGTGCAGGCCGGACGCGGCGAAGGGGATGGCCGGGAAGCGGCGGGCGCCGGTGGCGGGTGCGCCTGCCGGAGCGGCCTCTTCATGCTCGGGCGGGGCCTCGAACTTGTAGCCGCGGCCGTAGACGGTCTCGATGTAGCGGGCGCCGCCGGTGGCCTCGGCGATCTTCTTGCGCAGCTTGCAGATGTAGACGTCGATGACCTTGTCCAGCGGGTCGGCGCCGGACAGGCCGTAGACCTCGTCGTAGATGTGCTCCTTGGAGACGACGCGGCGGTGGTGGGCGGCCAGGACGCCGAGGATGGCGTGCTCGCGCTGGCTCAGCCGCAGCCGCTCGCCGGCGACCTCCGGGTCGCGCCCGTCGAGGAACACCGTGAGCTGGCCGACCCGCACCGCGTTGCTCAGCAGGCCGCGCGAACGCCGCCGCGCCACCTCGATGCGCGCCCGCACCTCGGCGCTGACCACCGGCTTGACCAGAACGTCGTCGGCCCCGGCGTGCAGCAGTTCCACCGTCGTCGTCACGCAGCGCCGGTCGAGCAGGCAGAGGATCGCCGCCCCGACCTGATGCGCCCGCAAGGCCGCCACGCAGCGCGCCGGGTCGTCGACGCTGCCCAGCACGATGGCGTCGTAGCCCAGCGCGTCGGCACCCTGCTCCCGCAGAAGCTCCTCCAGCCCGGCCCAGTCCTGGCGGTCGTAGCGGATCTTCCCCATGCCGAGCTGACGGCCGAGCGCGTCGGCGATCAGGGGGTTCGGTTCAACCAGGACAGCGCGCATGGGATTCTCCGCAACAGGGGTTTCAACTAGAGGGCGGGAGGACAAGGCACTTAAAATTTTCCTTAATTCCGAGTGCTTTATTTTCTCACACCCTCAGGTAATAGCCTTCCTGTACCGCGAGTCAACCATCCGGCTTACCTCAAGGGATAATGTTACGGCCTGCTTTTATATGACTTTTAATATCCGTTAAGGCGTAGATTCTTGGCTGTTCTTTGCCTCGAAATTCGAAGCATTTTCCTCCCGAGTTGCCTGCAACGCCGCACCTCCCCAGCCCTCCTCGCTCCGGCTTGAACCGGGCTTTAATCCGGCTGTATTTCACTGGTGGCGAGAGGATGCGAATGGGGGAGAGGAACCGATGCCGACCCGCAACCGACAGGCGATTGCCGGACCCGCCCTTGCGGGCGTCCTCCTGCTGGCGGGCGGCTGCGCGATGAACGGCCCGGCGCCCGACACCGCCTACCGGCAGGCGCTGGAGGCGGCGGTGGAGGCCGGGCGGTGCGAGGGGCCGACGGTGGAAGCCCTGTGGACCGCCTACGACCGCTGGTTCGCCGTGGCGGCCAGCCTTGCCTCCTACCACCGCGGGACGGAGGCTGGCGCCCTGCTGCGGCAAGGCGAGGCGTTCCGCATCCTGGGCTGCCCCGCCGCGGCGCGCGACGCCTACGAGACGCTCCTGCAACGCTTCCCTGACCCTGATTACGAGTTGGAGCGCAACGCCGCCCGCCGCGGCTTGATGGATTTGCCGATCAACCCGCCGACGCCCCTGCTGCGCCCGGCACCCGCCGTCACCTCGGCCCTGCGCGCGCCCGCCCCAACGGAGCACCGCGACGGCTGATCTGTGGGTCCATCTTGTGGATTCGCGGGGCCGGGCCGTATGGCTGCCATGACGCTCCGCACCATTGTTCCCAGACATGATACATCAGTAACCTGAAGGTTAACCGGGCACAGACCCGGGCCATCCTTCCGCTTGCTGCCCTCCTGCCTGGAAGCGCCCTCCGGCCATGCCCGACTGCTCCCGACCCCCGGAAGGGGTGTCCGCCGCCCAGACCGTGCCGTCCCACGGGAGCGAGCGCCGCGACGATCCCGTGCGCGGGATTTTGATGGTCGTCGCCGCGGTCTTCTTCTTCTCCTGCTCCGACGCGACGGCGAAGTATCTGTCCCAGACGCTGCCCTCCATCGAAATCGGCTGGATGCGCTACGTCGGCTTCACGACGCTGCTGCTGCCGCTGATGATCCGCGGTGGTCCGCCGGTGATGAAGACCGCCAGCCCCGGCCTCCAGATCCTCCGCGCTCTGGGGATGCTCGGGTCGGCGCTGTTCTTCATCATGGGCATGCGTTATCTGCCCCTGGCGGAGGCGGCGGCGACCAGCTACGTCTCGCCGGTCTTCGTCACCGTGCTGTCGATCCTGGTGCTGGGCGAGAAGATCGGACCGCGCCGCTGGGCGGCGGTGCTGGTCGGGCTCCTCGGCGTTCTGATCGTCATCCGGCCGGGCGGGGCGGCCTTCCAGCCGGCGGCCATCTTCCCCATCCTGTCGGCGATGAGCTGGGCGACCGGCGTGGTCATCACCCGCAAGATGACCGGGCAGGAGCACCCCACCACCACCCTGATCTGGACCGCCCTGACCGGCCTCGCCGTCCTGACCGTGCTGCTGCCCTTCAACGTCGCCATGCCGACCGCAACGGAGGTGGCGCTGGGCGCCCTGATCGGTCTGGTCTCCACCATGGGGCAATGGCTGATGGTCCAGGCCTACCGCTTCGGCGAGGCGTCGGTGCTCGCCCCCTGCTCCTACGTTCAGATCGTCTGGTCAACCCTGCTGGGCTTCCTGATCTTCGGGGCGCTGCCCGACCATTGGACCTTCCTGGGCGCCGGGATCATCATCGCCAGCGGCCTCTACACCGCCCACCGCGAGCGGCTGCGCAAGAAACAGCAGCAAAACGCCGCAGCGCCCGCGCCATGACCGGCGATTGGCATGACCGGCGCCCGAAAAGCCTTGCCCCGGACATTGATATATTAGTATACTTGCCCTCGGGAGGCACGGGACTAAAAACCCGTGTTGTTCGAACTCTTTAGCAGGAACCGGCGGGCTCGACCGCCGGACGGGGGATGGCGATGGGTGAGTCCGCGCGCCGGGTTGCGACCCTTGGCGAATGCATGATCGAACTGGTGCGCCGTCCCGACGGGACCTTCACCATGGGCTTCGGCGGCGACACCCTGAACACCGCCGTCTACATGGCGCGGCTGGGCGTGGCAACCGATTACGTGACGGCGCTGGGCGACGACGGCAACAGCGACGCCATGGTCGCCACCTGGGAGGCCGAGGGGGTCGGCACCGGCCATGTGCTGCGCGTGCCCAACCGCGTCCCCGGCCTCTACATGATCGAGACGGACGACAGCGGCGAGCGGCGCTTCCTCTACTGGCGCGATTCCGCGCCGGCCCGCGACCTGTTTGTCCTGCCCGACAGCCCGGCGCTGGTCGCCGATCTGGAAGGCTACGACCTGCTCTACATGTCCGGCATCAGCCTGGCCATCTGGGGCGAGCGCGGGCGGGAGGTGCTGTTCCCCATGCTCGACCGCCTGCGCGAGCGCGGCGGCCGCGTCGCCTTCGACACCAACTGGCGCCCCCGCCTGTGGCCCGACCGCGATACGGCGCAGCGCGCCTACGATGCGATGCTCCGCCGCACCGACATCGCCCTGCCGGGCGTCGAGGACCTGCGCGGCCTCTACGGCGACGCCGATGCCGACACCGCCATGGCCCGCGTGCGCGGCGCCGGGGTGACGGAGATCGTGCTGAAGCTGGAAAAGCCGGGCTGCATCGTCTCCGCCCCCGGCGTCGAGGAGACCGTGCCCTCGGAGAAGGTCGCCAAGGTCGTGGACACCACCGCGGCGGGCGACAGCTTCAGCGCCGGCTACCTCAGCGCCCGCCTGAAGGGCCTCGGCCCGGTGGAGGCGGCGCGCTCCGCCCACCGCATCGCCGCCGTGGTCATCCAGCACCGCGGCGCCGTGATCCCGCGCGACGCCATGGCGTCCGTGCTGGACGGCTGATCCCCTGACGGAGGGACCCTCCATGCCACCAGCCCCAACGCCCACAGCCCCAACGCCCCCTGGCCAGCCGTCGACCGCCCCGGTCGCCATGAAGCCGCCCCGCGCCTCGCAGCGCGGGACCACGGCGGCGGCGGCCATCTACCGCGACCTGCGGGCCGACATCGTGTCGCTGGTCCGCAAGCCGGGCGACCCGATCGTGGAAAAGCTGGTGGCCGAAGCCTTCGGCGTCAGCCGCACCCCGGTGCGCGAGGCCGTCCTGCGGCTGGCCGACGAGGGGCTGGTGGAGGTCTTTCCGCAATCGGGCACCTTCGTGGCGCGCATCCCCATCGCCGACCTGCCGGAAGCCAACCTGATCCGCAAGACGCTGGAGCAGGCGACCGTCCGCTTCGCGGCGGAACGCGCCACCCGCAGCCAGGTCGCCGCCCTCCAGGCCAATCTGGAGCGCCAGCGCGAGGTCGACGCCTCGGGTTGCGCCGACGGTTTTCACCAGGCGGACGAGGCGTTCCACGCGCTGATCGCCGACATCGCCGGCTATCCCGGTTTCTGGCCGATCACCCAGCAGGTGAAGGTGCAGATCGACCGCTGCCGCCACCTGACCCTTCCCTATCCCGGCCGCCTGGCGACCGTCATCGCCGAGCACGAGGCCATCGTCGCCGCCATCGCGGACCATGACCCCGACCGCGCGGTGACGGCGCTCGGCGACCACATCGACGGCCTGCTGCTGACCATCGACGACATGCGGCACGCCACCCCATTGTATTTCTCTCCTGCCGAGGCCCTGACATGACCCACCCGCGTCTTGAACCCTCCCTGTCCGGCCCGCGCATCGTCCCGGTCCTCGTCCTCGACGAGCCGGACACCGCGGTCGCCCTGGCCGAGGCGCTGGTCGCCGGCGGCCTGACCACGCTGGAGGTGACGCTGCGCACCCCCGCCGCTCTGGCCTGCGCGGAGGCCATCGCCGCCCGCGTTCCCGGCGCCCTGGTCGGCCTTGGCACGCTGATCCGGCCCGAGCAGTTCGCCCAGGCCCGCGACGCCGGCGCCCGCTTCGTCGTCAGCCCCGGCCTGACCGACCGTCTGGCGGAGGCCGCCAAGACCGCCGGCCTGCCCTATCTGCCGGGCATCGCCACGGTGGCCGAGGCGCTGATCGCCATGGAGCACGGCTTCCGCGAGCTGAAGTTCTTCCCGGCGATGCTGAACGGCGGCGCCCCGGCGCTGCGCGGCATGGCGCCGCTGATGCCGGAGATCCGCTTCTGCCCAACCGGTGGCCTCAAGGCGGAGCATGTGAAGGAGATCCTGTCGCTCCCCAACGTCTTCGCACTCGGCGGCACCTGGCTGACCCCGGCCGACGCGGTGAAGGAGCGCCGCTGGTCCGAGATCGAGCGGCTGGCCCGCGAGGCCTCCGCCCTGGCCCAGGGCTGAGCCGGATGCGGCGGCGCGTCGGCGTGATCGGGCTGGGCATGGCGGCGACGCCGCACGCCCAGAGCCTGCTGGATCTGGCGGACCGGGTGGAGGTGGCGGGCTGCTTCAGCCCGTCCGCCGAGCGGCGGACCGCCTTCGCGGCGCGCTTCGGCCTGCCGGCGGTGGACCGGGCGGAGGCGATCCTCGACGACCCCACCGTCTCCGCCGTCCTGCTGCTGACCCCGCCGGACACCCACGCCGACCTCGTCGCCCGCTGCGCCGCCGCCGGCAAGCACGTCCTGCTGGAAAAGCCGCTGGACGCCACCCCCGCCGGCTGCCGCGCCGTGGTGGAGAGTATGGAGCGCGCCGGGCTGACGCTCGGCGTCATGCTCCAGCACCGCTTCCGCGCCGCCGCGGAGCGGCTGGCGGAGCTGCTGCGCACCGGCGCGCTGGGCCGTCCGCTGTCGGCCTCCGTCGTGGTGCGCTGGTGGCGCGACGACGCCTATTACGCCCAGCCGGGACGCGGCATGAAGGCGCGCGACGGCGGCGGCGTGCTGCTGACCCAGGCCATCCACACGCTCGACCTCTACGTCAGCCTGCTCGGCCTGCCTCGGGAGGTCGCCGCCTTCGCCAACACCAGCGGCCTGCGCCCCATCGACACCGAGGACGTGGTCTGCGCCGCCCTGCGCTACGACGGCGGGCTGCTCGCCACGGTGGACGCCACCACTGCGGCCTATCCCGGCTATCCGGAGCGCATCGAGATCGCCGGGACCGCCGGCTCCGCCCTGTTGATCGGCGACCGGCTGGAGGTGCAATTGCGCTCCGGCGAAACGGTCCAGGCCGGGGAGACGGCGGGCACGCTGGGCGGCGGGGCCGATCCCATGGCCTTCTCCAACGCCCACCACCGCGCCGTCCTGGCCGATTTTCTCGACGCGCTCGACCACGGCACCCAGCCGCGCGTGTCCGGGCGGGAGGCGCTGAAGGTCCACCGGCTGATCGAGGCGATCCTTACGTCTTCGGAAAGCGGCGCCGTCACGGCGGTTCCGGAGAGCTGACCTCACGTCACGCTCACGAACTCGTGTCCTGCGCTTGATTTGCCGGGACCGGCGACCAAGGCTAGATGAGGGACGGGGGGCGCTGTCGCCTCCCGGCGGCTTTCCTGTGGAGAGGGTTCATGCTCATCAAAGTCCGGAGCGCGTCGCAAGCCAACGAGAGTGAAGTGACGCCCCGCGGCCTGTTCCTGTCCCGGCGCTCCATCATCGCCGGCGGCGCCGCGGCCCTGGCGCTCGGTGGCACGGGTGCCCTGTCGGGTCCGGCGCTGGCTGCGCCCTTCCAGGCCCCGCTGACGGTCAGCCCGAAGGACCCCAAGATGGACGCCCAGACTCCGATGAAGTCGGCGACCAGCTACAACAATTTCTACGAGTTCGGGACGGACAAGACCGACCCGTCCGAGAACGCCGGGACGCTGCGCACCCGCCCGTGGGAGATCGCGGTGGACGGCGACGTCGGCAAGCCCACCACCTTCGGCATCGAGGACCTGCTGGCCTTCCCGCTGGAGGAGCGCGTCTACCGCCTGCGCTGCGTCGAGGGCTGGTCGATGGTCATCCCCTGGGTCGGCTTCCCGCTGGCCGAGCTGCTGAAGCGCGTCGATCCGACCGGCAACGCCAAGTACGTCGCCTTCCAGACGCTGTCCGACCGCTCGCAGATGCCCGGCTTGAAGTATCCCGTGCTGCAATGGCCCTATGTCGAGGGGCTGCGCATGGACGAGGCCATGCACCCGCTGACCATCCTGGCGGTCGGCATGTACGGCGAGACGCTGCCCAACCAGAACGGCGCGCCGGTGCGGCTGGTCGTGCCGTGGAAGTACGGCTTCAAGTCGATCAAGTCGATCGTCCGCATCACCCTGACGCAGGACCAGCCGCCGACCTCCTGGAACCGCTCGCAGCCGCGCGAGTACGGCTTCTATTCGAACGTGAACCCGGAGGTCGACCACCCGCGCTGGAGCCAGGCGACGGAGCGCCGCGTCGGCGAGTTCTCCCGCCGCAAGACGCTGCCCTTCAACGGCTATGGGGAAGAGGTGGCGTCGCTCTACGCCGGCATGGACCTGCGGAAGAACTACTGAGATGGCGGCAGCCCAAAAAAATCTGGCCAAAGGACCGGTCGCCCGGGCGCTCGCCTCGCGCTGGGCGAAGCCGGCGGTGTTCGTGCTGGGGCTGGTCCCGCTCGGCTGGATGGTCTGGCTGGGCGTGAGCGGCGGGCTGGGGGCGGAGCCGGTGGCCGAGGCCGTGCGGCAGAGCGGGCTGTGGGCGCTGCGCCTGCTGCTCGTCGCGCTGGCCGTCACGCCGCTGCGCATCCTGACGGGTCAGGCGGGGCTGGCGCGCTTCCGCCGGATGATCGGGCTGTTCGCCTTCTTCTACGCGCTGCTGCACGTCTCCGTCTATGTGGGGGTGGACCAGTTCTTCGACTGGGCGGCGGTGTGGAAGGACATCGTGAAGCGGCCCTACATCACCGTCGGCATGGGCGCCTTCGTGATCCTGACGGCGCTGGCCGCGACCTCGACCAACGGCATGGTGCGGCGGCTCGGCGGACGGCGCTGGAAGGCGCTGCACAAGGCGGTGTTCCTCGCCGGGGCGGCGGGCTGCGTCCATTACGTGATGCTGGTCAAGGGCTGGCAGTACCCGCCCTTCGTCTACGCCGCGATCCTCCTGGGGCTGGTCGCGCTGCGCTACACAAAGTCGCCGGCGGCCGGGCGGCTCTCCCCATCCTACCGGACCTGAGCCCGCACCGCCCTCCTCAGCCCGACCGGCAGGCACACCCGCATCCCGTCCGCCCCTACGGGCACCACCTCGACCTCCGTCCCGTAGACCTCGCGCATCATGGGGGCGGTGATGACCGCCTCCGGCGTGCCGAAGCGGGCCAGCCGCCCGCCGTGCAGCAGCGCCACCCGGTCGGCAATGGCGAAGGCCTGCTCCGGGTGGTGGGTGGAGAAGACGACGGTCAGCCCCTCCCCGCCCGCGCCGTCCGCCAGCCGCCGCACCTGCTCCAGAACGCGCACCTGATTGCCGAAATCCAGGCTGGCGGTCGGCTCGTCGAGCACCAGCACGCGCGGCGCCTGGGCCAGGGCGCGGGCGATCAAGGCCATCTGCCGCTCGCCGCCGCTGATGCGCAGCCAGTCGCGCTCGGCCAGATGGGCGATGCCCAGCCGCTCCAGCGCGGCCTCGGCGGCGGCGTGGTCGGACGCGGCGGGGGCGCTGAAGGCGCCGCGGTGGGCGGTGCGGCCCATCAGGACCATCCCGCGCCCGGTGAAGGGGAACTGCCCCGCCCCCGCCTGCGGGACATAGCCGAAGGCCAGCGCCCGGCGGCGCGGCGACCAGCCGGCGGTGTCCTCCCCATCGACGCGCACCCGACCGCCGCGCGGCGGCAGCAGGCCGAGCAGCGTCTTGAACAGCGTCGTCTTGCCGCCGCCGTTGGGGCCGAGCAGGCACAGAACCTCCCCCGCCGCCACGGCGAAGCCGACCCCGGCGCCGACCACCCGCTCGCCATAGCCGAAGGCGAGGTCCTCCACCGACAGCCGCACGCTCATGACCAGCCGCGCTTTCCGAAGGCGAGGAGCCAGAGGAAGACCGGCGTGCCGATCACCGCGGTCAGCACGCCCAGCGGCAGCTCCACCGGCCCCAGGCTGCGCGCCAGCGTGTCCACCGCCAGCAGATAGGCCGCCCCCAGCAGCACCGCCGTGGGCAGCAGCCGGACGAAGGCCGGGCCGACCATCAGCCGGGCGAGGTGCGGCACCAGAAGCCCGACCCAGCCGACGATGCCGCTGACCGACACCGCGGCGGCGGTCATCAGCGTCGCCGCGGCGATCACCACGACCCGCACCACCCGCACCGGCACGCCGAGCGCCGTCGCCTCCTCGTCGCCCAGCGTCATGACGTCGAGCCGCCAGCGCAGCAGGACCAGCGGCAGCAGCGCCACCGCCACCGGCGGGACCAGCGCCGCGAGGTCGCCGCGGTTGACCGCCGACAGGCTGCCGAGCAGCCAGAAGGTGATCGCCGGCAACTGGTTGTAGGGATCGGCCAGATACTTCAGCAAAGCGACGCCGGAGCCCAGCAGCGCCCCGATCACCACGCCGCCCAGCACCAGGACCAGCACCGGGTCCCGCCCGCGGATGGCCGAGGCGACGGCCAGCACCACCCCGACCGCCAGCAGCCCGCCCGCGAAGGCCATGCCCTGGATGGCGAGGACCGGCAGCGAGGCGAAGATGCCCAGCACCGCCCCCAGCGCCGCCCCCGACGACACGCCGAGGATGTCCGGCGAGACCAGCGGGTTGCGAAACAGCCCCTGATAGGCGGCGCCCGAGGCGGCCAGCCCCGCCCCGACCAGCATGGCGGTCAGCACGCGCGGGCCGCGGATGTCCCAGATCACCGTCTCCACCGCCGGGGCCACGGCGGCGCCCCCAAGCCCCAGCTTCGCCGCGAGCAGCCCGGCCAGTTCCCCCGGCGTGACGGGATAAGCGCCGGTGCTGAAGGCGACGCAGACCGCGGCGACCAGCAGCGCGGCCACCCCGCCCAGCGTCAGCGCGAAGGGCACCTCACCCCGGCGGGCGGCTGCCGGCGAGGAGGGCGTCGATCTGCTCCGCGGTGGGCTCCCGGTGGTAGAAGAGGGCATGGAAACGTCGCGTCTCCTCGCGCAGATCCTCCGGAAACAGCTCCGGATAGAGGACGGCGCCCAGCCAGCGCAGGCCGAGCAGGCGGTTGGCGGCGGGCGGGGAATCGATCCAGGTGAAGGGCAGCCCCGGCGAGAGATAGACGCGCCGGTCGCGCACCGCCTTCACCCCCTGCCACAGCGGGTCGGTCCACACGCTCTCGTAGAAGCCGCGGTCGATGGTGACGATGGCGTCCGGCTGCCAGGCCAGGACCTGCTCCATCGAGACGTTGACCAGCCCACCGTTGCCGAGGTTTTCCGCCGCGACGTTGCGCACCCCGGCCACGTCCAGCGCCTCGACGTTGATGGAGCCGCGGATGCCGGTCTGCAGACCGCGCGGCCCGCGCGCCATGTAGACCTTCAGACGCTTGCCCTCCGGCACGTCGTCGAAACGCCGGCGCACGTCGTTCAGCGTCCGCTCGGCGTAGCGGGCCAGCTCCTCCCCCCGCTCCGCCACGCCCATCAGCGTACCGAGCGTGCGGAAGGTGCGCGCGGAGTCGGCGAGATGCCCGTCGATCAGCAGGGTCGGCACCCGCGTCTGCTCCTGCACCCGGTCGGCCAGAGAGACGAAGGTCGGGGCGGTGCTGCCGACATCGACGACGACGTCCGGCTTCGCGGCGACCACGGTTTCCAGGTTGACGGTGTTGCCGCGCCCGGTCAGCCGCCCCAGCTCCGGCAGGTCGGCGTAGCGGTCGGGCAGGAAGGGCCGCTCCGGCGGGCTGATCGCCCGCGTCCAGCCCAGCAGCTTCTCGGGCGCCAGCATGTAGACGACGACGGAGGCCGGCGGTCCGGCGGGAAACACGCGCTCCACCCGCTCCGGCACGGCGACGCGGCGTCCGGCGGAGTCCGTGACCATCCGCTCCGCCGCCACCGGCCCGGCCAGCAGGGCGAGCAGCAGCGCGGCCATCACGCCCGCCATCCATCCACGCCTGCCCGCCATACCGATCCTGCTTCTTCCGTAGCCGCCCCTCCAAAGCATGGGGTCTGCGCCCGCCACCGTCCATACGACAATGGCCATTGAATCCCCTCTCCCGCCCCGGGAGAGGGAAGGGGCCCGCGCAAAAGCGCGGGAAGGGTGAGGGTCCCGGCAACGGACAAGCGCCTTGATCCTCGGCTTTACCCTCACCCGCCCGCTTCGCGGGCACCCTCTCCCGGGGCGGGAGAGGGACATCGCCCCGCGAAGGTCACGCTTTGACCACGGGCGGCCTCCCCATCCGAACGGATAGGGTGCGGCGGTCCGCTCACCACCACCGTGCCGCCCGATGACCGCATCCCCGCTCCGCCGCGTCCTCCTTCCCGCCGCCCTGCTCGCGCTGTCCGGCTGCGCCGGCTTCGGCTCGGCGGTCACGGGGGTGACCACGGCGGGCGTGGCGGCGACGGTCGGCTCGGCCACCGGCAACCCGGTGCTGGGCATCATCGCCGGCGCCGGGGCCAGCTACGGCATCGACCAGGGCGTGAAATACGCGGAGCGGCGGATCACCGACAACGTCCACAACGCCGTCGCCCGCGCCGCCGGCCCGCTCGCCGTCGGCCAGTCGGCGACCTGGACGGTCGAGGAGAAACTGCCGCTCAGCGGCAAGACCGGCACGGTGCAGGTGGCGCGCGGCTTCGGCGAGGCGATCCCCTGCAAGGATGTCGTCTTCACGCTCGACGACGCGCCGGACTTCAACGTCACCACGATCTGTCGGGCCAAGGACGGCCAGTGGCGCTGGGCGCTGGCCGAGCCCTCGACGCGGCGCTGGGGCAGTCTGCAATAACGCATGCAGTCGGCCATGTACGCACGGCCCGCGTTGGGGTAAAGCTCCGCGGGCAGTTGCGTCACGGGTTTGCGTCACGGGAGTCCGCGCATGTTCACGGCCAAAATCCTTCTTCTCGGCTCGGGCGAACTCGGGAAGGAGTTCGTCATCGCCGCCAAGCGCCTCGGCTGCGAGGTCATCGCCTGCGACAGCTACGCCAACGCCCCGGCGATGCAGGTCGCCGACGCGGCGGAGGTCTTCTCCATGCTCGACGCGGACGCCCTGCGCGCGGCCATCGCCAAGCACTCGCCCGACTTTATCGTGCCGGAGGTCGAGGCCATCCGCACCGAGGTGCTGCACGAGTTCGAGGATGCCGGGCTGACCGTCGTCCCCTCCGCCCGCGCCGCCACCATGACGATGAACCGCGACCGCATCCGCGAGGTCGCCGCGGTGGAACTGGGCCTGCGCACCTCCAAGTACCGCTACGCCGAAAGCCTGGAGGAGGTGATCGCCGGGGCGGAGCACACCGGCCTGCCCTGCGTCATCAAGCCGGTCATGTCCTCCTCCGGCAAGGGGCAGAGCACCGTGCGGACCGCGGCGGAGCTTGAGGCCGCCTGGACCTACGCCGTCGCCAACATGCGCGGCGACCGCCGCAAGGTCATCGTCGAGGAGTTCGTGCCCTTCGAGTACGAGATCACCCTGCTGACCGTCCGCACCCGCGAGGGCATCCTGTTCTGCGAGCCGATCGGCCACCGGCAGGAGCGCGGCGACTACCAGGAATCCTGGCAGCCGGTGCCGATGCCCGCGGCGCTGCTCGACGACGCCAAGGACATGGCGGCGAAGGTCGTGGACAATCTCGGCGGCTACGGCATCTTCGGCGTCGAGTTCTTCGTCACCAAGGACGAGGTCGTCTTCTCCGAGCTGTCGCCGCGCCCGCACGACACCGGCATGGTGACCCTGCTGTCGCAGAACCTGTCGGAGTTCGACCTGCACGCCCGCGCCATCCTCGGCCTGCCGATCCCGGCGATCCATGTCCGCGGCCCGGCCGCCTCCGCCGTCATCCTGGCCGACCGCGAGGCCGAGCGCTTCGCCATCGAGGGCTTGGCCGACGCCATGCGCGTGGGCAGCCCGGAGCATGACGTGGACGTCCGTCTGTTCGGCAAGCCGACGACCCGCAAGAACCGCCGCATGGGCGTGGCGCTCGCCGCCGGCACCGACACCGACGACGCCCGCGACCGCGCGCTGAAGGCGGCCTCGGCGGTCAGCATCCGCTACGAGTAAGGTTACGGAGCCGGGCGCGACCGTCGATCTCCGACGGCGTGGCCCGGCTGCGAACCGCCTCTCAGCGAAGAGCCGGACCGATCATCGGGACAAGCACGTAAATCCCGAAGATCGCCACTCCCAGCAGCGTGAGCAAACTGCGGAACGCCGCGCGCCATCCGCCGTCCGCGCGGTGAAGGTCCAGGTAGTGGGTGAGAATCCGGTCGGCCTTGACGTTGGCCGCGGCGAGGACGAGTCCGACCCCGAGCGGGCCGAGAGTGCCGCCGCCATGCCCCGCCCACATCGAGACGGCGGTGAGGACCATCAGCACCATCCAGGTGCGCGTCAGGATCGCCATCGCCTCACCTCAGCAGATAGACGATGGGGTAGAGCAGCACCCAGATCAGGTCCACCATGTGCCAGAAGGCGGCCCCGGTCTCCAGGTTCTCCAGGCTGTCCCACCGGGTGACGATGCCCAGGATGACGATCCCCGCGGCGACGTGCATCGCGTGGAAGCCGGTGAGCAGATAATAGAGCTGGAAGAAGCTGTTGGTCTCCAGCGTCAGGTCCCGGCCGATCTTGTCGCCGTACTCGACGGCCTTAATGGCGAGGAACAGGCCGCCGAGGGCCATCGCGCCGAGCATCAGCGGGCGATGGGAAAGGCCCGCCGCCCGGCGCCGCACGGCGACGGCGACCAGCCAGCCGCTCGTCACCAGGACCATGGTGTTCACGCCGCCGAGCAGACGGTCCAGCTGCGCCTGAGACGCGTCGAAGGTTGTCGGGTCCAGCGCGCGCGCCACCGCGAAGCCGAGGAACATCGCCCCGAAGGCCGCCAGCTCCCCCAGGATGAGAATCCACATCATGGGGTTGCCGGGCAGGCTGGAGAGGGGGCCCCAATCGGCGACTTCCCCCTCCGAAGCGACCACCGTCGTCGGCGCGGCCGTTTCCGTCATGTCCGCTGTCCTTCCGGAAGTGATGACCGGAAGGGAGCATGGCGCGCGACAGAGCCGCCGTCTTTGCCCGGGGGCAAACTCGCGGCCGGTTGCTGGTCAGCGGAATCTGATGGCTCCGCATACCTTGATCTAGAAGCCTTGATCAAAGTCCCACTTACATGACCACAAGCCGTTGAAATTGCTCGACACAAAGGAGTTTTTGATCAGCACTTTTAAACACTTCTATTAACCAACCTGAGATGGTAGAATGCCGGCAAGAAAATACGATTAGAACGCGCCAATGCAAATGCCACGCCTTGATCTTTCGCCAGATTCATTCCGGCAGATGCTTAGTGAAATGGACCATACTGAGGTTCTGCAACGCACTCTGTTGTCAAATGACGAAGCCACCCATGTCAAATTGCAGGACCAAGAATACATACAAAAATCTGTAGCAAGAACATACAATGTCAATGCTAACGAAGTGAAAGTGTGCATTGTTGGCTCTGCCAAGCTTGGATTTTCTATTTCTGAGAAATTTGAAAATGGGCACTTTCTTCCAAGGTATCGGCCGTTTAGAACAGGATCAAAATTTGATCCAGGTTCAGATATTGATGTAGTAGTTGTCTGCCCAAGAATATTCTCTCGTCTTTGGCATGAACTATCTCAGTACTCTCACGACCAAACACCCCCCAGCCCCTGGCGCTATAAGAGTTTGGGTGATTATTTGGTTAATGGATGGTTGCGCCCCGACCATTTTCCGAAAAGTGCAAACCTGCGCCGATGCGATGACTGGTGGAACTGTTTTCGCCAACTTTCGGTTGAACCTAGATTCAATCGCCGAAAGGTACGAGGCGGCATTTTTCATTCCGATACACATGTTCAACAATACTACATCAAAGCCATCCGCGAATGCGCCCGGGCTGAGGAGCTGTAAATGAAAACCTCCGCAACCAATAAGAAGATTCGAGAGCTTATCGTCATGGTTCGCGACGGAAAGCTTTTGCCACGTCCCGAGTTTCAGCGGCGACTCGTATGGACGCGAGAGAATAAAAATGAGTTTATTGATACGGTCTTGAAAGGATATCCGTTCCCAGAAATATACATATGCGATGGGGAGATAGATAATGAAACTGGAGATGGCACACAGCTTCTAGTAGATGGCCTTCAACGTGTCAGTACGTTGATACAGTATTTTCATGGCTCGTCCGAACTTCGCTTGACTACAGTCCCAATTTATAAAGACCTCGCCCCCGAGGAGAGGGATGCATTTTTGCAGTATGAGGTTGCCGTCCGAGACTTGGGTTCCCTAAAAAGAGCAGAGATTGTCGAGATATTTCGCCGACTAAACGCAACCAAGTACTCACTGACAGATATTGAAATAAACAATGCCTTGTACTCTGGGGCTCTAAAGCGCTACGCTGAGAGCGTATCTTCTGACAAAATCTTCATTGATAACGGAGTATTCTCTGCACTTGATTTCAAGCGCATGGGAGATCTTAAGTTTTCTTTACAGATTATAGTTACCATGATAGGAGGGTACTTCAATCGCGATGATGAGCTTGAAGACGCCCTTGCTCGCTATAATGATGACTTTAGCCTAGAGCCGGAAATCGATACGCGTTTCCGACGAGTAAAAGACTTTATCGAAGAATGTGGTTTCCACTCAAAATCTCGCATCTGGAGAAAATCTGATCTATTCACAGCATTTGTTGAGCTTGATAGGTTAATTAACATCTCCGGAGAACGTCTAGACCCACTGGAAACCATAGAACGACTTGAATCATTCTACAGTTCTATTAAAGATGAAGCCGTGGACAATCGAAAGATTTCTGGAATCTATTACAAGGCAGCAATACAAGCAAATGCCGACAGAACCAATCGCTTGCGAAGAGGCCTCATCTTCTCTGGAGTTGTGCAGGGAAAATCAGAGGATGTAATTATGAACGAGTTAGTACAGGAAGGACTTACCCGCGACCGCTAATGAGGGTGTCGATCAGAACCTTTGCCAGACTTGGAAAATTAATGATTCATAGCCATGGCAATAGGATTTTGATCCGCGCTCATAGAGCGCATAACAGAAGCGGCGTGGAGCAGTGGGGAGGGGTTATGGTAACCCCTCTCACCGGTTAAAACCTAATTAGTTAGGCACTTTAAGCGCCGGTCACTGATAGCCGCCCTTGTCCGCGCGCTCCCGCGCCGCGTCCTCCTGGGCTTTGGTCATCTCGTCCTTGCTCGCCGCCGGCTGGTCGTCGGGCTTGCCCGCCGCGCGGTCGTTCTCGGCTTGCGGTTGGGAGTCGGTGTTGCGGTTGTCGCCCATCGCGTCATCCTCCGGCATGAGGCGGGCCGCTGCGGCCCGCCGTAAGCCTCACCAACACGCTCGCGCGCCGGTCGTCTCACTCGCACGACGTCAGGCGACGATGCCGGCGTCGTGCAGGCGGCCGATCTCGGCGGACGGCAGGCCGAGCAGGTCGGCCAGCACCGCGTCGGTGTCCTGCCCCAGGACGGGCGCCGGCCGGTGGTCGGTGCGCTCGCCCAGGCCGGGGAAGCCGAGGGGGGAGCCGGGGACCAGCAGCGGACCGACCTCCGGCTGCTCGACCTCGCGGAACAGCGGGTTGGCGGTGGAGCAGCGCGCGTCCTCGGCCACCAGCTGGCCGAAGTCCCGGTACGGTCCCCACAGCACGCCCGCCCCGGCGAAGGCACTCTCCACCTCGGACAGGGTGCGCGCCGCGAACCAGGGGGCGAGCACGGCGGAAATGGCGTCGCGCGCCAGGAAACGTCCGCCCTCGTCGTTCATGTCCACGTCCATCAGCGGGCCGATCATCGCCAGCCGCTCGGTCAGCCCGGTCGCCTTGCCCAGCGCCTTCCACTGGCGGTTGGAGATGGCGACGACCATCGCCCGCCGGCCGTCGGCGGTGGCGAAGTCGCGGCCGTAGGCGCCGTAGAGGTCGTTGCCCATCGGCGGCCGCACCGCGCCGTTGACCCGGACGTCGGCGAGGTAGCCGAGGTTGCCGACCGTCGCCAGCATCACGTCGGCCAGCGCCACCGTCACCTCCTGCCCCCGCCCGGTGCGACGGCGATGCCGCTCCGCCGCCAGCAGGCCGGTGGCGAGATAGAGGCCGGCGGCGACGTCCCAGGCCGGCAGCACATGGTTCACCGGCTCGCCGCCGCGGCCGGTCGCCATCGGGAAGCCGCTGGCGCAGTTGACGGTGTAGTCGACCGCCGCCGACCCGTCCGGGTTGCCGGTCAGGCGCAGCATGATCAGGTCGTCGCGCCTGGCCGACAGCGCCTCGTAGCCCATCCAGCCGCTGGCCGGGAGGTTGGTGAGCAGGAAGCCCGCGTTCTCGCCCGAGGCGGTGATGATCGCCTGGGCGATCTCGCGCCCCTCCGGACGGTCGAGCGCCAGCGTCACCGACCGTTTCGCCTTGTTCAGCGCGGTCCAGTAGAGGCTGGTGCCGTTCGGCGCCACCGGCCAGCGCCGGTAGTCGATGTTGCCGCCGATCGGGTCGATGCGGATCACCTCGGCGCCCAGCTGGGCCAGCGTCATGCCGCCCAGCGGCGCCGCGATGAAGGCCGACACCTCGACGACGCGCAGATCGGAGAGAAGCGAGGACATGGGGGTCTCGATCCAGAGGGAAACAACGTGATGGACGGGGTGCCCCCAC
>NZ_WHOR01000091.1:0-20230 GCF_013340925.1 Azospirillum formosense
GGATGGAGGGCGCTCCCGCCTACGTCGCGTCCGGCGGCATCGCGGAGCCCGCCCGCGCTACCCCGGCGGCGGCACCTGCGCGCGGTTCGTCGGGCGGCGTGGCCTCCGGCATCGGCTCGCTGATCGAAAGCCTGACCGGCAAGGGCAGCGCCCCCCAGGTGCAGTACGACTACGGCAACCCGGTGCGGTGAAAAGCCCTCGCCCCCCTGGGGAGAGGGTTGGGTGAGGGGGATTTACGCCCGGCAGGGCGGAGAAGAAGCCCTTTGTTTGACAAAGTGGGACGCCTTCGGCGCCCCCTCATCCTGACCTTCTCCCCAGGGGGGAGAAGGAAAAGAGGGTCCATCATCCCCCCAGATACCCCAGCACACCCTTCCCCGCCCGCGCACCCATGGCGAAGCAGCCCTGGAGGAGGTAGCCGCCGGTCGGCGCCTCCCAATCCAGCATTTCTCCGGCGACGAAGGTCCCCGGCAGGCGGGTCAGCATCAGAGAATCGTCCAGCTCCTCCAGCCGGACGCCGCCGGCGGTGGAGATGGCGCGCTCGATGGGCCGCACCCCGGTCAGCACCATCGACAGGCCCTTGATCTGGCGGGCCAGCGCCGCCGGGTCGGACAGCTCCGACGCCGGGGTGAATTCGCGCAGCAGGGCGGCGCGCGGGCCGGTCAGCGACAGGGACTTCTTCAGGAAGGTGGACAGCGACTCCGCGCCGCGGCGGCGCAGCCGTTTGGCGATCGCCGACTCCGGCAGGTCCGGCATCAGGTCGATGGTCAGGGCGGCCCAGCCCTCGCGCTCGATGGCGTCGCGCAAGGGGGCGCTCAGCGCGTAGACGGCGCCGCCCTCGATGCCGGTTTCGGTGATGACGAACTCGCCCTTCAGCCGGCGGTCGCCGAAGGCGAGGCCGACGCTCTTGACCGGCTGGCCGGCGAAGCGTTCGCGCAGGTGATCGGACCAGGGCACCTCGAAGCCCATGTTGGACGGGCGCAGCGGCGCGATGTCCACCCCGCGCGCGGCGAGAAGCTCGGTCCAGGCGCCGTCGGAGCCGGTGCGCGGCCAGCTCGCCCCGCCCAGCGCCAGCAGGGTGGCGCGTGGGGCGACGGTGGTCTCGGTGCCGTCGCCCCGCTGGAAGCGCAGCGCGCCGGACGCGTCCCAACCGAGCCAGCGGTGGCGGGTGTGCAGGGTGACGCCCAGCCCATCCAGCCGGCGCAGCCACGCGCGGACCAGGGTGGAGGCCTTCATCTGCACCGGAAAGACGCGCCCGCTGGAGCCGACGAAGGTCTCGATCCCGAGCCCCGCCGCCCAATCGCGCAGGTCCGCCGGCGAGAAGCCGGCCAGCAGTTCGGCGAACAGCGGCGACTGCGCGCCGTAGCGGGCGGTGAAGGCGTCCAGCGCTTCGGAATGGGTCAGGTTCAGCCCGCCGCGCCCGGCCAGCAGCAACTTGCGCGCCGGGGTGGGCATCCGTTCATAGACGGCGACCGAGCGGCCCGCCGCGGCGATGACCTCCGCCGCCATCAGCCCGGCCGGGCCGGCGCCGACGATGGCGACGTCGGGAGAGAAGGCGTCGGGAGAGGAAACGGTGTCAGGGGCGTCGGTCATCGGGTCCCCCGAGGGGTGAAGGATGTCGACCGGTCCCGTCCGCACCGCCTTCGCCAAAGGAGAAGGCAGCGTCGGACGGGACCGGGGCACTCAAGAAGCGGGAATCGGCGGCGCGGGACCGGGTCAGTCCGCGTCGTCCTCCTGGGCCACCTCGTCGGCAAGGTCGTTGGCCATGTCGGCGAAATAGCCCGCGTCCACCTCCAGCCCGTTCTCCTCGCAAATCCGCATGAAGATGCGGTAGGCGTGCAGGATCGCGACGTCGAGAACGGCGAGGTCGCCCTCCTCGCTGTGCTTGTCGGTGACGCCACGCTCCTGGAGCGTGCCGACGATGTCGTGAGAGGCGGCCTGAAGCACCGCTTCCATGGCTTGTTTGTGCAGAGTCGACATCGCGGGGGTCCTCTTTCTCAAGTGGTCGTCTGCCGTCGGGCGCGGCGCGTTCATTGCCGGCCCGTGGTAGAAAACCCCTCTTAGCAGCTTCGGGTTCTCGCCGCAGCGATCATCGCGCGCCGTCCTTTGCATGGCTCTGCAGATAGATCAGCAGCAGGCGGCCCTCCTCCTCGTCCAGCCGGGTCAGCCGCTTCATGGCGTTCATCTTGCCGATCCAGGCGTTCGCGTCGAAGTCGGCCGGCGGGTGCAGCGCGTGGCAGAGCGAGCAGTTGGCGTCGTAGACCCGCGCCCCGTAATCCCACAGCGCGCCGAGCGTGGCCACATAGCCGCCGGCCCCGGTCCAGGCGGTCAGGCGGATCTCCGTCCACTCCTGTTCGGTTTCCGGATCGGTGACGCTGCGCAGCGCCGCCGCTTGGCTCCCCACCGCCGCGCTCAGCTTGACCGTGGTGATGCGCTTGCCCGGCCGGGCGTAGAGCGTCTGGGTGGAACTGCCGCGTTGCCAGCCGGTGATCTCCACCTTCAGAGCGCCACCTTCCGTTGCCAAAACCTTCACCGGAGTCGCCGCGGCGATCTCCCCGTCCCCGGCGCTTCCAGACGTCGGCGGCGCACCGTACAGGGCGAGGCTGGTCAGGGCGTAGGCGGTGTCGCCGGGCTTCAAGGCCAGCGCCTTCGCCTGGTCCGACAGGCCGGCGAAGAGTTGGCGATGACCGGCGGTGACGTCGGGGAAGCTGTGGGCGATGCCCTTGTGGCAGTCGATGCAGGTCTTGCCGGCCTTCTCCGCCCCTTCCATGGCGCTGGCCGCCTTCGGCGTCTGCTTGTGGAAATCCATGGCACCGAAGGAGTGGCAGTTGCGGCATTCCTGGCTGTCGGTGGCCCGCATGCGGTCCCATTCGCGGCGCGCCAGCGTGTGGCGCTTGGCCTCGAACTTCTCCTTGCTGTCGATGGAGCCGATGAGCCAGTGGTACAGCTCGCCCGACGCCTGCACCTTGCGGATCACCTTGTGCGTCCAGTCGCGCGGGACGTGGCAGTCGGCGCAGGTCGCCCTTACGCCGGAAGCGTTCCGGTAGTGCGGCGAGGTTTTGTACTCGACATACACATTGTCGCGCATCGCGTGGCAGGAGACGCAGAATTCCATGCTGTTGGTCGCTTCCATCGCGGTGTTGAAGCCGCCCCAGCCGACCACCCCGACGACGACGCCCACCAGACCGACCAGCGCGAGCGCCCCGAAGCCGCCCGCCGTCTTCCATCCCCACCGCATGTCGATACCCTGCAACCACCCTCAACAAATGGAATGGGGCCGGGCCGCCCCAACGACGCCCGGCCCCATCCGCACCCGCCTTCGTCAGTCGAAGGGATGCGGCTTCGGCGTCTTGTCCGTGGACGGCGGCAGGATCGGCAGAGCGAAGCTCGGCTGGTCACCGGTCAGCGTCTTCAGGAAGGCGACGATCTTGGCGTTCTCGTCGGTCGAGAACTTTTTGCCCAACTGGATGCGGCCCATGACGTCCACCGCGTCGGACAGCGTCGCGGCCTCGCCGTCGTGGAAGTAGGGGTAGGTCAGCGCGACGTTGCGCAGCGTCGGAACCTTGAAGTTGAAGCGGTCGGCCTCCTCCTTGGTCACCGCGATGCGGCCCTCGGCGGGGTTGTTGGTCTTATAGGGCTCGACGACGCCCATCTTCTGGAAGGTGTTGCCGCCAACGGCCGAGCCGTTGTGGCAGGCGGTGCAGCCCGAATCCTTGAACAACTCGTAGCCTTCCAGCTCGACGGTGGTCAGGGCCTTCTTGTCGCCCTTCAGCCACTGGTCGAAGCGGGAGTTCGGCGTGACCAGCGTCTCCTCGAAGGCGGCGATGGCCTTGGTCACTTCCTCGATGGTGATCGTGGTTTCACCGAAGACCTCGGCGAATTCCTTCTGGTATTCGGGGATGGAGCGCAGCACCTCGACCGCCAGGGCGTGGGTGGAGCCCATCTCGCCGGGGTTGGCGATCGGGCCGCCGGCCTGCTCCTGCAACGTCAGCGCGCGGCCGTCCCAGAACTGCGCCACGTTCAGGCTGGAGTTCAGAACGGTCGGCGAGTTGATCGGACCCTGCTGCCAGTTGTGGCCGATGGAGGTCTTCAGGTTGTCGGTGCCGCCCATGGACAGGTTGTGGCACGAGTTGCAGGAGATGAAGCCGGACTTGGACAGCCGGGGATCGAAGTACAGCTTCTTGCCGAGTTCAACCAATCCGGGATTGGTGATCTTCGCCGGTTCGATCGGCGAAATCGGTTCGCCGGCGGCGAACACGGGCGCGCCGAAGGTGGCGACGGAGGCCGCCAGCAGGGCTGCGAACGACACGGCAGCACGCATGGACATCGCACTTCTCCCTTATCGAAGTTCTAATATTTTGGCTAATGCCTTGATGCAAAATGACAGTGGCATGCTCCGCTTTGGTGATACCAGTGACAGGCGTGTCGCGCGGCAACTTGCCGCATGTCCGTACACAAATTGTGACTACTCAAAACAGTCATCAGTGCAGGCATGAAGAAGGGGCGGCGGGACAACCCGCCGCCCCTTCGGGACGTCAACCGATTGATGATCTTAGGTTGTGCCTAATCGGCAGCCGCCTGGCTGGTCATGCCACCTTGCGCACCGGACGGCATGCCCTTCACCACCTCGTCCGCCGTGGCGCGGTGGTCCTTCACGGAACCGGTCCACTGGCCCCAGCCCTTAGGGTCGATCGTGTCGCCGTTCTTGCCCAGCGCCTTCAGCCGCTTCTGGTCCTCGTCGGTCAGCACCTGCTTGGGCAGGGGGGCCAAACCGGCGACGTCGGCGGCGGTCATGCCCAGCATGCCGGCAACCCGGCTGCCGTAGTCGTCATGGATCAGGAAGAAGTGCCAGAGCATGCGTTCCTGGACGTCGCGTTCGCACTGGCCAAGCAAGGTGCCCATGTTCAGGACCAGATCGTCGCGCTCCCAGTCCATCATGGTGCAGTAGCGGGCGCGTGCCTGAACGTAATCGTTGCGGCGCTCGATCACGCTGCGGGTCAGGCGGCCGTGGATTTCCGGCGGGTTGTTCGGCTCCTCCCGCTGGGCCTCGCTGAGGCCGTTGTGGATGGACGGCTCGAAATTGACGTGCGGGTTCTGCCCCGGCGCCAAGTCGCGCTGGTAGGACATTTGCCCGCCCGACAGGTTGGTGGCGACCGCCGCGTTTTTGGCCTGGTTGATCGGCAACTGCTGATAGTTGGGTCCGACCCGGTAGCGCTGCGTGTCGGAGTAGGAAAAGGTCCGCCCGACCAGCATCTTGTCGTCGGAGAAGTCCAGCCCGTCGACCAGAACGCCGGTGCCCATGGCGATCTGTTCGTTCTCGTTGAAGAAGTCCTCGACGTTCCGGTTCAGCGTCATGACGCCGACAAGGCGCAGCGGGAAGTCCGACTCCGGCCAGATCTTGGTGTCGTCCAGCGGGTCCCACTCCAGCTCGGGATGGTCATGGTCCTCCATGATCTGGACATACACATCCCACTGCGGGTAATCGCCCCGGTCGATGGCCTCGTAGAGGTCCTTGGAGGCGGAGCCGAGATCCTGCCCCTGCACCTTTGCCGCCTCCTCCGCCGTCAGGGAGGCGACGCCGCAGCGCGGGTGGAAGTGGTACTTGACCAGAACCGTGTCACCCTTGGCGTTCACCATCTTGTAGGTGTTCACGCCGAAGCCTTCCATGTGCCGGTAGTTGGCCGGAATCCCGCGCGGGCTGAACAGATGCGTCAGCATGTGCATGGATTCGGGCGTCTGGCTCATGAAGTCGAAGATGCGGTTCGGCTCCTGGCGGAAGGTCACCGGATCGGGCTTCAGCGAATGGATGACGTCGGGGAACTTGATAGCGTCGCGGATGAAGAAGACCGGCAGATTGTTGCCGACGAGGTCCCAGTTGCCGTCCTCGGTGTAGAATTTCACCGCAAAGCCGCGCGGGTCGCGCGCCACCTCCGACGAATCGCGCCCGCCGATGACGGTGGAGAAGCGGATGGCCAGCGGGGTCTTCTTGCCGGCCTGTTGGAACAGCTTGGCGCGGGTGTATTTGGAGGCCGGCTCGTCGCCGATCTTGCCCGTCGCCTCGAATTCCCCGTAGCAGACGAAGCCGCGGGCGTGGACCACGCGCTCCGGAATGCGCTCGCGGTCGAAGTGGGAGATCTTCTCCAGGAACTGGTAGTTCTCCAGCGTCGCCGGCCCGCGCGCTCCCACGGTGCGCTGGGATTGGTTGTTGGTGATCGGGTGGCCCTGACGGTTGGTCAGAGTCTTCGATTGGTCAGCCATCGCTTTCTCCCTGAACAGCAAGCCGTGCCGGCGCACCCCTCGGGCGTCCGGTTGGGTGGTCAACGGCCCCAGTTTGGAACCGTTCCAATCCAAAACGCCGGCCGGCGGCACCCTGTCCGTCAGGGAGATGCCCAAACGGAAAAGGGCGGCCCCGAGGGACCGCCCTTTCCGCAAACGTCGTGGATGACGTGAGCTATTAGAAGCCCATGCCGCCCATGTCGTCCATGCCACCCGGCATGCCGGCCGGAGCAGCCTTCTTCTCCGGCTTCTCGGCGATCATCGCCTCGGTGGTGATCAGCAGGCCGGCGATCGAGGCCGCGTCCTGCAGGGCGGTGCGAACCACCTTCACCGGGTCGATGATGCCGGCGGCGACCAGATCGGTGAACTCACCCTTCTGGGCGTCGTAGCCGAAGTTGGCGTCGTTCTGGTCCAGCAGCTTGCCGACCACGATCGAACCGTCGGTGCCCGCGTTGTAGGCGATCTGACGGACCGGGGCCTGCAGGGCGCGGCGGATGATCTCGATGCCGACGCGCTGCTCGTCGTTGATCGGCTTCAGGGCGTCGAGCGCCTTGGTGGCGTACAGCAGGGCGGTGCCACCGCCGGCGACGACACCCTCTTCCACCGCGGCGCGGGTGGCGTGCATGGCGTCGTCAACGCGATCCTTGCGCTCCTTCACCTCGACCTCGGTGGCGCCGCCGACGCGGATGACGGCAACGCCGCCAGCCAGCTTCGCCAGACGCTCCTGCAGCTTCTCGCGGTCGTAGTCCGAGGTGGTCTCCTCGATCTGCGCCTTGATCTGGCCGATGCGGGCCTGGATGTCCTCGGCCGAGCCGGCGCCGTCGACGATGGTGGTGTTCTCCTTGGAGATCACGACCTTCTTGGCGGTGCCCAGCATGTCGATGGTGACGTTCTCGAGCTTGATGCCGAGATCCTCGGAGATGACCTGGCCGCCGGTCAGGATGGCCATGTCCTCCAGCATCGCCTTGCGGCGGTCACCGAAGCCCGGAGCCTTCACGGCGGCGACCTTCAGGCCGCCACGCAGCTTGTTCACGACCAGGGTCGCCAGGGCCTCGCCCTCGACGTCCTCGGCGATGATCAGCAGCGGACGCGAGGACTGCACGACGGCCTCGAGGACCGGCAGCAGGGCCTGCAGACCCGACAGCTTCTTCTCGTGGAGCAGGATGAACGGGCTCTCGAGGTCCGCGATCATCTTGTCGGCGTTGGTGATGAAGTACGGCGACAGGTAGCCGCGGTCGAACTGCATGCCCTCGACGACGTCCAGCTCGGTCTCGAGGCTCTTGGCCTCTTCCACCGTGATGACGCCCTCGTTGCCGACCTTCTCCATGGCCTGGGCGATCATCTTGCCGATCTCGCCTTCGCCGTTGGCGGAGATGGTGCCGACCTGGGCGATCTCGTCGTTGGTCGTGACCTTCTTGGCACGGCCGCGGATGTCGTTCACGACGGTCTCGACGGCGAGGTCGATGCCGCGCTTCAGGTCCATCGGGTTCATGCCGGCGGCCACCGACTTCACGCCCTCGCGGACGATGGCCTGGGCCAGAACGGTCGCCGTGGTGGTGCCGTCGCCGGCCAGGTCGTTCGTCTTCGACGCGACCTCACGCACCATCTGGGCGCCCATGTTCTCGAACTTGTCCGACAGCTCGATTTCCTTGGCGACCGAGACGCCGTCCTTGGTGATGCGCGGAGCGCCGAAGGACTTCTCGATCACGACGTTGCGGCCCTTCGGACCCAGCGTCACCTTCACGGCGTCGGCGAGGATGTCCACACCGCGCAGCATCTTCTCGCGCGCGGCGGCGGAGAACTTAACTTCCTTGGCAGCCATTGCTCACTTCCTTGAAATTCGGGGGGTTGGATCGCTCAGCGCGGGCGGAGGCTCAGGCCTCGACGACGCCCATGATGTCGGATTCCTTCATGATCAGGAAATCCTCGCCCTCGATCTTCACCTCGGTGCCCGACCACTTGCCGAACAGGATGCGGTCGCCGGCCTTCACGTCGAGCGCAACGACCTTGCCGCTCTCGTCACGGGCGCCCGGACCCACCGCGACGACCTGGCCCTCCTGGGGCTTTTCCTTCGCGGTGTCGGGGATGATGATCCCGCCCTTGGTCTTGGTGTCGGACTCCAGACGCTTGACGACGACGCGGTCGTGCAGCGGACGGAACTTCATGGGGATGCCTCCAGGATCAAGGCTTATTGAAAGGATTGGCGCCGGGCTCGGGGCTGTTAGCACTCTCCCCCGGCGAGTGCCAGACAGCTAATCGAGCTGCGGTTTTGATTCAAGAGGGTCGTTGCGGCAATCGGTGCGATTCCTGGCAGCAGTCATCCCATCTTGCTGCTAATGCATTGAAAAAGAAGAAAAATTTTTGTTGCTCACCGCAGCCGCGAACGGCACACTTTCACAAAAGAATCATCAGAACGCAGCGGAAGGACGCCACCGGTTCCACCATCACGGAGGCAGAGCATGGCCAGTCTGGGGCTTCAGCTTCGCGATTACCGCCTGACCACGGCGGAGATTCTGTACCACATGCCGGACCACCCGCACCTGCTGCAGAGCTATCTCTGGCAGGAGTTGGACCTTGCACCCGGCTACCCGGTGCTGCGCCGGTTCCTGGATTTCTGGCAGGCCAACCTGGACGGCAAGCTGCATTCGGTGAAGTTGGCGACCCACCGCCTGATCACACCGGGCGAGGCCCGCGCGGTGGCCGCGGAATTCCGCTGGACCTGACGCCCCACACCCCGGAAACGCGGGAAAATGTGAAAAAATAAACCATTATTAAGAGCATAACTCTTTCGATACCCTTCCCTCAGCACGAACCGTCCGTGCCGATGCACGTCCACGACAAGCTGGGGAATGACGAACATGACGACGCCGGTCTGCCAAGAAGCGGTCAACCTCGTGAAGCATTTCGAGGGGCTTTACCTCAACGCCTACCTGTGCCCGGCGGGGGTGCCGACCATCGGCTACGGCCACACCGCCGGGGTTCAGCTGGGGCAGAGCATCACCTCCGCCCAGGCCGACGATTTCCTGCAGTCGGACCTGACCGCCGCCGCCGCCCAGGTGGACAAGCTGGTCACCGTCACGCTGAACCCCGACCAGCGCGGCGCGCTGGCGTCCTTCGTGTTCAACCTGGGGGCCGGCAGCCTGCAGTGCTCGACCCTGCTGCGCCTGCTGAACCAGGGCGACTATGAGGGCGCCGCCGGCCAGTTCGGCCGCTGGGTCTACGCCACGGTCAACGGTGTCAAGACGCAGCTCCCGGGTCTGGTCAAGCGCCGCGCCGCCGAGGCCGACCTGTTCGAAAGCTCCACCACGCCGCTGCCCCAGGCGGCGGTCAGCACCGCCACGGGCGCGTGAGCGTTCCCGCCTCCCCCTCTCCCGCCCCGGGAGAGGGAAGGGGCCCGCGCGAAGCGTGGGAAGGGTGAGGGTGATGCCAAGGATAAATCACCGATCCTCGAACGACCCTCACCCGGCGCCTTCGGCGCCACCCTCTCCCGGGGCGGGAGAGGGAAAGCATCCCCCCTTCACCCTTTCCGCTGGCCGGTCAGCCGTAGGCCGCGGTCGATCCATTGGGCGGTCAGCTTTTCCTGGACGGCGTTCTGGCGCAGCCGCTGGTTCAGGTTGGCGAAATCGACGCGGTCCAGGCTCTGGTCCTGGTTGAAGCAGGAGAAGACCACCGTCTCCTCGCCGGTCACCGGGTCGGTGTGCCGTTGCAGGCACTGGGCGCAGATCTCCTTCATCATGCATTGCATGGGGGAGTTGATGGAACCGATGGCCGCGTGGCCGGGCTTCAGGTGCGGCTTCAGCACGCCGTGCCGGGCCGCCCCGACCGCCGCCATCATGCGGTCGGAGCCGATGGCGACGATGCGGTCCACCGTTTCCAGCGGAATATCCGCCGGCCCCAGCTCGCCCGCCGCGTAGGCGCGCATGGCCTCCACGATGTTGCCCACGAAACTCAGGTCGCCGGGGCGCGACGGCGTGAAGCCCGGCGCCTCGTCGCAGCACCAGACGACCCGGTCGGCGGCGGCCTCGATCTGTTCGGTCTTGTAACGGTCCTCGATCCGCTTGTAGCCGGCGAAGTAGACGACCCGGTTGCCGCGCGCCCGGCAGGCCTGCCCGATGGAGAAGAGCACCGCGTTGCCCAGCCCGCCGCCGACCAAGGCCACCGTCTCGCCCTCCGGGATCTCGGTCGGGGCGCCGGTCGGCCCCATCACCACCACCGGGTCGCCGGGCTTCAGCAGGGCGCAGAGGTCGGACGAGCCGCCCATCTCCAGAACGATCAGCGAGAGCAGCCCGGCCGCCTTGTCCACCCAGGCGCCGGTCAGGGCCAGCCCTTCCATCGCCAGCGTGGTCCGGCCGATCCGTTGCGCCAGCGTTTCGAAATTCTGCAGCCGATAGAACTGTCCGGGTTCGAAACGGCGCGCGGCGGCGGGAGCCTTCACCACCACCTCCACGATGGTCGGGGTCAGGCGGGTGACGCTGTGCACCAGGGGCCGCAGCTCGGCGTTCAGGCGCCGCACCAGAGCCTCCGGCGTCACGGCGGTCGGCGCCCGGCGGGCCAGGGCGCGGCTGACCACCGGATAGCCGCGCTTCGCCCCGCCCATCGCCTTCACCACATTGCCGGCGAAGGACGGGTGCAGGTCGCCGAAGAAGCTGAGGAACCGTCCGTCCGGCGCCCGCGCCATCAGCACATGCGCCTGGGCCGGCTTGGCTTGGCGCTCCGGGGGCACCGGCCGGCCGTCCTCGTCGATGGCGCGGAAGCAGCGTCCGTCGAGTTCCACCCACTCCGGTTCCTCGCGGGCCAGGACGGTGTTCGGCTGGGTGCCGGCGGCGACGAGGATGGTGCGTGCGGGGAGCCGCGCGTCCACCGCGGCGGGCGCCACCACCCCGTCCGGCCCGACCGGGCTGATGGCGAGGTGGATCGCCCGTGCGGCGCCCGATTCGTCGATCTCCACGCCGCGCGGGGCGGCGCATTCCAGGAAGCGGATGCCCTCGGCCAGACCGTGCGCCACCTCCTCGTGGTTCAGCGTGTAGCTGGGGCTGTCGATCAGGCGGCGGCGGTAGGCGATGGTCGAGCCGCCCCAGGATTGCAGAAGCGCCGCGACGCGCGGGTCGCGCCCCTGCTCCCCCGCCTCCAGGCGCTCCGCCCGGATGGCGCGGGCGTGGGCCAGGAACTCGTCGGCCAGCTCGGCCTCGTCGGACGTCCAGCGGGCGCGCACCGCCGCCTCCCCCCGCTCCGCCGCCAGGACCTCGTAACGGGAGAGGAACTTCTCGACCTGGACCGGGTAGTAGGCCAGCGCCTCGGTCGCGGTGTCGATGGCGGTCAGGCCGCCGCCGATCACCACGATGGGCAGCCGGACCTGGAGGTTGGCGATGCTGTCCGGCTTGGCCGCCCCGGTCAGTTGCAGGCCCATCAGGAAGTCCGAGGCCTGCCGCACCCCGCGGGCCAGCCCGTTCGCCATCGGCACGACGGTCGGCTTGCCCGCCCCCATGCACAGGGCGATGTGGTCGAAGCCCAGCTCCAACGCCCCGTCGATGGTCAGCGTGCCGCCGAAGCGCACCCCGCCGATGATCGTCATGCGCGCCCGGCGTTCCAGAAGCAGCCGGATCACCTTCAGGAAATTCTTGTTCCAGCGCACGGTGATGCCGTACTCGGCCACCCCGCCGAAGCCGGCCATCACCCGCTCGTCCAGCCGGTCGTAGAGGTCCCGCACATCGCGGATCGGCCGGAAGGGCACCCGCGTGCCGCTGGGCAGCACGCCGGAAAGGTCGGCGGGCAGCGGCTCGATCTTCAGCCCGTCGATGCCGACCACCGTGTGGCCGTCGTTCATCAGATGGTGCGCCAGCGTGAAGCCCGCCGGCCCCAGCCCGGCCACCAGCACCTTGCAGCCGCTGTCCGGCCGCATCAGCGGGCGGCGCAGGTCCAGCGGGTTCCAGCGGGTCAGCAGGCTGTAGATCTCGAAGCCCCAGGGCAGCTCCAGCACGTCCTTCAGCGTGCGGGTCTCCGCCTGCGGGATGTCCACCGGCTCCTGCTTCTGGTAGATGCAGGCCTTCATGCAGTCGTTGCAGATGCGGTGGCCGGTGGCCGCGCACATGGGGTTATCGACCACCACCACGGCCAGCGCCCCGATGGGTACGCCCTCGGCCTTCAGCGCGTGCATCTCGGAAATCTTCTCCTCCAAGGGGCAGCCGGCCAGCACGACGCCGAAGGCGCTCTTCTGGAACTCGCCGGTCTTGCGGTCGCGCAGCCCCTTGGAGCAGCTGTCCTTGCCCTGGTTGTGGCACCAGATGCAGTAGTTGGCCTCGTCCAGCGCGCCGGCCAGATCGGTGCCCGGGTCGGTCAGGTGGAAGCCCTGGCGCTCGCGGCACGCCGCGTCGGGCAGGCGCATCATGGAGACGCCGTGCCGCTCGACCGTCTCCACGGGGACGAGACGCAGCGGGTCGGTGCGGTGCGGCACCTGGAACAGCACGCCGCCGCCGTGCCGGGCGCGCCCGGCCTCGCTGAAGACCGCCCAGGCGGCGTATTGGGCGGCGCTGTCGAGCTGGTCGGCGTGGGCGGCCTCGTCCTCCATCCAGGACAGCACCTGCCGGGCGAAGGCGGCCTCGGTCAGCGGGCCGCCCAGCCAATCCTCCAGCCTTGCCGCCAGCTCCGCCCCGTCGAGCCCCGCCACCGCCTCCGGCTTCACCGCCTTGGCGGCGCGGCGCTGAACGAACAGGCGCTTGGCGGTGTAGAGCGGCGCCAGCTCGATATGGCGGGCGCGCAGCTCGTCGAGCGCGGGGCGGATGCCGAACAGCTCGCCGATGAAGTCTTCCAGATGCGGGGCAAGCGCGATCAGCAGATCGCTTTCCGCCTTGGCCTCCAGCCGGTCGGGCTGGGCGCGGGCGGAGAGCAGCCGGTTGGCGAGTTCCACGTCCGTGTCGGACAGCCGGGCGAGGAAGGCGCGGTCGAGCCGGGCCAGCCCGTCCTGCCCGTAAAGCTCGTGGAACGACAGGCCGAAGCCGAGGGTGAGGTCCGCCATCGCCGCCCCGCATCCGAAGCCGTTGGTAAGACTGATATTTGTAACACCCGCAACCCGTCGCCTTCACCCGAAACCCGTGCCCCTCGCCACGGGGTAACCCGTGTCCGTTTGACGCAGCCGCTGCCGCACCCCACATGAGCCGGTGGTCCCTATCCCCCCGGACCTTGTCCGCATCATCCGGAGCCGCCCGTCCGTGACCGACATCACCGCCTCCGCCCTCGCCGGGAAAGACGTCCGCGACCCCGCCTCCACCCGCCCCATCGCCTATTGGCTTCTCGTCTGCTGCGCGATGGTCTTCGCCATGGCGGTGATCGGCGCCATCACGCGCCTGACCGAATCCGGCCTGTCGATGGTGGAGTGGAAGCCGCTGATCGGCATCCTGCCGCCCTTGTCGGAAGCGGAATGGAACCGCGTCTTCGGCCTCTACCAGACCACGCCGGAGTTCCGCATCTACAATTCGGCGATGGATCTGGCGGCCTTCAAGCAGATCTTCTGGTGGGAATGGTTCCACCGCTTCTGGGGCCAGCTGATCGGCTTCGTCTTCCTGATCCCCTTCCTGCGCTTCTGGGTCAACGGGCGCATTCCCGCCGACCTGTGGCCGAAGCTGGCCGGGCTGTTCCTGCTCGGCGGGCTCCAGGGGGTGATCGGCTGGTACATGGTCAAGAGCGGGCTGGTCGACCGGCCCGACGTCAGCCACTACCGGCTGGCGCTGCATCTCGGCACGGCGATCGTGATCTACGGGCTGCTGCTGCGCACCGCGCTGGGGATTCTCGACCCGCTGCCGCTGGCCGGCTGGGCGACCGAGTCCGGCCGGCTGCGCACGCACGCGCGCTGGGCATTGGGGCTGACCGGCGTCACCATCGTCTGGGGCGCCTTCGTCGCCGGAACGGACGCCGGGCTGGCCTACAACACCTTCCCGCTGATGGCCGGCCACGTCATCCCGCCGGAGGTCGCCAACCTGACGCCCTGGTGGATCAACCTTTTCGAGAACACCGCGGCCATCCAGCTGACGCACCGGGCGCTGGCGCTGCTGACCGGGCTGGTGGTTCTGGTGCTGGCCCTGCGGGTCCGGGCCGCCCGCCTGCCGGGCCGCGCCGGGCGGGTGGCGCTGCTGACCGCGGCGATGGTGCTGGTGCAGATCGGGCTGGGCATCGCCACGCTGCTGAGCTTCGTGTGGATTCCGCTGGGCGCCGCCCATCAGGCCGGCGCGATCCTGCTGGTGTCCGGGCTGGTCTGGCTGCTCCACGAGCTGCGCCCGGTGGGCGTTCCGAAGCGCTGAACCGAAGTCCCCCGCCACGCCGCAGCGCGGCGGGCGGGGGCGGACGGCCCTCAATCGTGCTTGCGGATGAACTCCCGCACCGCCGGCATGATGCTCTCGCGCCAGCGCCGGCCGTTGAAAATGCCGTAGTGGCCGACTCCCTTCTGGAAATGGCGGGCGCGCATGCCGTCGGGCAGCGAGGCGCAGAGGCGGTGCGCCGACTCGGTCTGGCCGGGGGCGGAGATGTCGTCCAGCTCGCCCTCCACCGTCATCACGGCGGTCCGGCGGATCGCCGCCGGCTCCACCTTGCGCCCGCGCGACTCCATGGTGCCGTTGGCCAGCGCGTGCTTCTGGAACACCGTCTCGATGGTCTGCAGGTAGAATTCCGCCGACAGGTCCATGACCGACAGGTATTCGTCATAGAAGCGGCGGTGCTGCTCCGCGGAATCACCATCGCCGCGGACGAGGTGGCGGAACAGGCCGACATGCTCCCCGATGTGGCGGTCCAGGTTCATCGACATGAAGCCGGAGAGCTGGATGAAACCCGGATAGACCTGACGGAAGCCGCCCGGATAATAGGCCGGGACGGTTGTGATGACGTTGCGCTCGAACCAGGACAGCGGGTGGGTCGCCGCCAGCTTCACCGGCACGGTCGGGTTGGCCATCGGGTCGATCGGGCCGCCCATCAGCGTCATGGAGCGCGGCTGCACCGCCTCGTCCCCCGCCGCCATCAGCGACACCGCGGCCAGGACGGGAACCGCCGGCTGGCACACCGCGATGACGTGGGTCTGCGGCCCCAGGAAGCGGATCAGCTCCGTCACCGTGTCGATGTAGTCGTCCAGGTCGAACCGCCCGCGCGCCAGCGGCACCAGCCGGGCGTCGATCCAGTCGGTGACGAAGACGTCGTGGTCGGCCAGCAGCGCCGCCACCGTGCCGCGCAGCAAGGTCGCGTGGTGGCCCGACATCGGGGCGACCAGAAGGACGCGGGGCTGCGCCGGAGTGCCCTCCGGTTTGGCGAAGTGCAGCAGGTTGCAGAAGGGCTTGCGGTGGGCGATGCGCTCGGTCACCGCCACCGTCTCGCCGTTCACCACCGTGGTCTTCAGGCCGAACTCCGGTTTGGGGAAGCGGCGGGTGGTGCGCTCCAGCAATTCCGCGCCGGCGGCCATGGCGCGACCGACGCGGGTGTAGGACACCGGGCTGAACGGGTTCTGGAAGGTGTGCTGGGTCGCTTCGGCCAGGAGGCGCATCGGGCGCAGGGCGGCGTGCTGCAGATCGTAGAGATGGTAGAGCAACAGGTCCTCGCTTCGGCGGTTGATCCCACGCCCGGTCGGCTGGGTGCTGTTATTGATCGGCCGTCATTGGTCGTATGACCAACCGATAGATTGGCCAGTCCTTATCCGGAAGGTCAATAGCCGACACCCGTTCTCGGGCAAAAAACTTACATGGGAAACAGTCCGCCATACGAAACAGACCGTGCAACGCTGCACTGCAATAGAGGCAAGCCTGTTGGAAACGGCGCGCGTTGGTGGACGCGCGCCGTGATTTTTCGGATGGGTTTTCAGGTGGAGGCGGTGAGTGAAACCGCCCGGCCGCGGCGCGCGTCCGACCCTGCGATCAATAGGGCAGGTCCGCGGCCAGCCAGCATTGCTTCATCAGGCTGTTGCTTTCCATGATCGCCGCCAAGTAAAGAAAGTTAATCTG
The DNA here is from genome assembly GCF_013340925.1 of Azospirillum formosense. GTDB lineage: Bacteria > Pseudomonadota > Alphaproteobacteria > Azospirillales > Azospirillaceae > Azospirillum > Azospirillum formosense. The sequence continues at coordinate 16,245 of NZ_WHOR01000091.1, forward strand.
CTTCTGGGTCAATGTCACATTGACCGGCCGCCCACGCGAAATGTGCCGACCTTCGAACTCCCAGAACTCAACAAGTGTCCCGCCATTTTCTTTGAGATCACAGATCCCGTTCATTGCCGCGAGGCGATCAACGAGATCCTTGTTGTTAAATCTTCTGCCGAAATCATGATAATAACGCTCACCGTTTGGCAGAAGACAATACTGATAGAGACCATTCTTTTTACTGGAAACCTTAGGTCTGCTATCATGGCATAAACGAATCCTCCTACTTGATTTGAAATAGATGCTTCCATAAACTGTAAGAAAACCATATTCAGATGTTGCGAAAAAGAAGTTATCCACCTTGAAGTCATCATCAAGCGCCAAGTCAGGCACCCTTGCGGCAATAATATCGCCCCGATGGGTTATGTAATTCGCTTCAACCTCAGCTTTGGTAAGAGTCGGCATGCTACAGACCTTTCAATAGGATTTCTTTTTGCTCCCGCTTCGAGACAGGCTATCCCGAAGGGACCGCTAAATTTCTGGACGTACAATGTCATGTCGGCGTGAGAGGGAATGAGCGGACACGCGTCCTCGACGCGGTGTCCCCGGACACCGGACCACCGCCCCGATCAAGTCCCCGTGATAAGAAAACCCTTTCCAAGCCCAGCGCGCTTTGATGGGCAAGGCTTGGAAACCCGCATGAAGTCCGACACGGGAACTCTGTTATGGCACCGCCACGGTGGCGCGCACCGGCAGATGGTCGGACGCGCGGCGCGTCAGCACCGTGCGCACCACCTCATAGGATGGGATGGTCAGCCCGTTGTTCACATAGATGCGGTCGAGCCGCAGCGTGGGCATCCGCGCGTGGAAGCTGCGCGGGCTGGCCCAGTCGGGGAAGGCCTCGGCCAGCTTGCGCAGCCGGGGGGAGTTCGGCGCCCATTCGTTGAGGTCGCCCATGAACAGCGTCGGCAGGGCCGGCTGTTCCTCCAGCCGGTCCACGATGGCGCCGACCTGCCGCGCCCGCTCCCACGGGTCGAGGCCGAGATGGGCGACGATGATGCGCACCGGGCGCCCCTCCACCTCGACGATCACGTCGATGCCGCCGCGCGGCTCCCGCCGGCCGACGCTGAGGTCGATGGGCTCGCATTTCAGGACCGGCAGCCGGGTCAGGATGGCGTTGCCGTAATGGGCATGGGCGTTGTGCTTGGTCGGGCCGGCGTGGGCCTTCAGGCCGGTGGCGCGCTCCAGGAAGGCGAACTGGTCCAGCCCGGATTCGCCGCGGTGGTGCCAGCCGACCTCCTGGAGCCCGACCAGATCGACGTCCAGCTCCTTGATGACCTCGGCGATGCGGTCCGGCGCGAAGCGCGCGTCCAGCCCGACGCAGCTGTGGATGTTCCAGGTCGCCACGCGCAGCGGCGCCATGCCGTCCGGCACCGGGCCGCTGCGGCTGTCGACGCGGCGCTTCGGGCGGCGGACGCGGGCGGCGCGCAGCGCGGAGGCGATCCGCTGCACACGCTCTCGGCTGAATCGGATCACCGCTGTTGGTCTCCCCTCGCTGTTTCTTCGGTGGTCGGTCCGGTGGTCGGCCGTCTCGCCGCCAGGGCCCGCACCAGCCGATTGCCGGCCCAGCCGAGCCCCAGCGCGGTCACCGCCGCCAGCCCCAGAAGAACCATGTCGGTGGGCGTCGGTTCCGTCAACACACGCTCAAGCTGGTGCCCGAGCAGGTTGAAGACAAGGATTCCCGGCGCCATTCCCAGGATCGTCCCGAACAGATAGTCGGGAAACCGGATGCGGGAAGCCCCCGCGACGAGGTTCACCACGGTGAAGGGGGCGACCGGCACCACCCGCAGCGCCGCCATGGCCAGCACGCCGCGCTCGCCGAGCGCGTCGCTGGCCCGCCGGACCACAGCACCGCCGTAGCGCTCGATGGGGCGCCGGCCGGTGAGCCGCCCCACCCAGAACAGCGCCGCGGCGGAGGCCAGCACCCCGGCCAGCGCGGTCGGGAAGCCCATCCACGGCCCCAGCGCGATGGCCGTCGCCGCGATCAGCAGCAACACCGGAAACAGCACGAAGCCTCCCGCCACGTAGAGCAGGATCAGCCACAGCGGCCCGAAGGCCGACTCGCGCAGGCGCTCGAAGGCGTCCAGAACGGCGTCCAGCGTCGCCCAGTCGCGCAACGGCGTGTGGTTCCACAGCCCCCATACCCCGCCGACCACCGCCAGGATGACACCCAGCGCCAGCCAGTGGTGGCGCCGCGGGATGCGCGACGGCAGGACGCGCCACACGATGTCCGCAGCGCCGACCGGGCGTTCCGGGTCGAAAAGCTTGGAGTCGGCGACGGCGGCGGCCAGCAGGCCGGGATCGGCGTCCTCCAGCAAGTCCAGCGTCCGTTCGCCGGGCCGGCGCAGCGCCTCCACCGTGCGGATGAGCGAGCCGGAGCGGCGCAGCTCCGCCGTCACGCTTTCCGGCGCCACCCCGAGATGCTCGGCGATCAGGTCGTCGCGCACCCCGGCGATGGCCAGCCGGGCCTCGCGCCCCTCCACAGGCCCGTGCGGCGCCTCCAGCGCCAGGTCGCATTCGGTGTCCAGCCCCATCGACCGGTTGTTCAGGTTGGCCGAGCCGATGCGCAGAAGCCGGTCGTCCACCACCATCACCTTGGCGTGGATGGTGATGCCGACGCTGCCGGTTTTGGCGCTCTCCGTCCTGGCGATGTAGAAGCGGAAGCGCCCGTTCCGGTCGGCCTCGCGCAGCTCCTTCACCAGCCGGGCGCGGGCGCCGAGCATCACGGTGTTCTCCAGCCAGCTCGACGTGCGGGCGGAGTTGACGACGACCACCTCCGGCCCGTCCGGCTCGGCCAGCCGCGCCTTCAGCGCCTCGGCCACGGCGACCGAGGCGAAATACTGGCTTTCCATGTAGATGAAGCGCTTGGCCGAAGCGATGGCGGCGGTGTAGAGCGCCTCGACCTCCCGCACCTCGGCGCGCCCGTTGTAGTCGGGTTCGGTGCGCGCGATGCCGACGGGCATGCCCTTGAGCAGCGGGACGAGCTGTTGCGGCCAGGGGTCGGGGCTGTCCGGCCCGGCCCGGCGCGCCTTCAGCCGCAGCCGCCGGGGGCGTTTGCCGTCGGCAAGGCCGCCACCGCCGCCGGGAATGTCCATGGCGGGCGGCGACAGCACGCAGCCGGTGGCGCGGCGCCAGCGCTCGCGGAACAGGTCGCCCAGCGCGCGGGCGGCGTCGCCGTCCACCGCCATCATCACGTCGTGGAAGGGCTCGTAGGGGGTGCCGTCCGGCTGGCGGCGCAGCGGCTCGTCGGCGCGGTGGGCGCGGGTGTCCCAGCGGTTGGCGGTGATGTCCAGCCCGCCGCAGAAGGCCAGCCGGTCGTCGATCACCAACATCTTCTGATGGTGGCAGGCCCCGGCGGGATGGTCGCCATCCAGCCGGTACTGGAGCCGCGGATGGCTGAGCCAGCCGCGCAGGAACAGCGGCTGCGACCAGCGGGCCAGATCGAACAGCTCCGCGAAGTCCCACTTCAGCACATGGATGGTCAGGTCCGGGCGGGTCGCGGCCAGCCAGTTCAGCAGGTTGCCCAGCTTGTCGGGGCGGCGGGGGTGACGCATCTGCGGGGTCAACCGGATGCGGGCGTCGAAGTCCCAGGCGGTCAGGTAGATGCTGCGCCGCGCCTGCCGCATTGCCGCCTTGGCGAGCGCGAAATAGTCCTCGGCGTCGACGATGACCCCGACCCGCTCCGCCCGCTCCACCCGCCAGCAGGTGCGGCCCGGCGCCAGCAGCGGGTCGGCGGCCGCGCTGGATAGCGCTGCGGCGGGCGCCCCGGTGAGCGCTGGTTCAGGCGGCATTGGGAAGGACGGCTGGTCGGGCATGGGACGCGGCTGGACCGGGTTTCCTGCGGGGATCGGCATTGGGGGTTCACATATGGTGCGTCCGGGACGGGCTGCGACCGGCCAGGAAGGCGAATGCCCGAACAACACCGCAGCCGCCCAACCCTCCCC
>NZ_WHOR01000092.1:0-20203 GCF_013340925.1 Azospirillum formosense
CCCCTCCCCTGCGAAGCGGGGGAGGGTCAGGGTGGGGGCAAGACTCTCCCACACCACAACTCCCCCACGGCACCGGACCCCTGCGCCATGACCGTCTCCGCCGTCCCATCCGAAGCGTCCAGCGCGTCCGCGACACCGCGGGGCGGCGGGGTGCGCCGTTCCGCGCTGCGCCGGGTCGTCCCCTACCTCCAGGCCGGGCCGCTGGCGCTGACGCTGCTGGTCTTCCTTCTGATCCCCATCCTGACCATCGTGACGGTCAGCTTCTGGGACTACGACAGCATCCGCATCTACCCGGATTTCGTGCTGACCAACTACGAGGAGCTGCTGACCTCCCCGGTCACCTGGAAGACCTACCTGAACACGGTGAAGTTCGCTGCGCTGACCTGGGGCATCACGCTGCTGATCGGCTTCACGGTCGCCTATTTCCTGGCCTTCCACATCCAGTCCACGACGTGGCAGATGGTGCTGTTCCTGGTCTGCACGATCCCCTTCTGGACCTCGAACATCATCCGCATGATCTCGTGGATTCCCTTCCTCGGGCGCAACGGGTTGCTGAATTCCGGGCTGATCTCCGCCGGGCTGATCGACCAGCCGCTGGAGTTCCTGCTCTTCTCTGACTTCGCGGTGGTGCTGGCCTTCGTGCACCTCTACGCGCTGTTCATGGTGGTGCCGATCTTCAATTCGATGATGCGCATCGACCGCGCCCTGGTCGAGGCGGCGCGCGACGGCGGCGCCAGCGCGGCGCAGGTGGTGTGGAACGTCATCCTGCCGCTGGCCAAGCCGGGCATCGCCATCGGCTCCATCTTCGTGGTCACGCTGGTGATGGGCGACTTCATCACCGTCCGCCTGATGAGCGGCGGGCAGAGCGCCTCGATCGGTCTGATGATCGCCAACGAGATCTCGCTGCTCCAGTACCCCGCCGCCGCCGCGAACGCGGTCGTTCTGCTGGCCGTGGTCCTCATCATGGTCGTGGCGATGCTGCGCATCGTCGACATCCGCAAGGAGCTGTAAGCGATGACCGGCACCGGCACCCGGCGCGGCCTGTCCTTCCACCTGCTCGCCGCCTTCTTCGGGCTGTTCGTCCTGTTCCTCTACGGGCCGATCGCCACCATCACCATCCTGTCCTTCCAGGGACCGGAGGGCGGGTTGACCTTCCCGATGAACGGCGTCTCCCTCCACTGGTTCAGGAACCTGTTCGAGCAGCAGGCGGTCGGCGATTTCGGCGGCTCCTTCCGCCGCTCCATCGCGCTGGGGCTGACGGTGATGGTACTGACGGTGCTGTTCTCGCTGCTCGCCGGCTTCGCCTTCCGCCGCCGCTTCCTGGGCAGCGGGGCGCTGTTCTATCTGGCGGTGGCGAGCCTGATCGTGCCGTCGATCCTGGTCAGCCTGGGCATCGGCCTGCTCTTCAACATCCTGGGGATCGAGCCGACCTGGTACGGCTCGGCGCTCGGCGCGCATCTGACCTGGACGCTGCCCTTCGGCCTGCTGATCGTCTTCGCCATCTTCAACCGCTTCAACCCGGCCTACGAGGAGGCGGCGCGCGACCTCGGCGCCACGCCCTGGCAGACGGTGCGGCATGTGGTGCTGCCGATCCTGCTGCCCAGCCTGATCGGCGTTGGGCTGTTCGGCTTCACCCTGTCCTACGACGAGTTCGCGCGCACGCTGATGACCGCGGGGTCCTTCAACACCCTGCCGCTGGAGATCTACGGCATGACCACCAACGTCACGACGCCGGTGCTCTACGCGCTGGGCACGCTGACGACGCTGTTCTCCTTCACCGTCATCGGCCTGTTCCTGGCCGGGGTGATGATCCTGCGCCGCCGCCGGCTGCGGCGGACCGGCGCCGCCGCTTGAGACACAAAGAGCCAACCATGCGCATCCTGGTCGTCAACCCGAACACCACCGCTTCGATGACCGAGAAGGCCGGGGCCGCCGCCCGCGCCGTCGCGGCGCCGGGGACGGAGATCGTCGCCGCCAACCCGGCCATGGGCCCCGCCAGCATCGAGGGCTATTACGACGAGGCGCTGGCCGTCCCCGGCCTGCTGGAGGTCATCGCCGCCCACGGGCGCACCGCACCGGGCATCGACGGCGTGGTGATCGCCTGCTTCGACGACGTCGGGCTGGACGCCGCGCGCTGCCTCTCCGCCGTTCCGGTGGTCGGCATCTGCGAGGCGGCGATGAAGACCGCCACCCTGCTCGGCGGGCGGTTCAGCGTGGTCACCACCATGCCGCGCTCCGTCCCGGCGCTGGAGCATCTGGCGGAACGCTACGGCGTGGCCGGGCGCTGCCGGGTGCGCGCCGCCGGCGTGCCGGTGCTGGCGCTGGAGGACCCGGCCTCGGGCGCCGTGGAGCGGGTGCGCGAGACCATCCGCCACGCCATCGCCGAGGATGGGGCGGAGAGCATCGTCCTGGGTTGCGCCGGCATGGCCGATCTGGCGCGCGCCCTGACCGGCGAGATGGGCGTGCCGGTGGTGGACGGCGTCACCGCCGCGGTGAAGCTGGTGGAGGGGCTGGCCGTGCTGGGCTTGCGCACCGGCAAGACCGGCGGTTACGCTTTCCCCCTGCCCAAACCCTACGCCGGGGACATGGCGCGCTTCGCCCCCGCCCCGCAGCCCTGAACCGGAGGGATGTCATGAAAGGCTACCGCGTGCGCGTGATGAGCCGGGCCGAGTTGGACCTGGCCGTGGACTGGGCGCGGGCGGAGGGCTGGAATCCCGGCCTGCACGACGCCGGGGCCTTCCACGCGGTGGACCCCGAAGGCTTCCTGATCGGGGAACTGGACGGCGAGCCGGCGGCCTGCATCTCCGTCGTCCGCTATCCCGAGAATTTCGGCTTCCTCGGCTTTTACATCGTGCGGCCCGAGCTGCGCGGGCGCGGGCTCGGCTGGGATCTCTGGCGGGCCGGGCTGAGACATCTGGAGGGCTGCACCGTCGGTCTCGACGGGGTGGTGGCGCAGCAGGACAACTACCGCAAGTCCGGCTTCGCGCTCGCTTATCGCAACATCCGCTATGGCGGCGCGCCGCCCGCCGGGACCTCCTCCGCCGCTTCGCTGGTGGACGCGCGGACGGTGCCCTTCGACCGGCTGCTGGACTGGGACCGCGCGCTGTTCCCGGCGCCGCGCGCCGGTTTCCTGTCCAACTGGATCGCGCTGCCCGGCGCCTCCGCGCTGGCCGCCGTGGTCGACGGGGCGTTGCGGGGCTTCGGGGTGATCCGCCCCTGCCACACCGGCAGCAAGATCGGCCCGCTCTACGCCGCCGACCGCGGCACGGCACGCGATCTGGCGCTGGCGCTCGCCGCCACGGCGGGCGACGGCCCGATCTTTCTCGACGTGCCGGAGGTCAACCGCGACGCCGTGCTGCTGGCGGAGGAGTTGGGCCTGACTCCGCAGTTCGAAACCGCCCGCATGCATCTCGGCCCCGCCCCGGCCATCGACACCGCGCGCCTGTTCGGTGTGACGACCTTCGAACTGGGCTGAAGAGGGACAGAGCTTTGCCGTAACAGTCCGTTACCAAACAGGGGGCCGCCGGACACACGCCGGCAACAGGGCGCGTGCAGCATCAGGGACATTGGGATCACGATCCCGGCCTGATGAGAAGAGGGACACCCCCATGTCGCGCATCCTGATCGCCGCCATGACCACCGCCTTGACCGCCGCCACCATGCTGGTCGGCCTGGGCACCCAAGACGCCTCCGCCGCCGGCTGGGGACCGGATCACCGGGAACCGCCGCGGATCGAGCGGGACCAGCGCGGACCCAATGCGCACCGCCCGGAAGCCAATCGCCCGCCCCCACTGGTCCACCGAGCGGCGCGGCACTGGAAGCCCGGCGACCGCCTGCCCGCCGTCTACGCGTCGCGGCGCTACGTCATCGCCACGCCCGCCGCCTATCATCTGCACCGGCCGCCGCGCGGCCATCATTGGGTCCGCGCCGGGTCGGACGCCGTTCTGGTGGCGTCGAGATCGGGGATCATGGTGCGGATCGTCCCAAGCCTCTTCCGCTGAAAAAGCGGCCCTTCCTTCATGGACGTGACCGGGCCGGGCGGTCTACTCTCCCCCGAGTTGCACCGCCCTTCTCCGCGATGCCCGCCCCCACGATGCCCGCCTCCACGATGGACGCTCCATGACGGACAGCCGCCGCACCCGGCCCTCGCTCACCGATGCCCTGACTCTGCACAACGACGGCCGCGGCGACGAGGCGGAGCGGGCGTACCGCCAAATCCTGAAGCGTGAGCCACGGAACCCCGACGCCTGGCATCTGCTGGGCGTGCTGCAGTCCGAGCGGGGCGATCACGACTCCGGCATCGCCAGCATCCGCACCGCCCTGTCCATCCGGGAAGCTTTGGAATACCACCTGAATCTCGGCTCCACCCTGCTCGATGCCGGCCGCATGGACGAGGCGCTGGACGCCCTGATGGCGGCTCTGCGCCTCGGCCCGGACCGGGCGGACATCCATTTCCGGCTGGGCAACCTGTTCCGCCTTCAGCGGCGGCCCAACGAAAGCGTTGCCGCCTACCGTCAGGCTATCGCGCTCCAACCGGGCTTCGTAGAAGCGCTGAACAATCTCGGCTCGTTGTTCCTGGAGGTCGGGCAGACCGACGCCGCCGTTGCCGCCTTCACCGACGCCATCCAGGCGGCACCGGCCAACGCCCAGTCCCACGGCAACCTTGGCTACGCCCTGGACCTGCAGGACCGGCTGGGCGAAGCGGCCGCGGCCCACCGCGTCGCCCTGGCCTTCCAGCCCGATTTCGCCCTGGCCTGGTCCAACCTCGGCAACACCCTGAAGGGACAAGGTCATCTGAAGCAGGCCATCGCCGCCTACCGCTCGGCGCTGACGCACCGTCCGGATTTCCCGATGGCGCACAGCAACGTGCTGATGGCGCAGCATTATGTGCCGGAGTGTGGAAACGCCGACTTCCTCGCCGCCGCCCGCGACTGGGCCGAACGAAGCGGTGGCGCCCCGGTCACCGCTCCGGTGGTCCGCGACGACGGCTCCCGCCCGCTGCGCATCGGCTACGTCTCCAGCGACTTCAACAGCCACCCGGTTGGCTATTTCCTGGAAAGCGTCCTCAAGGCGCACGACCGCAACGCGGTCACCGCCTTCGGTTACGCCAACAACGGTCGCACCGACGACGTGACGGAAAGCCTCCGCGCGGCCGCCGATGGATGGCGCCCGATCGTCGGCATGGACGACGGGACGGTGGCGGAGTTGATTCGCCGGGACGGCATCGACATCCTCGTCGATCTGTCCGGCCATACCGGAAACAACCGCCTGACCCTGTTCGCCCGGCGGCCCGCCCCCATCCAGGCAAGCTGGCTCGGCTATTTCGGAACCACCGGCCTGCCGGCCATGGACTGGATCATCGCTGACCGCCACGTCCTGCCGCCGGGAGAGGAGCGGTTCTTCACCGAGAAGGTCTGGCGCCTGCCCGACAGCTACCTGTGTTTCACCCCACCGGCGGAGGATGTGCCGGTCGGGCCGCTTCCCATGCTCGGCGGCGGGCCGGTCACGCTCGGCGCCTTCCACAACCGGGCCAAGATCACCCGGCCGACCGTCGCGCTGTGGGCGCAGGTCCTGACCGCCCTGCCGCAAGCCCGCCTGCTCTTGAAATCGCGGGAGTTCGCCGATTACGGTGTGCGGCAGGCTCTGCGCGACCAGTTCGCCGCGCACGGCGTCGCAGCGAACCGCTTGCGCATGGAAGGAAAGACGCCACGGGCGGACTATTTCAACAGCCACAACCGCATCGACCTCGCGCTCTCCCCCACTCCCTTCGGCGGCGGGACGACGACGGCCGAAAGCCTGTGGATGGGCGTCCCGGTGGTGACCCTGCGCGGCGACCGCTGGGCGGGGCGGATCGGGGTCAGCTTCCTGGAGACGCTGGGCCTCGCCGACCGGCTGGTGGCGGACAGCCCGGATGACTACGTCGCCAAGACCGCCGCGTTGGTCGGCGACCCGGAGTCCCTGGCTGCGCTGCGCGCCGGACTGCGGGAACGCATGCGTCAATCACCGTTGTGCGACGCGCCGGCCTTCGCCCGGTCGCTGGAGGAGGCCTATCGGTCGATGTGGCACGCACCGTAAGGGGACCAAGGCTATACCAAAGGAAGTCCTTCCGATACGCCCTGGCACAACGGCGCCGACCATGCGTTGAAAGGTCCGACGACGCAGCGGAAGCGAGGCCGAGACGCCGATGATGAAGGATCCCAAACAGATCGCGCGGGTTGCCCTGCAATCGGCCCGCGTCAATGTCGAGGTCTACGAGGCCTGCGGCCTGATCGACACGCCGTCGGCCCACGGCCTGCGCTACAAGATCGCCGTGCAGGCCAGCGACGTGAACGGCGACGAGTGCCGCTTCCCCTCCTGCGCCTGCCCCTGGCCGGACTGCTCCCGTCAGGCGGAAGCCGGAGCGGCGGACGGTCAGCCCAGCGGCCCGACCGTCTCCACGTAACGCTCCATGGCGGCCACGCCCTCTTCGGTCAGCTCGATGAAGACGCGGCGGCCGTCCTTGTCGTCGGCGATGCGCCGGACCAGCCCGCGCTCGTGCAGGTCGGTGATGCGGCGCAGCGCCGTGGTCTGCGCCACGCCGGACGCGATGCACAGCGAGGATACGGAAATCCGCCGCCCCTGGAGATGATTGATCATCAGGTCCAGCAGCATGTCCCAGCAGGGGTCTTCGAACAGGCCCTTGGGGAAGAACTTCTCGCGGGCGGCGCGTTTGCGACGGATCGCCGTCAGAATGCCAAGGCTGTCCGGCGCGCCGCCATCGGAAGCCGTTTCGCAAACGGGTTGAGCCGCGGTCGTGATCGCCGCAGGAGAGGTCGCTGGGGCGGTCGCCGCGCGATGGGCCGCCACGAAGGGCATCACGCGGGCCGCCGCGGCCTCTCCGCGTAGGGCGCGCACCGTCTCGACCAGCGCCAGCCCATGGCGGTAGGCCTGCTCCAGCGCGTCGTCATGGCTGCCCATCGAGACCGGCGGCCGATCCGGGACCGACGATGCGACGCTCTCCCCGCCATTGAGGACACGGGCGAGCGCGCGTTCGATCTGCGCTCCATCCTCCGGGTCGGTCACCACGTCGGCAGCATCGAGCCGCAAGGCGCGCACCACGTCGTCCGCCTCGGGGTTGCGGGCGAAGAGAATGCAGGCGAGGCCGCGGTGGGTGCGGTGCAGCCGTTCCATCAGCGCCAGCCCGTCGAACCAGGGCGACCCGCCGTCCACGAACACGACGCCGACGCTGCGGTCCACATCAAGCAGGCCCAGGGCCGAGATGACGTCGCGCGTGTCCTGCACCCGGTGGCCAAGCCGCAGGGCACAGTCGCGGATCCCGGCGATGGCCGCGCTGTCGTTGCCGATGATCAGAATGGAAGGCGCCGCCGCGTAACTCGGTGCCGGGTAACTCGGTGCCAGGCAGTCCGCAGCCGTTTGACTGGCCGCCTTTTGACCAGCCGCCAAATGACCAGTCAGCGCGAGACGCTCCGCCGAACGCGATACCAGGGACCGTTGCATGCCGCTCTCACCCGCATCAGATCGCACGCCGGTTGGCCGGCGGCGGTGTCAGGCCCGGCGCGGCGACCCGATGCGGCGGAACGTTCCGCCATCTCCAGGTACCCGCTTGGAACCGTCAATCATTCGTTGGGTGATGTATAGCATTACCCCGTTCGAACGCGTATCAACGGCGGTTGATACTTTTCCCTCGGAGCAACATGCGGTTTATTATTGCATATTAATCATTATCGTCATGATTTGTCAGATTCCAACGCATAACCAACTCCACGGACGGTAATGATCGGCGAGGCCGCGCCGTCCTCCAGCCGCATCTTGCGGCGCAGCCGGGTGATCAGCGTGTCCACTGTGTGCTCGCTGATGGAGCGCGGGTCACGGTTGCTGATCACGTCCAACAAATATTCGCGGCTGACCGGGTTGGGCCGCATGGCCGCCAGCGCCGCCAGGATGTTGAACTCCCCCGTCGTCAAAGCGAGGTAGGAACCGTCGGGACGGAACAGCGCACGGCGCACCAGATCCAGGCGCCATCCCCGGAAGGTCAACGGCGCATCGGGCGCCGCAACCGCCGCACTCTCGGCGGGCACGGGCGGACTCGCGGATGCACCGGAGCGGCGCAGCAGGTTGCGGATACGGATCAGCAGTTCCAGCAGGTCGACCGGCTTGGTCACATAGTCGCCGCCGTGGGACAGTCCGGCGATGCGGTCGGTCGGGCTGTCGCGACCGGTCACGAAGATCAGCGGAACGGTTTCCCCCAGCCGCAGCCGCTCAGCCAGGGCCAGCCCGTCGCAATCCGGGAGATTGATGTCCAGCAGCACGAGATCGGGCCGGTCTCCCGTGATGCGTGCGGTCAGTTCCGCCCCATTCGCGGCCCGCAGCACCCGCAGCCCCTGATGCTCTAGATAGGTTGCGATCAAATCCTGCGTCTCCGGGGAGTCCTCGACCACCAGCACGGTCCGCCCGACCAGCTCCGATCCGACGCTCATGATGCCCTGCCCGCCGTTGCCGTTTCCGCCGCAACAACCCCCGTCGCCGTCATGTCAGTCCCGCCTCCCCTTTTTCGATGGCGCGCAGGGCGGCGTGAAGCCGGTCCCGCAGCGCCGCCACGTCCCCTTGCATGGAAACGCCGCCCTCTTTTCCGCTTTCGACGGCCTGCGCCGTCCGCTCCAACTCCCGCGCCGCGGCGCTCACCTCCGGAAAGCCATAGGTTCCGCCACTTCCCTTCATACGGTGCGCCGCGTCGACAACACGCCGGGCTGGCGATGCCTCATCGTCGAGAACCGCCAGCACCTCCCGGCAGGCCTGGGCGAAACGGTCCATCAGCCGGGCGCGGTCGGCGCTGGACAGCCCTCCTGTGACGGGCGCACCCGTGAGCGGCGCATGCTTGATGTCGAAGGACGGAGCTGGCGCGCAGGCACCGGATGGCGCGTGGCGGGCGAGCGCATCCTGAAGCGCATCGGGGTCCACCGGCTTCGCCACCACCTCGTCCACGCCGGCGTCCAAATAGTCCGCCCGGTCCTCCGGAGAGCTGTTGGCGGTCACCGCGATCACCGGCACCAGCGCCCGCTCGGCGTCGGACAGCGCGCGGATGCGCCGCGTCACCTCCACCCCGTCGATGCCCGGCAACCGCATGTCGAGCAGGACGACATCCACGGCGCGGGTGGACAGGATCGCCAGGGCCTCCTCGCCGCTTTCCACATAGACGGCGCGGTGGCCGCCGGGCGCCAGAAACTCGCGAAGGACGGCCTGGTTCTCCGGCGCGTCCTCAACCACCAGGATGTCCAGACTGCCCGGAACGGGCATCGGAGCGGCGCGGTCCGGCGAGGGATCGGCAACCGGCAACGGGCGTGTCGGCAGCGAAACGGTGAAGAGGGAACCGCCGCCCGCCCGGCCCTCCAGGCAGATGTCGCCCCCCATCAGCCGCACCAGCCCGTCGACGATGGCAAGGCCAAGCCCGGCGCCGTCGCGGCGGTTGCCTTCCAGGCGGTTCCCCTCCAACCGATGGAAGGGCTCGAAGATGATCGCCTGCGCCGCCCGCGGCACGCCGGGACCGCTGTCCGCCACGGTCAGGCACAGAACAATGGTCCCGCTTGCCAAGCCCTCCGGCGCCGGCTTCGCGTTCAGCGTCACCTCCACGCCGCCGCGCTCGGTGAATTTCACGGCGTTGCTCAGCAGGTTCAGAATGATCTGACGCAGGCGCAATGGATCGATCCAAAAACGCGCCGCCCCCAGCCCTCTGATCGTAAGAGACAGGTCGATGCCCTTTTCCTCGGCACCAGCGCGCATCAGCGCCACGGCGTCCTCCACCAGCGCGACCACATCGGTGGGCTGAGGATGCAGTTCCATTCGGCCCGCCTCCAGCCGCGACAGGTCGAGGATGGTGTCGAGCATGGAGACCAGATGCCGCCCCGCCCCGTCCGCGACGCGCAGCCGTTCGTCCAGCTGGTCGGTCGGCCCCTCGCGGCGGATCACCCGCACCATGCCCAGAACGGCATTCAGCGGCGTCCGAACCTCGTGGCTGAGGTTGGCGAGGAAGCGTTCCAGCGTCGCGGACTTATCCGACAGGGCGCGGGTGCGCTCGGCGATCTGGCGCTCCAGCCCCTCGTTGAGGGCAGCCAGTTCCTGCGACAGCCGGCGCTCGTTGAGGAAGGCCGTCTCCACCCGCCGCCCCAGCACAAGCGCGTGGCTGAACAGGAACAGCAGCGCGCCGTAGGGCACGAGGTCGATGCTCTCGAAGAAATGCGCGTACATCAGCGCGTCGTGCACCACCGACCCCAGGAAGGCCAGCGCTCCCGCCCCCAGCAGCAGCGCGCCGGAATGGCGGCGCAGGGCAGCCACGGCGAGGCGCCACGCGAAGTACAGCGCCGACAGCACCAGCAGCAGGCTCGCCACGTCGCGCAGCTTGGTGAATTGCGCCGGTTCGGTCACCAACACCAGGAACATACCGGGCACGGCCACCGCCATCATGGCGCGCCCCACCCCACGGTGCAGGCAGCCGGGAAACAACTCGCGCAGCAGGTGGAAGTAGATCGGGTAGAACAGGTAGATCGGCAAATATTCCAGCCGGTACGCCCACACCTCCGACACGCCGGGGACGAAGACGCGCAGCAATTCGCTGGTGCAGATCAGCCTCATGGCGCAGGCGGCCAAAAGCATCACCAGGAACAGCGGGGCCGCCGAAAGGCGGCGGCGCAGGAAGGCGCCGATGAACAACGCCATCAGCGACAGCGACATCAGCGCGCCGGCGTTGGTCATCAACTGCCGCTGCCACAGCCGCGACAGCCCGCCATTGGCGTCGAGATAGATCGTGCGCCCGATCCCGCCTTCGAAATGGAAGTGGTTGGACACCTCGACCGCCAATTCGATGATCCGCTGCCCGCCGTGCAGCGTGACGAAGCGGGAAACGGAGGCCGGCTGCTCCTGCGCGGCGGCCAGCGCCGGCACCCCCGCCGCCGCGACCGGGCGGCCATCCACCCACACCCGCATGGCGGAATTGACCGGCGGCATCTTGAGCGTCAACGGCGGCATGCCAGGCGGCAGCAAAATCTTCAGGCGGAAGGTGGCGGCGCCAAACCCGTCCATCTCCCGGCCATCCAGGCGCTCGGCTCCGTTCCAGATGGCCGGCAGGGTGAAGGGCGTCCAGAGCGCCCCATCCGGCTCCGGCAGCGGATTCAGGCTTTCCTCACCGGCCAGACGGCCCCAGGACACCAGCCATTCACCGTCCAGCGAGACCGGTCCGTCGAGGTCGGCGTACCAGCCGCGCAGATCGAGCACGCCACGCTCCGCCGACGGCAGGACGGTGGCCAGGGCCGGAGCGATGCAAAAAAGTCCAAGGAGCAGAACCGCACCCAACCATCGGCCGACACGCACAAAGAAGGCGCTTACGGACGGCATGACGGCAGGCGGCAGAGGCACCGGGGCAAAGTTCCTTCGACTGGCGCAAGGCACATGCCGCGGCCTGACCCGCAGGTCGAATGGCACCGAGCCAATCCCATCATGAGAGATATCGCAAAACGGTCGTTGCGGAAATACCGATGCACCCAGGCATTTAAAGCCGAAACCCCATGAAACCGAAACCGGCCACGCTGCGAAGTATAATCAGCCATCGACGCAACAACGACTCAGAAATTCGCAACAAGCTTCATCAATCGTAAATCCTATAGAAAATGTGGATTTAACCTTCCGGTCGGTGGCTCGGCCTGTATTTGGCTCCGACCGTCAAACACGGCATTTTCAACAGAACCCGCTAATGGACGGGCGTCCGGAATCGCCTGAACAACGGCGAATGTCCGGACGCCTCACCCTTTGCACCCGATCGGCCGCCACGCTGGGCGCGGTCAGGCCATGGCCTTCATCTGCTTGTCCATGCGGGCGAGCACGGCCATCACCTCCTTGCAGCGGCTCTTCACATCCTCGTCGGTCTCCGGGATGCCGTCCTGCGAGGAGATGTTGCGCCAATCTTTCAGGAAAGCCTTCAACTCGGGCATCTTCGGCAGCTGGGTGCCGACGCCGCGGATGTCCTCCTTCCACAGGTCCTGGTAATCGCTCACCGTCTTCGCGGACTTCAGCTTCTTCGCCAGGGAGAGCATATATTTTTCCAGGATCTCCCGCCCCTTGGCGCGCACCTTGTCGGCCTTCTCGATGGCGTCCTTCATGCCCTCGTAGTCATCGACGATCTTGTCGCCGAGCGAGGATTGATTAAAGGCGACGAAGAGCTGGTCGGCGGCCTTGGCCACCTTCTCCGCATGGGCTGCGGAGTCCTTCGGAATCAGCTTGTTCGACTTGAACTTCTTCGCCGTCGCCTCGGCCAGATCACGGAGCTTCTGGAGCTGGGTGCGCAGCGGCTCGACCGAGCGCTTGTACTCCGCCCGCGCCTCGTCCAGCAGCGAGTCGAGATCGTCCAGCGTCGCGTTGCTGGGAGAGTTCATCGACACGCTCAGCTTCTTCCAGTCGATGGCGCCATGCGCCTTGTCCACCGCCTTCATCGCGTCGCCGATGCCGGTCTTGCCGGCGATCTTGGCGATGGCGCCCTTCTTCTTGTCCCAGTCCTTCTGGGTCAGGATGTCCGGGATGTCGATGCGCTTCAGGGGACCACCCATGTCTCAGCTCCTCCGCTTAACCAAGTCTTCACCCTATCGTCGGGCATGGTATGAGGCGGCCGGCGCGCCCGGAATCGGCGATTGCTCCTCTCCCGTCCCTACCGGGGATGATTGGGTCCAAAACGGCGGCTTCGCCCGGCGCTCCCGTCACCGCCCGCCCACCAGCTGCACCACGCCCTTGCAGACGGTGGCGAACTCCTTGATGAGGTCGGTGATCTGGCGGGCGGTGTAGTCGGGCGGCACGCTCATCGGCGGCCCGTCGCCGCCCTGCCCGGCCCAGGGGGCGAGCTTCCGGCGGTAGAAGTCCGGGTCGGCGCGCAGCCCGTCCAGCGCCTTCGCCGCGGCGAGCTGGGTCGCGAGATCGCGGGCCAGCGCCGGGAACAGCTCGTTGTAGGTCTCCGGCGTCGGCTTGGCGCGCACCTTGGCGACCCCGGCGGCGGCGCGGGCCAGCGCGCCGTTGATGTTCGCCTCCCACCATTTCTGCGCGCGTTCCGCCGACGCGGCGTCCTTCTCGGCCTGGGCGGCCTGCGCCTTGGCGCGGTCGGCGTCCGCGCCGATGGCGGCCTCAAGATCGGCGAGGTCCTTGGCGAGCGCCTTCATCGCCCGCTCGCAGGCCGCCGCCGCGGCCTTGTCGCCACGACCGGCCACATCCTCGTCCAGCGCCTTCGCCAGCGCGGCCAGATAGGCCTTGCGCGCCTTCACGGCGTCCTTCCCGGCGGCGACGAGATCCTTTGCGGCCTCGTCACCGGTGGTGCCGGCGCGGTGGACGGCGTCGCCGGCCTTCAGCGCCTTGACCAGCGCGACGTCGCCGTTCAGCGCGGCGGCGACCGCCTTGGCGTCCTTCGCCCGGTGCTTCGCGGTCGCGGCCTCGAAGCGCTTGCGGGCCGCGGCCCAGCGCTGCTCGTAAGGGACATGCGCCATTGCCGCCCGCCCGCTCCGACGCTACGCGACGGTCGGCTGGAGGCGGTCCTCCAGCGAACGGATGGCGGCCCAGTCGCGCTCGAACACGGCGCGGTCCGGATGCGCCAAGTAGATTTTCGCCAGCACCTGCGTCAGATCGAGCGTCGGCACCACCTCGTCCCCAACCCGCGGCACGAGGCCGTAGCCGCGAACGCTCGCCATCCCGTCCAGAATGGAGAGGTCCGGCAGCGCCTCCACACGTCCCGACACCAGCACCGGCAGGTAGAGGACCATCGCGTCGGCCTGGAAGCGGTAATGGCCGTCGAGCCGCGGTCCGACCGCCGCCGCCCCGTCGAAGGCGTCGACCAGCAGATCGACCTGATCGTGCCCGGTGCCCGCCGCGATGCCGGTGGTCGAGCCGGCCGGCCCCATGGCGCGCGCCGCGATCTCCACCAGCGCCGGGCCGCGGGCGGTCATCCGCACCTCGGCATGGCCGGCGCCGTCGGTGATCTCCAGCGCGTCGAGCACCCGGCGGATGTAGGCCATCAGCGCCTGCGCCACCGGCTCTTCCGGCGGCAGAAGCCGGTAATAATCGTAGACGAAGGGGGACCCGTTCAGCGCCCGCTTGGCGGACAGCAGCACGTCGCAGACATAGTGGCGCCCGCCGCGGCTGACCGTGTTGACGACGTATTCGAGCCCGTCGAGGTAGGTCTGCACCAGAACCCGCTCGTTGGCCGAACCGCAGAAGTCGCGGCTGCCCAGGATGGCGTCCACCGCCGCGCGCAGCTGCGCGGGGGCGTCGCAGAAATAGACATGGTCGGTGGAGGCGCTGGCCATCGGCTTCGCCACCACGGGCCAACCCGCCTGCGCCGCCCACTCCACCGCCTCCGCGGCGCCGGTCGCCATGGTCTGGCGGGCGGTCAGCAGGCCGGCGGCGGCCAGCCGCTCGATCATCATGAACTTGTTGCGGCGCGCGGCGGTCAGCTTCGGGCTGTTGCCCGGCGTGCCCAGAACGGCGCCCAGCGCGTCAGTCAACTCAACCGCGGACTCGTTGCCCGGCAGGATGAAGGCCGGGGCCAGCGGGCGCAACCGCTCGGCCAGCGCATCGAGATCGCCGTCATGGAGGATGTGCGCCGCGAAGTCGTCGGGCTGATAGCTGCGCAGCAGCGACGGGGCAAGGTCCGGGCGGCTCTGCACCGCGACCACGTCGTAGCCCCGCGCGCGCAGGCGCGGCGCCAGAAGGATGCCGGTGGAATAGGGGTCGACGACGACCGCCGTCTTGCCAGGGACGCTCATGGCGTGACCTCCAGCGCGGCATCCTGCGGCAGGGGGGCTTCGGACAGGGCCGGCACCGCCTCCACCGGGCGCGCGTAGGTGACCAGCGGCACGGGACCGTCCAGTTCCACCGACCGCCCGACCCAGCCGGCCTCGATCACCGCCCGCTGCTCGTCCAGTTCCGGCACGGCGAAGACGCGCTCGCTGCCCGGCACCCAGGCGGGCGGCGCCGCCCCCAGGTCGCGGTGCAGCAGGTAGCGCAGCCGGCCGCTGGCGTGCATGACCAGCACCCGCCGCACCAGGAAGCCGCCGGCCAGCAGGTTCGCCAGGCTGCGCGGGTTTGACAGGGCGACGCGCGAGAACAGGTGCGGGCGCCCGGCCCCCAGCGCATGGAGCGTGCGCAAAGTCACCAGCAGCCGTTGCAGCCCGTTGCCGCGGAAGTCCGGGTGGACCATGCAGCTCGCCATGTGGGCGGTGGCGGTGACGGCGGGGCGCGTGCCCGGCAGGTCGTCCACGAAGGCCGGCATGCCCGGCTGCGGCAGGCCCAGGATGGCGCAGCCGATCAGCCGACCCTCGGCCTCCAGCCCCAGCGTCACGCCGCGCTCGCCCAGATGCAGCCCGGCGAACTCCGGCGTTTCCGGGAAATAGGCGTCGATGTCCGGCAACTGCCCGAAGATGTAGCCGCGGAATGCCTCCAGCGCCGGCAGGTCGGCGGGGCCGAGGAAGCGGATGCGGTAGGGAACGCAGACCGGCTCGCCGCACCGGACGCGCAGCATGCCCGTGTGGACCGTCTGTTCGGGGGATGAGAGGACCGTCATGTCAGGCGTCCTGGACGATTTCGGCGATGTTGAGCAGGCGCATCGGCGGATAGAGGTCCAGCTGCTTGGCCGCCCCGATGCGCAGAAGCAGGGAGAAGCGGTTCAGAGTCTCCACCGGGATGGTGTCGGCTGGCTTGGCCCCGGTCAGGATCTCCACCGCCTTCAGCCCGGCGAAGCGCCCGACGTTGACGGCCGGGCTGACCAGCCCCATCAGCAGGTTGGCCCGTCGGATCGGCAGCTCGGTGGAGCAGAAGGTGGCCAGCCGGTGGGCCAGCGCCTGCTCCGCCACCACGGCGTTGTTGTTGGAGGCGACCAGCGTGTCCGGACCGATGTAGACCAGCTCCGCCCCGGCGCGAGCCGCGTCGGCGATCAGGTCCGGGATGGCGGCGGCCTGCGGCGCGCCGGAGGCGTCGCGCGGCAGCGCGGCGTCGTGGATCTCCACCCCCTGCCGGGCGGCCTCCTCCTTCAGGTCGCGCACGGCGACGACCATGTTGTCCTCGGCCGGGTTGTAGACCGCGGCGATCTTCTTCCAGCGCCGGTAGGACAGCATCGTCTTCATCTGCACCGCGGCCGGCGCGATGTGCCGCGTGCCGGTGACCGCGCGCCCCGGACGGTCGAGCGCGCGCACGACCCGCGAGGCCACCGGGTCGGTGACCGAGGTGAAGACCACCGGCACGTCGGTCAGGAAGCGCGACGGGTCCGGATCGTCGTAGCGCCCGACCGCTCCCAGCGTCAGCGGCGTGAAGACGGTCACCACCAGATCGGGCTTGGACGCCCGGATCTCCGGCAGCAGCGTCGGCATGGCGGAGGCCTGCGGCACCTCGCGCACCTCCACCGTGGCGGACAGGCCGCTCGACGCGATGAAGTCGCGCAGGCCCAGCACGTCGCCCACATCCTTGCGCGGGGTCAGCACGACGATGCGCGCCGGCTTGGCGGCGGTGAAAGTCCTGGCCGCCGGACCGAAGGACGGCTGCGCAAGGGCCGGAAGGCCACCGGCCGCCAGCGTTCCAGCGGTGAGGGCTCCCGTCAGGACGGTGCGGCGGGACAGGCTCATGCGGGGGTCCTCTGCGGAAGGTCGGCGGCGGGCGGACGCGGGCGGAACAGGGTGCTCAGCAGCAGCTGCACGGCGACGCACGCCGCCAGCACCGCACCGATGCCCTTCAGCGCCCCGGCGTAGCCGTAATGGGCCAGGAACAACCCGGCCAGGAAGGGAGCGATGACCGAACCCAACCGCTCGATCAGGCGGAACATGCCGATCACCGTGGTCTCGCCCAGCGCCGCCCGCTCCTTGACGCAGACGTCGGCGAGCATGGCGAGCTGCGGCGCGCCGAGCATGGCGTGCGCCACCCCCAGCAGGGCGACCCCGGCCAGCGCCGTGCCGAGCGACCCCGGCATCGAGAGCACCCAGGCCGCTCCGGCGGCGACCAGCCCGCCCATCACCAGGAAGCCGATGCGTTGGCCCGAGCGGTCCGACAGCTTCGCCGCCATCGGCGACACCACGATCATCAGCAGCCAGTAGAGCAACAGCACGCGGCCGATCCAGGACTGGCTGACCCCCTGGTCGTCCAGCGCCAGCGGCAGCAGGAAGAACAGCAGCGCCGTCAGCCCCAGCTTGGCCGGGACCGCGCTGAAGACGGCCAGCCCGACGAAGCGCGGGTTGCGCAGGCACAGCACGGCGTCGGCCAGACGCAGGCCGCGGCTGGATTTCGCCTGCGCCGCACGCACCCGCGGCAGCACCTGCCACGCCATGAAGGCGGCCAGCAGCGCCAGACCGGCGGAGATCAGGAAGGTCGTGCGGAAGCCCACCTGCCCAGCGATCACGCCGCCGATGGCCGGGCCGCAGACGCCGGCGCTGAGGATGCCGCCAGCGTACATGGCGATGGCCTGGGCGCGCTGCTTGGGGTCGGTGGCGTCGATGACGAAGCCCTGGGCCGAGATGAAGACGCTGGCGTAGCCGACGGCGGTCAGACAGCGCGCGACAATGAGCTGGATGAGGTCGGTGGCGAGGCCGGAGCCGACCAGACCGACGAAGGACAGCAGCGCCCCGCCAAGGAACACGGCCCGCCGCCCGCGCCGCTCCGACACGCTGCCGGCGATCGGCTGGCTGACCGCCCAGAGCAGCATGAACAGGGCGATGGGCGCGCCGATGACCATCTCCATCGACAGGCCGGGCACCGGCTCGAACAGTTGCTTGATGTAGACGGACAGGAAGGTGCGGGTCAGCTCCTCCGCCAGCGAGAAGATGAAGATGGCGAAGCGCAGCTCCACCACCCGCTGCATCATACCGATCTTGGTCATCGCCTGCTCGGAGGCGGTCATGTCGGCCTTGTGCTGCACGCTGTCCAGCGCCCAGTCGACGGCGCGCGACAGCTCGCCCACCTCGTCGCGGTTGCGCAGGGCGACGCGCACGCCGAGATGCCCGTCGGCGGCCTGCTTCATCACCGCCGTCACCCGGCGCAGCGGCGCCGCGACGGAGGAACCGACGACCAGCAGCAGAATTTCGATGTTCAGCAGAATGGCGACGATCAGCACGGAGCCGAGGTCGAACACCACCTCGTTCATGGCCGAGCGGACATAGCCGGAATCGACGCCGACATGCAGCCGCGCCGCCTCGTTCCCCTCCAGCGCCAGGACGGTGTCGAGGAATTGCGGGGACTCGCCCTCCGGCAGGGCGTCGGCAACGGTCAGCCGGTTGGCGGACCGCGCCTCCTCTGTCCCGGAAAAGGCGTAAAGGCGCCCATCGATCTCCAGCGCCAGATACTTCACGTCCGGGTTGGCGGCCAGCGCGTCCGACAGCAGCTCGTCCACCCCGACCAGCTTGTCCAGCTCGAAACCCAGCGCCACCGCGCGGTCGATCTGCGCCACCACGTAGGACCCGACGACCTCGGCCTTGCGGGCCAGCTCGGGCTCGATCAGCGGGCGGAACAGCGTGTTGACGTGGTTGGTCTGGACGGCGAGGCTGACCAGCATCAGGACGGACACGACGCCCGTCAGCATCCAGTTCAGGCGGCGGATGAAGGACAGCTTCATGGCGTGACTCCCGCCGGGCGCGCGGTCTCCGCCGCCGGACCGGCGGGCTGGGGATGGTCCTCCTCCGCGCCGTGCTGCTGCTGTTCCAGGATGCGGTCGGCGAAATCCTTCAGCCCGGGGGCGAAGGCCGCCAGCTCCGGGGTGAGATTGGGCGGCTCGCCCATGCCCAGCATGTTGATGCTGGCGGTCATCTCGCGCAGACGCCGCTGGATCGGGCGCAGCAGCAGCCAGACCGCGATCATGGTGACCAGCAGTCCGGTCAGCAGATTGATGCCGCCGGACAGCAGCAGGTCCGGGATGGTGCCGCGGATGCCCGCCTGCACCTCGCCCAGCGAATAGGTCAGGGCGACGCCGCCGGCCACGCCGCCGAAGGCGTTGCGGATGCCGAGCAGGAGCGCCTGGCTGTCGCCGTCGGCGACGGCCGCCACCCGGTCGGACTTGCCGTCGCGGACGAAGGCCGCCTTCCAGCCGGCGGGGATCGTCCCGATCGGCCCGCCGCGGCCCGCCGCCGCCAGCACCTCGCCCGTGTCGGTGAACAGAACCAGACCGGTGATGCGGTCGTCCCGTGCCATCGCGCGCTGGATCAGCGCGTCGAGATTGCGCAGGGCGGTGATGGACACGCCGAGGCTGACGGCGCCTTCGACCTCCCCCGCCAGCCCGCGCAAGGCGACGGTGAAGCGGGACGCCACGGTGTCCTCCACCATGCGCTCCATCTTCAGATAGGAGAGCGCCGCGGTGGAGAGCAGCGCGAAACAGAGCGCCACCTGCAGCAGCAAAATGATCTTGGTCGTCAGGGTCAGGCGCATGGGTCCGGTGCCGGCAAGGGGTGCGGCCACCTTACGCGCATCGCCCGCACCGCCGTTTCCGAGACGGGTCCAGTCTGGAGAAGACCCCGCCGACATGGCTCCGCTCCGGCCCGACCCCGCCTGACGCGCACCTTTGCCCACCGCACTGCAACCGAAAAGGGCAATCCGTTGAATTTGACTTATCAAACCAAGAATAAGCGGCGCTGCAAATCGGCAGTCTTATGCCATTCCGCCTAACCCATCAATTTTTTACGGAATTTCGAGACATTTTTCGATTGCTCTATTTTGGACCATGATTGCATCCATGATGGTTTGCTTTGCGTGGTAATCCATAAGCACAGCATTCCATGTACCCAACGGGGGAAGGGCTTCGATGCGGATCGAGTTGGAGCGACCCTTGGCGTGGCCGGTGCGCCCGGTCCAGACCACCACCGGACTTCATGTTTCGGCGACGTCCATTCTGATCGCCTGCGCCGACCGCGCGCTGGGCATCGGCATGCACGACGCCTTCGAACGCAATGGCCACCGCATCCATGTGACCCACGACCCCATCGCGGCGCTCGACACGCTGGAGGCGGACGGCAGCATCGGCATCGTGGCGGTGGAGTTGGCCCTTCCCCATTTCGACGGGCTGGCCCTGGTCGAGCGGATGCGCAAGAGCGTGCAGCGGCATCTCCAGGTCATCGTCGTCGCCCCCGACGCCACGGCCGCCGACGTCGTCCGCGCCATGCATCTGCGCGCGGCGGATTTCGTCAGCGATCCGCAGGACGGCAGCCAGCTCCAC
>NZ_WHOR01000093.1:0-20153 GCF_013340925.1 Azospirillum formosense
GGGTGGCCGAAAGGCGGTCGAAAGGGGCGGCATCATACGGAAGATCCACCCAGTGGGATAGATGCGGCTGCGTCTTGCCGTCCGCGCCGGGTTCGTGTATTCCACTGCGCGACGTCGGGGCGTAGCGCAGTCTGGTCAGCGCGCCAGTTTTGGGTACTGGAGGCCCCCGGTTCGAATCCGGGCGCCCCGACCAACGAAATTCGAACGATGCACCACGCACGTATCAGAGGAGATGCCGCGTCATGAAG
Organism: Azospirillum formosense; assembly: GCF_013340925.1. Taxonomy (GTDB): domain Bacteria; phylum Pseudomonadota; class Alphaproteobacteria; order Azospirillales; family Azospirillaceae; genus Azospirillum; species Azospirillum formosense. The sequence continues at coordinate 249 of NZ_WHOR01000093.1, forward strand.
GTCCGGATCTACCAGCCGAGCAAAGCGGCCACTCAGTCCGGGCGTGCCAAGACGCATCGTTGGTTGCTCGAATACGAGATCGAAACCCCGCGCCGTCCGGAGCCGTTGATGGGCTGGATCAGCTCCGGCGACACGCTGAACCAGGTGCGCATCGGTTTCGAGACGTCGGAGGAGGCGGTCGCCTTCGCCCAGCGCAAGGGCTGGGACTACACGGTCCAGGACGCGCCGGTGCGCCGCGTCCGTCCGCGCAACTATGCCGACAACTTCCGTATGGACCGTCCGCGCTTCTGATCCGGACCAGGGCCCCATAGCTCAGTTGGATAGAGCAATCGCCTTCTAAGCGATAGGTCGCAGGTTCGAATCCTGCTGGGGTCGCCACCTTCCATTTTTTAACACCAGATCGTCCCGATCGAAGTGCGCCGCCCGCGAATTCCCGCTGGCGGACGGGCTTCTGATTCCCAAACGGTCAACACAGTTATCCCCATATCCTTTTTGTCGTAGGCAAAGGAATAGCAAAGCCTTTGGTTGCGGTACGACGCCGACAATCAGCCGTGTATCCAATGGTTTCGCTTCGCGATGACCATGCCCAATTTGGGGGCATGACCGCAAGCTGTCGCCACTCCAACAGGCTTGAGGACTCATCCACGGAGTTATCCACAGAAAATGGGGATAACCCGGAAGCGCCTGCGCGAGGTTGGGTGTAAGGCGTTCTCATGCGCCGCCGCCATAACCATCTACCGCAAGGAACGCTCTCCGTGCCGGTGGCGTTTCACGAGGCGCTTGATCAATCCCACGCCGTTTGGCGTCAGTACGAGGTGGTGTCTTGGTGGGTTGGGTCGTCAAAACGCTTCTGCTGTGCTTTGTGGTCGGGTTGGTTCTGTCCTTCCTGGACATCAATCCGGCCAGCATACTGACCAACAGTTGGGCCACCATCCAGGACATCGCCCGGCTCGCCGCGGACATGTTTCATTGGGCGCTGCCCTATATTCTGATCGGAGCGGTGATCGTCGTTCCGCTGTCCGTCATCGGAGCGGTCATGCGTTGGACCCGCACGCGGCACCGCCCGTAACACATTCCCAATCTCCGCCACCCGCAAAAGAAAAAACCGGAGATCCGTTGGATCTCCGGTTAAGTGAATACAGGGAGGGTTAGAGACAAGGACTGTTTAACCGGTCGGGCGACCCGCTTCGTTGATCTGTATCAATCCGCGATAATTTTATCGATACGCTGCAACCAGATCAATTTTGACTTTGGACAAAAAAATAGCCGAGGGTTCCATTGGAACCCCCGGCATAGGCGAATACAGGGAGGGTTAGAGACAAGAGCTTTCTACCTCTTCCCGTGCGGGGCTACGTTGACATAGATCAAACACTTTTCGCATTGCAGCGAAGGTTTAGCGTCTTACTTGTGCGTGTGCCCGTAGAGAATCGAAGGGTCGGTCTCAACATCCTGAATAATTTCCAGTTTCCCATCGCGCAGCGCGCGGTAAAAGCAGCTGCGCCGCCCGGTGTGGCAGGCCACACCGTCCTGCTCCACGATCACCAGCAGGGTGTCGCCGTCGCAATCGACGCGGAAATCCTTCAGCCGCTGCATCTGGCCGGAGGTTTCGCCCTTGCGCCACAACCCCTTGCGGGACCGCGACCAGTAGCAGACGCGCCCCGTGCGCAGCGTTTCCAACACGGCCTCGCGGTTCATCCAGGCCATCATCAGGATCTCGCCGCTTCCTTCCGCCTGGGCGATGGCTGGGACCAGCCCGTCGGCGTTGAAGGTGATGGCGGCGATCACGTCATCGAACGAAGGCTCGATCGAGGCCCCGGGCGCGGTGGCGTCGGTCATGATGTTCAATCCTCGTGTGTGTGCGCTCGTGTCGGGAGCCGCCCGTTACAGGGCGGCCCTCAGGCGGGCGAAGGCGCCGTCCAGCTCGCGGATGAGATCGTCCACGTTTTCCAGACCGGCGTGCAGGCGCAGCATGGTGCCGGGATCGGTCCAGCGGGTCGCCGTACGGATGGCGCCGGGGCGTGCCGGCAGGATCAGACTCTCAAAGCCGCCCCAGCTGTAGCCCAGCCCGAACAGCTCCAGGGAATTCAGCATGGCCGACAGGGCCGGCTTCGGCACCGCGTTCATGACGATGGAGAACAGGCCGGAGGAGCGCCCGATGTCGCGCTTCCACAATTCATGGCCCGGGCAGTCCGGGAAGGCCGGATGCAGGATGCGAGTGACCTCGGGTTGCTTCGACAGCCAGCCGGCGAGCGCGAGCGCGCTTTCCTCGTGCTGTTTCAGGCGAACGGCCAGCGTGCGCAGGCCGCGTAGCCCCAGATAGATGTCGTCCGGCCCGGCGCAGGTGCCCGTCCGCGTGGCGGCCTTCTTCACCGCCAGCCAGTGCGCCTCGCTGGCGCAGGAGATCACGCCCAGCATCGCGTCGGCGTGGCCGACGATGTATTTGGTGGCCGAGTGGATCGACACGTCCACGCCGTGCCGCAACGGCTGGAAGAAGAGGGGGGTGGCCCAGGTGTTGTCGATCATCACCGTGGCGCCCACGGTCTTGGCCGCGGCGGCGATGGCCGGCACGTCCTGCACCTCGAAGGTCAGGGAGCCCGGCGATTCGAGGAACACCACGCTCGTGTTCGGCTTCAGCAACGCGGCGATGCCGGCGCCGATGCCGGGATCGAAATACTCGACCTCGATGCCGTAGGGGACCAGCGTGTCGTTGGCGAATCGGCGGGTCGGACCGTAGGCGCTGTCGGTGATCAGCACATGATCGCCGGTCTTGGTGAAGGCCAGCAGCGCCGTGGCGATGGCGTTCAGTCCCGAGCCGGTGTTGACCGCGCGGTAGGCGCCCTCAAGTTCCGCCATCGCCTGCTCGAAGGCCATCGTGGTCGGAGTCCCGACGCGTCCGTAATTGATGCTGTCGAAGGGGTTGCGGTCGCTCGCCTCCAGTTCCTCCAACGTCGGGAAGAGCACCGTCGAGCAATGGTAGACCGGCGGATTCACGATTCCGTGATTCTCGCGCGGGCTGCGCCCGGCGTGTCCGAGGATCGTATCTTTTCGTGCGTCTTTCATGGGTCTTCCCGCAACAACAGTGATGACGGTCGTATCCCGACATTCCAAGATGGACCCGGCCGCCACAGATTCTTTTCCCTAAGCCTCTGTAAGGGATAACCAAGCCAAATGCACGGTTTAAGGATGATTCGACAAGCCCGATGCTGTTGGTGCACTCTTGTCACACGCGCGTGTCCGCCATGCGGGGCGTGCAATGCATGAACCTAAGCGTAAAAACGCAAGAACAGGGTGGAGCTTAATATGAAATCGGGAATCCTCGCCGCTGCTGCCGCGGCCGTGGTGTTCGGCGCCGTCACCGGCGCCCAGGCCGGTCCGACGCTGGACGCCGTCAAGGGCCGGGGCTTCGTCCAGTGCGGCGTGAACGCCGGCCTTCCGGGCTTCGGCAACCCCGACAGCTCGGGCAACTGGACCGGTCTCGATGTCGATTACTGCCGCGCGGTCGCGGTTGCGCTGTTCAACGACCCGAACAAGGTCAAGTTCACCCCGCTGTCCGCCCAGCAGCGCTTCCCCGCCATCCAGTCGGGCGAAGTCGATCTGCTGTCGCGCAACACCACCGTCACGCTGACCCGCGACACCTCGGTCGGCCTGAACTTTGCCCCGGTCACCTATTATGACGGCCAGGGCTTCATGGTGAACAAGAAGCTCGGCGTGAAGAGCGCCAAGGAGCTGAACGGCGCCACCGTCTGCGTCCAAGCCGGCACCACGACCGAACTGAACCTGGCGGATTACTTCCGCGCCAACAACATGTCCTACAACCCGGTCGTCATCGAGTCGAACGACGAGGTGAACGCCGCCTACTTCGCCGGCCGCTGCGACGTGCTGACGACGGACGCCTCCGGTCTGGCCGGCACCCGCGCCGGCGTGGCTCCGGTTCCGGACGACCACGTCATCCTCCCGGAGATCATCTCCAAAGAACCGTTGGCCCCAGCCGTCCGCCATGGTGACGACCAGTGGTTCGATGTGGTGAAGTGGACCGTCTACGCCACCATCCAGGCCGAAGAGATGGGCATCACGTCCAAGAACGTGGATGAGTTCGTGAACAGCAAGAACCCGGAGATCCAGCGCATCCTCGGCACCTCGCCGGGCATGGGCAAGGCGCTGGGGCTGGACGAGAAGTGGGCCTACAACATCATCAAGACCATGGGCAACTATGGTGAGATCTTCGAGCGCAACGTCGGCATGAAGACCCCGCTGAAGCTGGAGCGCGGTCTGAACGCGCTGTGGACCAACGGCGGTCTGCAGTACGCGATGCCGATCCGCTAAGGACGGAAAGGGGGACCGCGGACCACAGGGAGGCCCGCGGTCCTTCCTTTTTTGACGACGGGCGGCGCGGTTGCAGGGCGACAAGAATCAATGCCCGTACCGCAGGCCCGTTTGGGAGACGATATACGTGGCGCAGGTTGCGGCGGACGTTCGGGAGGCGGCCGGCGCGCTTATGCCATGCTGGTGAGGGGAGAGAACCGTGGCCAGCGAGACCCGGGACACCGCGCGCCCAAGCGCGCCTGGCGGTGTTTCATTTTCCCTCAGCGACCCGACGGTCCGTGCCGTGTTCTACCAGGTTCTGGTGGTCGGCATCGTCATCGCGGTCGGCTGGTTCCTTATCCACAACACGCTCGACAACCTGTCGAAGCGGTCCATCGCGACGGGATTCGGATTCCTGGAGCGCGAGGCCTCCTTCGGCATCGGTGAGAGCCTGATCGACTACCACCCGCGGGACAGCTACGGCCGGGCCTTCCTGGTCGGCGTGCTGAACACGCTGAAGGTGTCGATCATCGGCGTCGTCCTGGCAACCGTGCTGGGGACGCTGATCGGCGTTGCCCGCCTGTCGAGCAACTGGCTGATCGCCAAGCTGGCTTCCACCTATGTGGAGATCGTCCGCAACATCCCGCCGCTGCTCCAGCTCTTCTTCTGGTACGCGCTGGTCTCGGAAAGCATGCCGCCGGTGCGGCAGGCGTTGAACCCGATTCCCGGCGTGTTCCTGTCGCAGCGCGGCCTGTTCGTGCCGGTGCCCTCCGCCGACCCGGTGTGGGGCACGATGGGCGTGGCGCTCGCCATTGCGGTGATCGGCGTGATCTTCCTGCGGCGTTGGGCCAAGGCCCGGCAGGAGCGGACGGGCCAGCCCTTCCCGATCGGAACGGCGAGCCTCGGTCTGCTGATCGGCCTGCCGCTGATCGCCTACATCGCCGGCGGCGCGCCGACGGCGCTGGATGTGCCGAAGCTGCAGGGCTTCAACTTCGTCGGCGGCGTGGTCCTCACCCCGGAATTCTTCGCGATCCTGGTCGGGCTGGTCGTCTACACCGCCGCCTTCATCGCCGAGGTGGTGCGCAGCGGCATCCTGGCGGTCAACTGGGGCCAGACGGAAGCCGCAAGGGCGCTGGGCATCGACAGCGGCAAGACGCTGCGGCTCGTCGTCCTGCCGCAGGCCCTGCGGGTGATCGTGCCGCCGCTGACCAGCCAGTATCTGAACCTGACCAAGAACAGTTCCCTGGCGCTCGCCATCGGCTATCCGGATCTGGTGTCGATCGCCAACACGACGCTGAACCAGACCGGTCAGGCGATCGAGGGCGTGGCGATGATCATGGGCACCTATCTGGTCATCAGCCTGGGCATCTCGATCTTCATGAACTGGTACAACAAGCGCATCGCGCTGGTGGAGCGCTGACGGCCATGACAAACAACGTTCATACCGGCAACGTCCATACCGCCAACGTCCCCACCGGAAGCATTCCCGACGAGCGTCCGCCGGCCAACACCGTCGGCCCCGTGGCGTGGCTGCGCAACAACCTGTTCAACACCTGGTACAACGCGCTCCTGACCATCCTGATCGCCTGGCTGCTGTTCAAGGCGATTCCGCCGCTTCTCGACTGGCTGATCTTCAGCGCCAACAGCTTCGGCACGCCGCCCCAGGTGTGCCGGCAGGAGGGCGGCGCCTGCTGGACCTTCGTCAGCGAGAAGCTGCGTTTCGTCATGTTCGGCACCTTCCCGTACGACGAGCAGTGGCGGCCGCTGATCACCATCGTGATCATCATCGCGCTGGTGCTGGCGAGCTGCGACCGGCGTTTCTGGAAGCCCTGGCTGGCTCTCGTCTGGATCGCCGGCCTGACCGCGGTGGGCGTGCTGATGTGGGGCGGCGTTCTCGGCCTGACCTATGTCGAGAACACGCTGTGGGGCGGCCTGCCGCTGACGCTGATGCTCTCGGTGGTCGGCCTGTCCGTGGCCTTCCCGGCGTCGGTCCTGCTGGCGCTGGGCCGGCGGTCGCAGCTTCCGGCCATCCGCGTCATCTCGGTGACCTACATCGAGCTGATCCGCGGCGTGCCGCTGATCAGCCTGCTGTTCATGGCGTCGGTGATGTTCCCGCTGTTCCTGCCGACCGGCGTGAACTTCGACAAGCTGCTGCGCGCCCAGATCGCCTTCATCATGTTCGCCGCCGCCTATATGGCGGAAGCGATCCGCGGCGGCCTTCAGGCCATCCCGAAGGGCCAGTACGAGGCGGCGGACGCGCTGGGCCTGAACTATTGGCAGGCGATGGGCAAGATCATCCTGCCGCAGGCGCTCGCCATCTCCATCCCGCCGCTGGTGAACACCTTCATCAGCTTCTTCAAGGACACGTCGCTGGTCATCATCATCGGCCTCTACGACCTGCTGGGAACCGCCAAGGCGGCGCTGTCCGATCCGGCCTGGCGCGGCTTCTACCGCGAGGCCTACCTGTTCATCGGCGTGATCTACTGGGTGTTCTGCTACTCGATGTCCAAATACAGCCAAAAGCTCGAGCGCGACCTGCATCGCGGTCATCGCCGCTGAGGGAGAGGGATAAGAGATGACCATGACCCAAACCGCCGGCGCCGCGCGCAGCTTCCCCCAGGGGGAGCCGATCATCCAGTGCCGGGGCGTGCACAAGTGGTACGGCGAGTTCCACGTCCTGAAGAACATCGACCTGTCGGTCGCCAAGGGAGAGCGGATCGTGATCTGCGGCCCGTCGGGCTCCGGCAAGTCGACCATGATCCGCTGCCTGAACCGGCTTGAGGAGCATCAGAAGGGCTCCATCGTCGTCGACGGCATCGAGCTGACCGGCAACCTGAAGAACATCGAGCTGGTCCGCCGCGAAGTCGGCATGGTGTTCCAGCACTTCAACCTGTTCCCGCACCTGACCGTGCTGGAGAACTGCACGCTCGCCCCCATCTGGGTCCGCAAGAAGCCGAAGGGCGAGGCGGAGGAGATGGCGATGCGTTACCTGAAGCGGGTGCGCATCGCCGAGCAGGCGCACAAGTACCCCGGCCAGCTTTCCGGCGGGCAGCAGCAGCGCGTCGCCATCGCCCGTTCGCTGTGCATGAGCCCGAAGGTCATGCTGTTCGACGAGCCGACCTCCGCGCTCGACCCTGAGATGGTCAAGGAGGTGCTGGACGTCATGATCGGTCTGGCCGAGGACGGCATGACCATGCTCTGCGTGACGCACGAGATGGGCTTCGCCAAGTCGGTCGCCGACCGCGTCATCTTCATGGACCGCGGCGAGATCGTCGAGCAGAACACGCCCAACGAGTTCTTCAACAGCCCGCAGTCGGACCGGACGAAGCTGTTCCTCAGCCAGATCCTGAACCACTGACACACACCAACCGCGCCGGAACGGCTTGTTCCGGCGCGGTAAACCGGCACAACCCGCCAGCGTTCCTTGCGGGTTGTGCCGGTTTCGGGTTGAATGCAGTCCGTTCGTGCTGTTTGCCGCCATGCACAACGGAGCCTGCCTGATGGAGCTGCTGAGTCCCCGTCCCGGAATCGGCCAGATCAAGCCCTACCGTCCCGCCCGACCGCCGGAGGACGGCGCTGCATGGGTCGATCTGTCGCTGACGGTCAATCCGCTGGGACCCGGCAAGAGGGCGCTCACCGCCTACCGCCATATGGCGGCGCAAATCCATCGCTATCCCGACTGGTCGCAGGACCGCCTGCGCCACGCCATTGCCCGGCGTTACGATCTGGACGCCGGTCACATCACCTGCGCCAACGGCTCCGACGAGATGATCCACCTCGTGACCCAGGCCTTCGCCGGGCCGGGGGACGAGGTGCTGTGCCATGAGCATGGGTACCGCGGCTTCATGAAGGCGATCCGCGCCGCCGGGGCGACCCCGGTCATCGCCGCGGAACGCGATCTGGTCGTCGATGTCGAGGCGATGATCGACCGGGCGAACGAGAAGACGAAGCTCTGCTTCCTCGCCAACCCGAACAACCCCACCGGCACCTACATCCCGTCGGAGCTGGTCCTGCGGCTGCGCGCCGGCCTGCCGTCGCACACGCTGCTGGTTCTCGACTCGGCTTACGCCGACTATTGCCGCCGCGACAACTACAGCGACGGGACGGCGATCGTCGAGAATTCCGACAACGTGCTGATGGTGCGCACCTTCTCCAAGCTGCACGGGCTGGCCGGGTTGCGCGTCGGTTGGGCTTACGGCCCGGCGGGGGTGATCGAGGCGGTCAACCAGACGCGCGGCCCCTTCAACGTCGGTATCGCCGCCCAAGCCGCGGCGGAGGCCGCGGTCGGCGATACCGAGCATGAGGAGGCGACCTTCGCCCACAACAGCGCTTGGCTGCCCTGGCTGAGCCACGAGCTGGAGCAGCTCGGCGTGCGCGTCTATCCCAGCGTCTGCAACTTCATCCTGGCGCGCATCCCGACCGACCCGTCGCTCGGCGTCCAGGCGGTGCTCGACCATCTGGCGCGCCGCGGCATCCTGGTGAAGCCCACCCAGGATTACGGGCTGGCCGACTGCCTGCGCATCACGGTCGGGCGGGAGGACGAAAACCGGGCTCTGGTCGCGGCTCTGGGAGAGATTCTGAGCTGACTTCCGGCTCCTCGCCGGGAACCGGTTCGGGCATCGGGTCCGGATGCTGGGCGTGCTCGCGGGCGAAGATGAACAGCCCGGAGCCGACCACGATCACGATGCCGACCAGCGAGAGGAGGTCCGGCCACTCGTCGAAGAAGATCGCCCCGATGGCCAGAGCCCACAGGATCTGGCTGTACTGGGCCGCCCCCACCCGGTCGGCCGGGGCGAAGGCGGCGGCCAGGGTGAACAGGGCCTGGGCGGCGAAGGTCGTGGTGGCGAAGCCCACCGTCAAAATCCATTGCTCGCGCGTCGGCCACTCGAATCCGGGGATCATCAGCAGGCCGGACGCGACGGCGGTCGACAGGAACACCGTCCCGATCAGGGTAAAGCGCTTCTCGGAATGCCCGATCATCCGCCCGGTGATGACCACCACGGCGGAGCTGAAGGCGCAGCCCAGCGCCGCGAAATGGCCGGGCAGCAACTCGCGGAATCCCGGACGGGCGACGATCAGCACGCCGATGAAGGCCGCCCCGATGGCCAGCCGGCGGCGCCAGCGCACCGGCTCCTTCAGCACAAAGATCGAGAGCAACGTCACCAAACTGGGCATCAGGAAGATCATCGCGAAGGCTTCCGCGAAGGGAAGGCTGCGGAACGACATGACGCTGAGCGGGGTGGAGGCCGCCACGAAGACCAGCCGCACCGTCATCAGCCAGGGTCGGTTCCAGCGCAGCAGGTCGCCCAGCCGGTCGCCCCGGGACATGAAGACCGGGGAGAGCAGCAACGGCAGGATGTAGGCGAAGAAGGTGACCTCGAACGGGTCCAGCCCATGCCCGATCGCCTTCACCAGCGCATCGCCCCAGGCGAAGAAGGCGAAGGCCAGGAACGCGAACAGAATGCCCTTCATCATGGCATCGAACTCCCGGCGTTCGGAGCGGCGTGGAGCGGACCCGGAAGGGCTGTCACTCGTTGATCGGAATGTGCGGGGCCGAGGTCCGCGGCAGCCAGCCGAGAAGGCGCGGATCACGGATTTCGCGGGTCACGTGCCGGATCGGCACGAAGCCCATCGATTGGTAGAGCGGAAGCGCCTTCGGATGGTCGAAGGTGCAGGTGTTGACGAGAAGCCGCGTCGTCCCGCCCTGCCAGGCCAGCCGGATCGCCGTGTCGAGCAGCCAGGGGCCGAGCTTCAGGCCGATGAAATCCGGGATCAGCCCGAAATAGGCGAGATCGGTGTCGTCCTCCCGCCGGTCGATCTCGGCGTAGCCGGCCGGCGTGCCGTTGACATAAAGAACCCAGATTTCGACCCGCGGGTCGGTGACGACGCGTCCCAACTCCGGCATCGGCATGCGCCGCCGCTCGTGCCACAGCCAGGGCTCGCCCACCGTGTCGTAGAGATAGCGGTAATAGGAGGCGGTCGGCGGGTTGGCCCGCACCAGCGCCACGTCACCCGCCGGGCGGGGCAGGGGCGCGTGGGCCGGCGGCGCCGTCATCTCCAGATAGGTGACGATGACGGACAGACAGCCGGGCGGCACCGGCGCTGCGATCTGGGAATAGGGCAGGGACGTCCGGGGAGGAGGCGTCAGGGAAAATCGGTCTTCAGCCATTTCTGCATCACGGTAACGGGACCGGTGGCATAGCCCAGCCGCTCATAGAACGCCACCACGGCGTGGTTCGTCGCGCGCACCATGAGTTGCGCCTTGGACATGCCTGCCTCCACAAGCCAGCCCTCCGCCGCCCGGACCATTGCCCGACCGTGCCCGTTCCCGCGGCACTCTGGATCGACCGCCAGATAGTAGAACCAGCCGCGGTGTCCGTCATGCCCCACCATGACGGACGCCACGGTCCGGTCGTCCGCCCGGCCGATCAGGATCGTGGCGTTCGGCTTCGACACGGCGAGCGCGATGTCGGCCACCGGGTCGTTCCATGGCACAACGAGATTGCAGGCGGTCCACAGCGCCACCACGTCGTCGCGGTCCGCCGCCTCGTAATGGCGGATGCTCAGGTCGCCCCTCATCATTTCACCGGCTTGTTTTTCAGGGGGCCTGTTTCCAGCGGAAGGTCGCTGCGCAGCCCCCATTCCGCCCAGGACCCGTCATAGACGGCCACGTCCTCCTTCCCGGCCGCGGCCAGCCCGAGCGCCAGAACGCAGGCGGTCACGCCGCTGCCGCAGGAGGCGACGATGGGACGCGCCAGGTCGAGGCCGGCGGCCTTCGCCCGCTCCGCGATGGCTTCGGGCGGCAGCAGGGTCTTGCTGTCCGCGTTGATCAACTCGTTGAAGGGCAGGTTGAGGCTGCCGGGGATGCGCCCGCTGCGGCGGCCCGGCCAGGGTTCGGTGACGGCGCCCTCGTAGCGGTTGGCGGCGCGGGCGTCCACCACCTGGTCCACCCGCGAGTCGATGTTGGCAAGCAGATCGTCGGCCCGACGCAGCAGGCCGGGTCGCAGCGCCGCCGTGAACGCTGCCGGGGTCGGGGCGGCCGGACCGGATTCCAACGGCCGGCCTTCGGCGATCCATTTCGGCAGGCCGCCATCCAGAACGGCGACGCGGCCATGCCCGAACAGGCGGAACATCCACCAGACGCGGGCGGCGGCGGTGGCCATGCCGGCGCTGTCATAGACGACCACCGTGTCGCCGCTGCCGACGCCGAGCGCCCCGACCTTGGCCGCGATGGTCGCCTCGTCCGGCACCATGTGCGGCAGGGGATGGGTGTCCGGTTGCGCCACATCGTCGATGTCGATGCGCACGGCGCCGGGAATGTGCCGATCCAGGAACTCGACGCCCGGGTCGCGGTCGGAGCCGGGCATGAACCAGGAGGCGTCGAGGACGCGCAGGCCCGGCTGGCCCAGCCGCTCCACCAGCCACGCCGTCGAGACGATCGGGCCGGGGAGGGTGTGGATGGTGTGCGATTCGGTCATGGAATGTCCTCCCCGTTCAATCGCGCAGCGCGACGATCACGCGCCGGTTCTGCTTGCCCTTGTTCTCGATCTTCACGACGTCGAGCCCGCCGATCTCGCCCAGCCGCTTCACATGGGTACCGCCGCAGGGCTGGCGGTCAACCCCGGCGATGTCCACCAGCCGGACGCGGCCATAGCCGCGCGGCGGCTTGACCGTCAGGGTGCGGATCAATTCAGGGTTGGCGTCCAGCTCCTCGTCGGTGATCCACAGGGAGCCGACCGGCGTGTCCGCGGCGACCAGCCGGTTCAGAGCCGCCGCGATGGCCTCCTTATCGAGCCCCTCGGTCGGCACGTTGAAATCGACCCGGCTGCGCTCCGCCCCGACCTGGGCGCCGGTGATCGACGCGCCGGGCAGGACCGCGCAGACAAGGTGCAGCGCCGTGTGCATCCGCATGTGGCGGTGCCGGCGGTCCCAGTCGATCTCCGCTTCCACCGGCGTGCCGGGGGCGGGCAGTGCGATGCCGGGCTCGGGCACATGGATCACGTCGTCCGGCCCGTCGCCCTTCACCGTGTCGACGATGCGCAGCGTGGCGCCGGCGATGCGCAGCAGCCCGGTGTCGCCGGGCTGGCCACCGCCGTTGGGGTAGAAGACCGTGCGGTCCAACCGGATGCCTCGCTCGTCCGCGGAGGTTACGGTGGCGGTGCAGGAGGTGGCGTAGGCGTCCTCGCGGAAGATCAGCTCCATGGAACCTCGGGTGCGTTTACGAATCCAGCCAATCGGGCACAGGCAGATTCTTCTCACGCAGGAAGGCCGGATTGAAGAGTTTCGATTGGTACCGCTGCCCTCCGTCGCAGAGAATCGTCACGATGGTGTGGCCCGGCCCCATCTCCTTGGCGATGCGGATGGCCGCTGCCACGTTGATGCCCGACGAGCCGCCCAGAACCAGACCCTGCGACTTGATCAGGTCGAAGATGATCGGCAGGGCTTCCTCGTCGGGGATCTGCAAGGCCTGATCGACCGGGGCGCCCTCCAGGTTGGCGGTGATCCGGCCCTGACCGATGCCTTCGGTGATCGAGCTGCCCTCGGCCTTCAGCGTCCCATGGGCGTAGTGGTGGTAGAGGGAGGCCCCCATCGGGTCGGCCAGAACGATGCGGACGTCCGGGTTGCGCTCCTTCAGCGCCAGCCCGACGCCGGCCAGCGTGCCGCCGCTGCCCACCGCGCAGGTGAAGGCGTCGACACGCCCCTCGGTCTGCGTCCAGATTTCCGGCCCGGTGGTCAGACGGTGGCCCTCGCGGTTCGCCACATTGTCGAACTGGTTGGCCCAGACAGCGCCGTTCGGCTCGGTCTTCGCCAGCTCCTCGGCCAGACGGCCCGAATAGCGGACGTAGTTGTCGGGGTTCGAATAGGGCACCGCCGGCACAAGGCGAAGGTCCGCGCCGACCAGGCGCAGCATGTCTTTCTTCTCCTGGCTTTGCGTCTCCGGCATCACGATGACGGTGCGGTAGCCGAGCGCGTTGCCGACCAGCGCCAGCCCGATGCCGGTGTTGCCCGCCGTGCCCTCCACGATGGTGCCGCCGGGGCGCAGCAGGCCCCGGCGTTCGGCGTCGCGGACGATGGCCAGGGCCGCGCGGTCCTTCACCGAGCCGCCGGGGTTGAGGAACTCCGCCTTGCCCAGGATCTCGCATCCCGTGGCCTTCGACGGCCCTTCCAGCCGAATCAGCGGCGTGTTGCCGATGGAGCCGATGAAGCCGGTGCGGATGTCCACGGACTGTCTCCCGAATCGAATGATGAACCGGGCAACACTATCGGATTGCGCACCAGGGAATTCAAGGTCGGCTTGTGAAATGCAGCATTGAACAAGATTAATTCGTTCTTTCTATTTCCCAATCCACTGGCTGCGCAGCCGATCGCGGTTCCGCGCGAACCATCCGAGCGCAATGATGGCGATGGAGTTGTTCAGCCGGTTCTCGTCGAGCAGGCGGATCGCCTCGTCCGCCGGGACGACCATGATGCGGATGTCCTCGTGCTCGTCCGCGCAGCCGCCGGTCGCGGCGAGGCCACGGCTGTCCACCCGCCCGCAGAAGACGGTGACATGCTCGTCGTAGGCGCCCGGGCTGGGGTAGTAATCGCAGATCGTCTCGATGTCCTGGACGGTGCAGCCGGCCTCCTCCATGGCCTCGCGCCGCGCCACCTGCTCGGGCGTCTCGCCTTCGTCCAAGAGGCCGGCGACGATCTCCGTCAGCCACGCCCGTCCACCGGTGGAGGCGGCGCCGACCCGGAACTGCTCGATCAGAACGACGCTGTCGCGGTCCGGATCGTAGAGCAGGACGCCCACGGCCTGACCGCGCACGCAGACTTCGCGCGGCGGCAGGACACCGGTCCAGGAGCCGTCGAACTTCTTGTGGCGCAGGCGGTAGACGTCGATCTTCAGGTAGCCGTTGTAGGCTCTCTTCTTTTCTTGGATCTCGATGTCCGGGTGATCCACGGGCGGGGACTCCTTGGCTTGGGAGAGCACGGTCCAAGGATGTAGCGCATCCGCCGGTCCGGGGCGAGGTGGCCGAATTGTCTTTCAGAAGCTCGGATTCAGCTTCAGCGTGCTGTAGCGGTCGGCGGAGGGAACGGCGACCGGCTCCAGCTTGGGGCCGCGCAGGAGTTCCAGGGGCACGGTCACGCCGGCCGGCCCGAGACCCCAGACCTTGCGGTAGAAATCCGCCAGCCCCTTCGGCCTCTGTCCGGCAACCCCGACGATCATGTCGCCGGGCTGGATTCCCACGGTCGCGGCGGGGCTCTGCGGAGTGACGCGTTCGACCATCAGGCGGCCCTGCTCCTCGCGCAGCGTGACGCCCAGCCAGGGGCGAGCCGGCTCCTGCCTCCGCCCGAAGGCCAGAAGGTCGGCCAGGATCGGCTTCAGCGCGGAGACCGGAACGAACATGTTGCCGGGGATGCCGCCATGGGCCGGCACCGCGTCGCGAACGATCAGTGAACCGATCCCGACCAGTTCGCCCTTGCGGTCGATCAGGGCGGCGCCGTTGAAGCCCATGATCGGTGGGGTGGTGAAGATCGCCTCGTCCAGCAGATACTCCCAATATCCGGCGAACTCGCGTTTCGCGGCGATCAGCACCGGCTGCACCCCGTTGGACCCCTGGCGGGTAAGCACCATGGCGCGCTCCCCCTCCTTGATCGCGTCGGAGTCGCCGAGGCGCACGGGCGCGGCGCTGAAGCCCATGCCGGCGCGCAGCAGCCCGAATCCGCTGGCCTGATCGTAGGCCACGAACTCCGCGGGATAGCCGCGCCCTTCGCCTGTGGTCACCTGGAGCTGCGACGCCTCCAGAATCGTGTAACCGATGGTCAGGATCAGTCCGGACCCATCGATGACGACTCCGGTCCCCTCGCGTTCCGTACCGAGCGAGCGGGCGCTTTGGCTGTCGGGAAGGATGGTGGCGGAAATGCGGACCAGGGCGCCTGCCAGCTTCGCCGCGTCGAGCTGGTCCGCCCGCGCTGCGGTGACGATAACAAACAATGCAAGGAAGGTCGCCAAGAAGCTCATCGTCCAGGGGATGCGGCGCCAACGACCCGTCATGCTTCCCTCCCTTGCCGGAATCGAATCGGGCAGGACGCCGGATTGCTCGATCCCCGAATTAAACATGAGCGTCAGAGTGCGTCCATCAAGGGGGGCTCCGATTCGATGGGGGCGCTCCTGTGGGGGCCGTGAAACCTCCGCCTGCCGCCCGACGTTACCCGTGGCAGCGACACCACGAAGGACGGGACCAATGCCCATCAACAGCGAACACGAACTCGAACAGGCGGTGGCCGAGTTCCAGCGTCTCGCCGACGAGCCCGCCGGTTCGCCCGGCGAGCGCCGGAAGCTCGAACTGGATGCGGAGATCAAGGCATTCTATGTCCAGCACTCGGATGACATGCGCAAGGGCAAGCCGCGTCACGAGTGACGCTCCGCCCTCCGGCGCGCATTTCTTCATCGACGCGGAGGGGGCGGCTGACCGACACTGCCGCCGCTCCCGGGCCGGGCCGCCGGACCGGGACGCCGCTGTTGAAGGAAGGAGTGCGTCCCCACGATGAAGCGAATCGACAACTGCTACACCTGCCTGTTCTGGGAAGGTCAGGGCATCCGCCAGAGGGGACCGAAGGGCTTGTGCCGGCGCTTTCCGCCGCAGGTGACGCCGCGCGACACCGAAGGACGCTTTCCGATCACCCTGTCCACCGACTGGTGCGGCGAATGGAAACGCGACATCGGCGATCCCGTTGGTGAGGCGGCGGACAACCGCCTGATCTACGACGATCCGCAAACCCGATAGACAGTCAGGATGGTGGTCGAAGCGGTCGCCGGGCCTCCGACTCAGCGTGGCATCGGTGCGACCACCATCGATCGCTGGTTTTCCGGCAGCGCGGAGTTCCCCCGGACCAACACCCGATGCCAGTCGATGCCGAGCAGGGCGACGGCCAGAGCCATGGACAGGGCAATGACCGCGACCGCGCCGAACCATCCCCCGCCACCTTGCGGACCGCCGGACCGCGGCGAGTCGTTCTGGGACGTGAGGCGTCGCGAGAGGAGTGGCAAAATGGTCATCGGTCGCCTCCGCCGCTGAACAGGCGCAATCCCGACTCGAAGGATATTCGGTGAAAGTGTAACCCCGCGCGGGAGGAGGCGGCATCGGGCCTTCGGTCGGAACGTCCGTTCCTTCGGATGATGCCGGAAGCGGTGCCAGAGACTGGATGATGTGAATAGCCGCTATGAGAAAAGGCCGAGCCCACAGGGACTCGGCCTTTTCATCGAAGTGGCTCCCGGTGCTGGACTCGAACCAGCGACACGCGGATTAACAGTCCGCTGCTCTACCGACTGAGCTAACCGGGATCAGTCTGACCGGCCTTTGCGAGGCGCAACGTCCGGCGTGGGCGGCTATATAGCCGACCCTCCGACGCTTGCCAAGTCTTTTGATCGCAAAAAAATGACGGCTGGGGCAGGGCAGGGGGCCGGAGCGACGCGATGCCCAAACGCAGAAAAGCACCGGGCCACAAAGGCGCGATGCTTGCTAAACGCATTGATTCCGTTGATGTCTCAGCCGGATCAAGGATGGAGGCACGGGCGGGAATCGAACCCACGTACACGGATTTGCAGTCCGCTGCATCACCACTCTGCCACCGCGCCATCCTTGTGTCCGGCACCCCCTAGCGGGAGCGCCGCGGCGTGGGAGCGGACGTATACTGCGGTTCCCCTGGGTGGTCAAGCGCCTTCGTGGCGTATTTCGATCATCCGGTGCGGCGTTGTGTTCGTGAGACTTTGAAGATATATACGCGACGAGGCAGCGAGGCCGCGTACCACGGCTTGGCGCCGCGCTCCATCCACCAGATTGTAAGCGACCGCCATGTCCGAATACGCCGCCGCCCGTCTCAACATGGTCGAAGGGCAGATCCGACCGAACAAGGTGACCGACCAGCGTCTGGTCGATGCCATGCTCGACATTCCCCGTGAGCAGTTCGTGCCGAAGGCGGCGCGCGGCTTCGCCTATGTGGACGAGGATCTCGCCATCGGCAACGGCCGCTACCTGATGGAGCCGATGGTCTTCGCCCGCATGCTCCAGGAAGTGGGCATCGACGCAACCGACGTCGTGCTCGACATCGGCAGCGGCTCCGGTTACTCGACCGCCGTTCTGGCCCGCCTTGCGGCGACCGTCGTCGGCATCGAGTCCGACGCCGAACTGGCCCGGCAGGCCACGGAGTCGCTGAGCGCGGTCGGCGTCGACAACGCCGTCGTCATCACCGCTCCGCTGACCGAAGGCTACCCGCAGCAGGCTCCTTACGACGTGATCGTGATCGAGGGGCTGGTGTCGGAGGTGCCTGAGGGCGTCCTGGCCCAGTTGGGCGAGGGCGGACGGCTCGTCGCCGCCGTTCTCGGTGACCGCGGGGTCGGCGAAGTGAAGCTGTACCAGCGCAGCGGCGGAGTCGCTTCGGCCCGCACGCTGTTCGAGGCGCACACGCACCCGCTGCCCGGTTTCGAAGCCAAGCCGAAATTCGTATTCTGATTTCAGAGAATTTGTATTCTGATTTCAGAGAGAGAGTGATCCCAGGGGCTTCGGCCCCTTTCGACCGTCCCCCAGCCTGTCACCTTGCCTTTCACCGGCCGCGGTCCTGCGGCCCGCAGCGGAGAATCAAGGCATGCCGGCGCCGTTTGAGATGGAAGTCGAGGACCTGCACCGCATCCGGACATCGGGTGGCGATCCGCTGGTGCTCGACGTACGGGAACCGGGGGAGGTGGCCATCTGCGCCCTTCCCGACAGCCTCCACATCCCGATGGGGGCGCTGCCCGCCCGCGTCGGGGAGTTGCCGCGGGACCGCGACATCGTGGTCGTCTGCCATCACGGCGGACGCAGCGCGCAGGTGACCATGTGGTTGCGTTCCCAGGGATTTTCCCGCGCCACCAATCTGAATGGCGGGGTGGATGCCTGGGCGCGCCGAATCGACCCGAACATGAAGGTCTATTGAACATGACTGTGCGAAGCCGTTTCGCGCGCCATCTGATGGCGACCGCCCTCACGCTGGGGGTTGCCTTCGTCGGGGGCATCGACACCGCGTCGGCCCAATCCCTCGAAGACGCGCTAGCGCAGGCCTATTCCAACAACCCGGCGCTCGCCGCCCAGCGTGCCCGCCAGCGCGCCGTGGACGAAAGCGTTCCGCAGGCCCTGTCCGGCTACCGTCCGACGGTGCGGGCGACGGCGGGCATCACCCGCAACGCCACCAGCAGCACCTTTCAGGGCGGTGAAACCGGAGCCGAGAACAACGCCAAGAGCGTCGGCGTCACCGCCACCCAGCCGCTCTACGACGCGACCGTAGGTCCGGCCGTCCGCCGTGCCGAGCGCACCGTCGAGGCCCAGCGCGCCACCGTGCTTGCCAACGAGCAGCAGATCCTGCTGAACGCAGCGGCCGCCTATCTCGACGTCGTGCAGAACCAGGCGGTGCTGGAGCTTCAGGCCAACAACGAGCAGGTTCTCCGCCGCCAGCTCGACGCGGCCCGCGACCGCTTCCGTGTCGGCGAATACACCCGCACCGACGTCAGCCAGTCCGAATCGCGCCTGGCCGCCTCCATCGCCGCCCGCATCTCCGCCGAAGGCACGCTCCAGGCGTCGCGCGCGACCTACGAGCGCGTCGTCGGCTCGATGCCGGGCAAGCTGAAGGCGCCCAAGCCGAAGTTCAAGCTGCCGGGGACGCTGGACGAGGTCGTCGAGATGGCCCGCTCCAACAACCCGTCGGTGCTGTCGGCAACCTACACGGAAGCGGCGCAGCGCGAGGCGGTGGACCAGCAGTTCGGCCGCCTGCTCCCGTCGGCCAACCTGTCGGCGCAGGCCAACCGCACCATCGACGCCGGCCGTTCGTCGGGCATCGACATCAAGCGGCAGGACGGCGCTCAGCTCACCGCCCAGATCACCATCCCGCTCTATCAGGCCGGCCTGCCGGAAGCGCTGACCCGCGAGGCGAAGCACACGGCGAATCAGGCCCGCCTGCAGATCGACGACACCCGCCGCCAGGCGGTCGAGGCGGCGATCAGCGCGTGGCAGGGGCTGCAGGCCGCCCGGGCGAGCATCGAATCCTACAACTCCCAGATCCGGGCCGCCGAGATTGCGCTGGAAGGCGTGCGTCAGGAAGCCCAGGTCGGTTCGCGCACCGTGCTCGACGTGCTGAACCAGGAACAGGAACTGCTCAACGCCCGCGTCAACCTTGTCCGCGCCCAGCGGACCGAGATGGTCCAGGCCTTCACGGTCCTCGGTGCCATCGGCCAGTTGACGGCGCGGCAGCTCAACCTGCCGGTCCAGTATTACGACGCCGACACGCACTACAAGCAGGTGCGGAACAAGTGGATCGGAACCGGCGTGCCGGAGTGAGTGCACTTGAACGCCCCTTCCAGGGTGATCGTCCCCGGATGATCGAAACGGCCCGCCTCGGCGGGCCGTTTTTGTCTGGTGGCTTTTTACCCAGTCCTGCCCTAGTGTCCGCGTCAGGATGACGTCTCCGGGTTTGCCACGATGAGCGATAAAGGCCAGCAAGAACCGTCGATGGAGGAGATCCTCGCCTCCATCCGCCGCATCATCTCGGAGGACGGCGAACCCGCGAAGGCGGAAGCGGCGCCCCCTCCGC
>NZ_WHOR01000094.1:0-20113 GCF_013340925.1 Azospirillum formosense
CGACGTTGCCCCTAGTCTCGTGGTGTCGTAGGTGTGTAGAAGGTACAGAAACACGGCCGCGGCCGCGGGGATGACGCGCGGGGGTACCGGGCGCCCGACGGGGGCGTTTGGAGAACCGCTCATGCGTCCGACAATCCTCATGGTGACCAGCGCGTTGTTCCCAGTGATACGGAAAAGCGTTGGTACCATAGCCCTTCGATCGGCGTAGGGACAACGCCCTTTGGGCCGCGCGGCGTGTTTCCCCACCAAAGCGCGGCCCTTGCTATCCCAACGTCATGAAGGGCTTATGGCTCGGCCGGAGGTCAGCCCTGACCGGCGTCCGCCGCCCCGGCCCCAGTGGCGTTGGCGGGAGCGGAGCGCACCTTGCGCTCCGTCGCACCGCGCAGGATCTTGGCGATCGGCAGGTGGAAGTGGGCGTTGGCCGCCAGGATCGTGCCGCCGAACACAGGGTTGCGCCCGCCGCCGATCTCACCGACGAAGCCGCCGGCCTCGGTCACCAGAAGCTGGCCGGCCGCGGCGTCCCAGGGGGCGAGACCGCGCTCCCAATAGCCGTCGTAGCGGCCCGCCGCGACGTAGGCGAGGTCGAGCGAGGCGGCGCCGAAGCGGCGGATGCCCGCGACCTCCTTCATCAGGGCCTCGGCCTCCACCAGGAAACCGGCATGGTCGCCGCGGCCCTTGAAGGGGATGCCGGTGGCGATCACCGCGTCGGCGAGGTTGCGGCGCTCCGACACGCGCAGGCGCTGGTGGTTCAGGAAGGCGCCCTGGCCCTTCTCGGCCCAGAACATCTGGTCGTGCACCGGCTCGTACACCACGCCGGCGACGATCTCGCCGTTCTTCTCCGCGGCGATGGAGATCGCCCAGTGCGGGATGCCGTGCAGGAAGTTGGTGGTGCCGTCCAGCGGATCGACGATCCAGCGGGCGGTCGGGTCGCTGCCCTTGCTGGCGCCCGTCTCCTCCATGAGGAAGCCGAAATCCGGACGGGCCTTCTGCAACTCTTCGCGCAGCAGCTTTTCCGCCTTCATGTCGGCGGCGGACACGAAGTCCGCCGGGCCCTTGCGCGACACCTGGAGGTGCTCGACCTCGCCGAAGTCGCGGACAAGGCCGCGGGCCGCCTTTTCGGCGGCGCGGACCATCACGTTGATAAGGGCGGAGCGGGTGGCCATGGGCGTGCTTTATCTCGTGCGGAACCGGAAAAAGAATACACCGGCCCCTGCCTTAAGCGAGAGCCGGTGCGCAAAAAATCAGTCAGGACGCTCAGTCCTTGGCGCGCTCGACATACTCGCCGGTCTGGGTATCGACGACGACGCGGGTGCCCGACTCGATGTGCGGCGGCACCAGGATCGACACGCCGTTCTCCAGCTTCGCCGGCTTGTAGGAGGAGGAGGCCGTCTGGCCCTTCACCACCGGGTCGGCCTCGGTGATCTGCAGGGTGACCTTGCCGGGGATCTCGACGCCGAGCGGCGCGCCTTCGAAGGACTGCACGGTGACTTCCATGCCGTCCTGCAGGAACACCTTCTGGTCGCCGATGATCTCGCCGGGGATGGCGGTCTGCTCGTAGCTTTCCTTGTCCATGAAGGTGTAGCTGTCGCCTTCGGCGAACAGGAAGGTCATCTCGTGCTCGTCCAGGCGGGCGCGCTCGACCGTCTCCTGGGTGCGGAAGCGCTCGATCGACTTGTTGCCGGTGCGCACATCCTTCATTTCAAGCTGGATGAAGGCGCCACCCTTGCCGGGCTGGACGATAGCGGTCTTCGTAATGACCCAGAGCTTCCCGTTATGCTCCAGCACATGGCCGGGACGCATCGTGTTGGCGTTGACCTTCATGACATACTCGTGATTTCCAGGAGACAGGCGGCGCGGAACCTAGCAGCTTGCCGGGCCGGTGGCAACGCCGGGCGGCGCTGAATCGGCGCTCTGCGCCTTCTTTGTCCGTTTTCGCCGCCGCTCCCGCTCTGCTAAGCAGCGTCATCGCTCCGTCAGGGAAGGCCGTCATGTCCCCCGTCACGCCCGCCCATTCTCCGTCCTGGGCTCCTGAGACCTTCGCCCGCCGCCGCCCCCATCTGGCCGTGCGCGGCCGCGTGCTGGGCGCCGTCCGCCGCTTCTTCGAGGAGAACGCCTTCCTGGAGGTGGACACCCCGGCGCTCCAGGTTTCGCCGGGGATGGAGCCGCATCTCCAGGCCTTCGCGACGGAACTGGTGGGGCCGCACCCCGACGACCGGCTGCGGCTGCACCTGCACACCAGCCCCGAATTCGCCATGAAGAAGCTGCTGGTGGCGGGGCTGCCGCGCATCTACCAGATCGCCCACGTTTTCCGGAACGGCGAGCGGTCGGCCACCCACGCGCCGGAATTCTCCATGCTCGAATGGTACCGGGCGGGGGAGGGCTACCGGACGCTGATCCGCGACTGCAAGGATCTGGTGCGCGAGGCCGCCATAGCCGCCGGGCGGACGCGATTCGACTTCCGCGGCATGACCTGCGACCCCTTCAAGGAGTGGCGGGTGCTGACCGTGCAGGACGCCTTCCGGGAGTATGCCGGGATCGACCTGCTGGAGACCTTCGACGGCAGCCACGACCCCGACCCGGCTCCGCTGGCCGCCATGGCGCGGGCCATCGGCATCGCGCCGCACGACGGCGACCGCTGGGAGGACATCGTCTTCCGCATCATGTTCGACCGGATCGAGCCGCATCTGGGCGCGGGCGTGCCCTGCGTGCTGACCGACTATCCCGTCTGCATGGCCGCCCTGTCGCGCCCCAAGCCGGAGGACCCGCGGCTGGCCGAGCGGTTCGAGCTGTACGCCTGCGGCCTGGAACTCGCCAACGCCTTCGGCGAGCTGACCGACGCCCGCGCCCAGCGCGCCCGCTTCCAGGCCGACATGGACCTAAAGGAGCGGATCTACGGCGACCGATTCCCGGTGGACGAGGATTTCCTCGCCGCGCTGGAGCATGGCATGCCGGAATGCAGCGGCATCGCGCTGGGCTTCGACCGGCTGGTCATGCTGTGCAGCGGGGCGGAGCGCATCGACGAGGTGCTGTGGCTGCCGGTGGCGGGGGCCTGACCCCGTCCGCCACCGGTTTCCGCGTCCTCACGCGGTGACGTCGATCACCACGCGGCCGCGCACCCGACCGGCGAGGATCTGGCCGGCCAGTTCCGGCAGTTTCGACATGGGTTCCACCGTGTACATCGCCTTCAGGTGGTCCTTGTCGAGGTCGCGGGCCAGCCGCGCCCAGGCGCGCTCGCGCCGTGCCGCCGGGGCCGCGACCGAATCGACGCCGATCAGGGTGACGCTGCGCAGGATGTGCGGCAGCACCGTTCCGGGCAGGTCGGCGCTGCCCGCCAGCCCGCAGGCAGCGATGGCGCCGCCCCAGACGGTCTGCGACAGGGCGTTGACCAGCGTGATGCCGCCCACCGAATCGACGCCGCCGGCCCAGCGCTCCTTCTGCAGCGGCGGGCCTTTCTCCTGAAGGGCGGCGCGGTCGATGAAGCCGGTGGCGCCCAGGCCGGACAGATACTCGTGGGTCTCCGGCCGTCCGGTGGAGGCGGTGACCGGGTAGCCGGCCTTGGCGAGCAGGGCGACCGCGACGGAACCGACGCCGCCGGCCGCTCCGGTGACCAGAACCTCCTTGCCGCCGGGCTGGATCGTGCCCCAATCCTCCAGCGCGTCGACGCAGAGCGCCGCGGTGTAGCCGGCGGTGCCGATGCCCATCGCCTCCTCTGCTGAGAAGACGTCGGGCAGCCGGGTCAGCCATTCCGGCTTCACGCGCTGGAACCGGCTGTAGCCGCCCCACTGGGTTTCCGACAGGCCCCAGCCGTTGACGATGACCTTGTCGCCGGCCTTCCAGTCGGCGGAGCGCGACTCCACGACCGTGCCGGCGAGATCGATGCCGGCGACCATCGGCAGCTTGCGGGCGATCCGGCCCTTGCCGGAGACGGCGAGGCCGTCCTTGTAGTTCAGGGTGGAATAGGCGACCTCGACCAGCACGTCATGGTCGGGCAGGTCGCTCAGGCTCAGCGGCTTGAAGCCCCCCTTGGGCTTGCCGTCGACGTCGTCGATGACGAAGGCGGTGAAGGTGTCGGCCATGCGGATTCCTCTCCCGGATCGTGTTCTTGATTGGGGGAAAGCCTAGCACGGACGCGGCGATGGACAAGGGGCGGGGACGGTGGAGCGAACGGGCGGCGCCCGCGCGCTCCACCGGGATGCCGATCAGAAGGTGATCTTGGTCTGGAGCGCGATCACGTCAACATGGGCCTTGTAGTCGGCGGACAGGTTGCCGCGGAAGGCGTCACTGCCCGTCAGGTTGTCGCGCAGGTCCATCTTGGCCTTGTTGGCGAAGATGTGGCTGTAGCCGATGTCGGTCCGGATGCTGTCCGTCAACTGGTAGCCGGCGCCGATCGAAACCCAGTAACGGTCCTCGTCCGGGATGCGCGGCGTGCGGTACTGGTCGCTGACCGGGGTCTGGTCGTAGGCCACGCCGAAGCGCAGGGTCAGCTTCTCGTTCCACTTGTAGGCGGCGCCCAGCGCGAAGAACCAGGAGTCGTCCCAATTCTCGTCGGTCACCGTGTCGGTGCGCAGCGGGTTGCGATAGCGGATGCGCAGCTCCTTGAAGCGCGACCAGTTGGTCCACTGCGCGTCGGCCATCACGGCGAAGGAGCTGGTCAGCTCGTGATAGGCGCCGAAGGAAATGATGTCCGGCGTGGCGACCTTCGCCCGCACCGGCGAATTGGCGAAGCTGGCCTGGAGCGCCGGTACGGCGGGGACGCCCTCGAACTTCGAATCGCCGTCCAACTCGTGGGAGACGGAGGAGCGGTAGGAGACACCGAATCGGGTGCCCTTGGCCGGCTCGTACAGCATGCCGGCGGTGACGCCGACGCCCCAGTCGTCGCCCTTGACCTCGCCCACGCCGTCGCGCGAGCCCGGCGCGATCGGAACCCCGGTGGCCGCCAGGATGGCGCCGAAATCCACGGCTTGGCTGAGCCGCGCCTTGGCGTACTGGAACTGCAGGCCGCCGGCGATGGTCAGATCCGGCATCAGCCGGTAGGACACGGTCGGGGAGATGTTGATCGTCAGCAGGCTTGAATGGATGCCGTGGTAACGGCCGGTCCAGCTTTCCGGATAGTCGGTGGACAGACCCCAGGGCGCCGTGATGGCAAGGCCCAGCTTGACGTCCGGCGACACCGTATAGGCGAGATAGCCTGACGGAATCACCGCGTCCATGCCGATGTCGCCAGGGTCGGAGGTGCCCTGGATGGTGCTGCCGCCCAGCCGCGTGGCGCGGGTGCCGCGGGCGTTGCTGGTCTTCGAGGTCGGGAACACGCCGCTCAGCACGCCGACCGCCTGATTCCCCTCGATGGTCCCCAGGGCCGCGGGGTTGAAGAACAGACCGGTGGCGTCGCCCATGCCGTTGGCGGTGGCGCCCGCGAAGGAGGTGCCCTGGCCCGAGGCGCTCTGCTCCTTCAGCAGATAGCCGGCGGCACCAGCCGGCAGCGGGGCCGCAATGGCGGCAACGGCGGCCGCGGCGAGCAGATTCCCCTTCAGAGACCCTTTGGACATGCGCTTCTCCCCAATTTCGTTATTTGACGCAATGATACACAGATTGACGTTAACGTAAAGTGGCAGCGCTGAAAAATGTTGGGCCAACAAACTATGCGCCCTTGGGTATGCATGGGGGAGAGGAATGCCCGCTAAGGTCGATTTGCCGCGGGTGTGAAGATCGGGGTATTGAAGGCGCTCAGCCCAGCCAGCCGGCGACCATGGCCATGCCCGCGCCGATCACGCCCTGGGCGTCCGTCCAGATCAGCTTCGCCGTGATGGCGACGGAGGCGATGACCAGCATGGGCCGCACGATGGCGGCACCGTTGCGGATGACCATGTGAGCGCCGATCTGCGCGCCGATCATCTGGCCCACTCCCATCAGCAGCCCGGCCACCCAGGCGATCTGACCGCCGGCCAGGAAGAAGAGGAGGGCGGCAATGTTGCTGGTGAAGTTCAGCACCTTGGTGTGGGCGGTCGCCTTGCGCAGGTTGAAGCCGAGCAGCGAGACGAAGGCAATGGCGAAGAAGGTGCCGGTGCCCGGCCCGAAGAAGCCGTCGTAGAAGCCGATTCCCGTCCCGGCGAGCAGTGCGAAGCCGCGTTCCCCGATGCGCTGCTGCGCGTCGATCTCGCCGGCCTTCGGGGAGACGAGCAGCCAGATGGCAATGCCGATCAGCAGCACCGGGATGACGTTGCGCAGGAATCCCGGGTCGATCATCTGGACGATGACGGCGCCCGCCGCGGAGCCGGCGAAGGTGCAGCCGATCATCACCGCCATGTCGCGCGGCTTCACCTCGCCGCCGCGGGTGAACTTCACCGCGGCGGAGAAGGAGCCGAAGCTGGATTGCAGCTTGTTCGTCGCCAGCGCCTGCGCCGGCGACAGACCGGCCCAGAGCAGGGCGGGGAGGGTCAGAAGCCCGCCGCCCCCGGCGATGGCGTCGACGAAGCCCGCGACCAAGCCGACCGCGAACAGAGCGGACAGCGCCTCGATGGAAAGGAGATCCATGATCCGGCGGCGGCCTTCGTCACCCTTCGGCCGCGGCGATGGCGGCGTTGAACGCCTTCACGGCGGCGCCCGGCCCGTCGGGATGATTCCACACGGCGCCGACCACGGCCAGGAAGTCGGCCCCGGCGCTCACCAGCGGCCCGCAATTCTCCTGGGTGATGCCGCCGATGGCGACGCAGGGAACCTCCATCAGCTCCGACCACCACCGGAGCAGTTCCGGCTCCGCCTTGAAGGCGGCGTCCTTGGTGGTGGTGGGGAAGAAGGCGCCGAAGGCGACGTAGTCGGCCCCGGCCTCGCCGGCTTCCATGGCGAGATGGCGGCTGTCGTGGCAGGTCACGCCGACGATGGCGTCGTTGCCGACGATCCGCCGCGCCTGGGCGTAGGGCGTGTCCTGCTGCCCGACATGCACGCCGTCGCAGCCGGTCTCGCGGGCCAGTTCGGGATGGTCGTTCAGGATGAAGGCCACCCCGCGCTCCTGGGCGATCGGGCGCAGGGCGTCGCAGGCCCGGCGCACGGCGTCGTCGGAGCAGTCCTTCAAACGCAACTGGACGCAGGCGACATCGCCCGCGTCCAGCGCTTCGGTCAGTTTCGGCGCGAACGCCGCCGGTTCCAGGACCGGCGGCGTCACGAGGTAGAGCCGGCAGGCGGTTTCGGTCACCCGAGGCGATCCTTACTCTTTGCCCTGGTAGATCTTCATGATCCGGTCGAGCAGCTTCAAAGCGTCTTCGCGCGGGCGCTGGAAGGCGTTGCGGCCGATGATCGAGCCGTTGCCGCCACCGTCGCGGATCGCGCGGGCGTCCTCGAACACCGCGTCCTCGCCCTTGGTGGCGCCGCCCGAGAAGACCACGATGCGGCGGCCGTTGAAGGCGCACTGCATGATGTGGCGGACGCGGTCGGCCTGGGTGGCGATCGGGATGTTCTTGGACTCGTAGACCTTCTTGGCCTCCGCCTGCTCCAGATGGGCCGACGGCAGCTTCACCTTGATGATGTGGGCGCCGAGCAGGGCGGCCATGTGGGCGGCGTAGCCGATCACGTCGATGGCCAGCTCGCCGTCCTTGGAGATCGTGCCGCCGCGCGGGTAGGACCACAGGACGGTGGGCAGGCCGACCGACTTGGCCTCCTTCGACAGCTCGCGGATCTCCTCGTACTGGTCGTACATGGCGTCCGAGCCGGGGTAGATCGTGAAGCCGATGGCCGAGCAGCCCAGGCGCAGCGCGTCCTGCACCGAGGCGGTCACCGCCTGGTCGGCGTCCTCCTTCTGGCGCGACAGGCTGTTGGCGCTGTTCATCTTGAGGATCAGCGGGATCGAGCCGGCGAAGGTCGAGGCGCCGGCCTCCAGCGAGCCCAGCGGGGCGGCGTAGGCGTTGCAGCCGGCGTCGATGGCGAGCTGGTAATGGTAATGCGGGTCGTAGCCCGGCTCGTTCGGCGCGAAGCTGCGCGCCGGGCCGTGCTCGAAACCCTGGTCGACGGGGAGGATCACCAGCTTGCCGGTGCCGCCCAGCTTGCCTTCCATCAGAATGCGGGCAAGGTTGGCCTTGACGCCCGGGGTGTCGCTCTCGTAGTTCGCAAGAATTTCCTTAACACGACGAGTGAGCTTCATCTGGCTCTTCCCCTTGGGGTTTCTGTCGGAAATGCGGCCCTCATAGCCCAGCGCGGGACTCTTTGCAACGTCGGCAGGGGTGTAATGCGCGCCCTCTCGGCGGCAAAAGGGTCTATCCGAGAGGTCGGTTCAGGAATCGCCGAAGGGCGAGGCGAGGGCGGCAAGCAAGCCGCTTTTTTGTCACAGAACGGACTGGACGATGACGTAGAGGCCATAGCCGGCGCCGACCGCCACGGCCCAGGCCCCGGCGGCCAGGCCGGCCCAGACGGCGAGCAGGCGGGCGCCGCGGATCTTCTCCACCTGAGGCGCGGGGAAGCGCGAGCCGCGCGGAAGCCCGTCCGGCCTCTCCGGCTGGAGCAGGGCCGGTTCCTCACCCGTCAGCGGAGCGGTGTCCGCCTGGGGCCGCAAAGGCGTGGTCGTCGTCATGGGGGTGGTACCGCATCGTGATGATGAAATCACCATACACCACTTTTGATCGTGCGGATTCGGGGAAAAAGCGGTATCGCCTTGGGACTATTCCGTGACATGGCCATCGTCTTGCCCATTCAGCCAGTCCCGGCAGGCGCGCCGGGGATCGCGGGCGCCGCGCAGGTCGAGAGCGATGGGAAGCGCCGTCAGCAGGCGAGCGCCGCGCCGCGCCGCGATGTCGGCCAGCCGCTCCGCGACGTCCACCCGTCCGGTGAACAGGATCGCACCGATCCCGGCGGACAGCGCGCCCAGGGCGTCGCCGGGCCGGTCGGCGCAGTCGAGCACCGCCGTTATCGCAACCGACGGGTGCCGGGCGGCGGCGCGGGCGATGACCTCGCGGAACCAGCCGGCCCCGGCGGAGGCCGCGGCACCGGGCGCGCTGACCAGCAGCAGCGGAGCGCCGAGCTCTGTCGCCGCCGCACAGGCGTTGTCGGCGTCGGTCAGGCTATGGATGCGGATGGGGCGGCTGTGCGGGGGCAGGGCGGTCATCACGACAAAACAGGGCGGGCGTTCCCTCACCCCGATTCCGGGAATTGAGGCAGGTCAAACCGTGGGGGCGGAGGCGAGGCTATCCTTCCAACCTACGCATCCCTGGGGTCGCCGCCGATGATGGACTATAAGGGCTACAAGGCCCAAATCGATTTCGACAACGACGCCGGCATCTTCGTCGGCGCCGTCATCAACACGCGCGACGGCATCACCTTCACCGGCCGCTCGGTCGATGAGCTGCGCAGGGCCTTCCGCGAGGCCGTGGACGATTATCTGGCGATGGCCTGCGACATGGCGGGCAACACCGAGCAGCCCTATTCGGGCAAGCTCGCCATCCGGGTCAACCCGATGCTCCACCGCGCCATCGCCACCTGTGCGGAACGCGAAGGCAAGAGCGTCGCCGCCTGGGTCGCCGACCAGCTGACACAGGCCACGGGAATAAACGCCGT
Source organism: Azospirillum formosense (assembly GCF_013340925.1). GTDB lineage: Bacteria > Pseudomonadota > Alphaproteobacteria > Azospirillales > Azospirillaceae > Azospirillum > Azospirillum formosense. The sequence continues at coordinate 9,538 of NZ_WHOR01000094.1, forward strand.
CAAGGCGGGGTGACCGCGGTCCCCGTCGCAACGGCCGGCTCATGAAAAAAGGGCGCCCCGTTCAGGGCGCCCTTTCTCGTTGGCGGCAAGCCTGTGACGGCTTACTTTGCGTTGGCCATGGCGACGGCGGTGTCGCTCATGCGGTTGGAGAAGCCCCACTCGTTGTCGTACCAGGTCATGATGCGGACGAAGGTGCCGTCGATGACCTTGGTCTCGTTCAGCGCGAAGATCGAGCTGTGCGGGTCGTGGTTGAAGTCGGTGGAGACCAGATCCTCGGTGTAGGCGCCCAGGATGCCCTTGAGCGGGCCGTTGGCGGCCTCGGAGATCGCCTTGGTGATCTCCTCCACCGAGGTGGCGCGCTTGGCGGTGAACTTGAAGTCGACCACCGAGACGTTCGGCGTCGGCACGCGCATGGCGGTGCCGTCCAGCTTGCCCTTCAGCTCGGGCAGCACCTTGCCCACCGCCTTGGCCGCCCCGGTCGAGGTCGGGATCATGTTCAGCGCCGCGGCGCGGGCGCGGTGCAGGTCCTTGTGGTTGGTGTCGACGATGCGCTGATCCCCCGTGTAGGAGTGGATCGTCGTCATGAAGCCCTTCTCGATGCCGATCAGCTTGTTCAGAACGAAGGCCACCGGGGCCAGGCAGTTCGTCGTGCAGGACGCGTTGGAGACGATGCGGTGATCGGCCTTGAGCTGGTCGTGGTTGACGCCGTAGACCACCGTGATGTCCTCGTCGGTGGCCGGGGCGGAGATCAGCACCTTCTCCGCGCCCGCTTCCAGGTGCTTGGCGGCGTCGGCGCGCTTGGTGAAGATGCCCGAGCATTCCATGGCGATCTGGATGCCCAGATCCTTCCACGGCAGCTTGGCCGGGTCACGCTCCTGAACGACCTTGATCGAGTGGCCGTTGACGATCAGCTCGCCGCCCCCGCCTTCGTTGGTGCGGGTCTCGATGGTGCCGGGGAAGCGGCCGTGGACGCTGTCGTACTTCAGCAGGTGGGCGTTGGCCTTGAGGTCGGCCAGGTCGTTGATCGCCACGACCTCCACGTCGTTGCGGCCGCTCTCGTAGATGGCCCGCAGAACCAGACGGCCGATGCGGCCAAAACCGTTGATCGCTACCTTCACGGACATGCTGTTCTCCGCTGGTGTTCGCGGCCCCGGATGGGATTGGGGGCGGCGCCGGCCAGGGCCGGTGGGAAAGGGGGCGCCGGATCGGGCCGCCCGCCGCGGCAGGGCGCGGGAGCTTCCGGTTTTTGCCGAAATGTATACTAGTATATTAGATTGACGTGCAAGAGCGGAGGGCAGGGTGGGCGGTCCGCCGGACAAAATGCCGCGGTTGCTGCGTTGCAAGACAAACCGCGCTCGGCGCTGTTGGCCTGGATTGGACCCGTAAACCGGTACCGCCAGAGGACGATGACTTTCGACGACCGTGCCCCGCGGCTTCCCGCCGCCCGCGTCCGCGCCTTGCGCGGCCTTCTCGCCCTCCTTCTCCTGCTGACCGCCGCGCTGGGGGGAATCGCGACCCCGGCGTCGGCCCAGATCCCGACGCCCACCCCTCCGGCCCAGGCCGAGGCGGCCCCCAATCCGGAGGAGATTGCCCGCCTGCGCCAGACGCTGGAGGACCCGGAGCGCCGCTCAGCCCTGCTCGGCCAACTCCGCGCCCTTGAGCAGGCGGAGGCCGCCGCGGCGCCGGCGGAGCCGGACGGGATCGGCACCCGCCTGCTCACTCTGCTGTCAAACCGGCTCGACGGGCTGGGGCAGGAGGCCGCGCTGGCGGGTGACGCCCTGCTGAACGCTCCGCAAGGGCTGCATTGGCTGGAGCGGCAGGTGTCCGACCCGGCGCAGCGCGCCGCCTGGGGCTGGCTGGTCGCCGAACTGGTGCTGGTGGTGGTGGTCGGGCAGGGCGCCCGGCTGATCGCCGTTCGCACGCTGCGGCGCCCGCGGGCGATGCTGGCGGCCCGGCCCATCCACTCGACCCTGGCCAAGGTGCCGCTGCTGCTGGTGCGGTCGCTGTTCGATCTGGCGCCCATCGTGGCCTTCTCCGCCGCCGGTTTCGGCGTGCTGGCGCTGTTCGACCCTCCGCCGGTGGTGCGGGTTCTGGGCGTCACCTTCCTCAACGCCAGCATCTTCGTGCAGATCGTTCTGCTGGTCGTTCGGGCGCTGTTGGCTCCAGCCTCACCCAACCTGCGGCTGCTTCCGGTGGGCGACGGGTCGGCCCTGCGGCTGCTGCGCTGGTGCCGGACCATCGCAATCACCACGCTCTACGGCATGTTCCTGGCCGAGGCGGCTCGGCGGCTCGGCCTGCCGGCGCAAAGCCACAGCGCGCTGGTAACGCTGGTCGGCTTGGTCGTTGCCGTCATGCTGGCGGTGCTGGTGCTGCAAAGCCGGGAGGCGGTGGCCGCACGCCTGCGCGGCGGGATCGCGGCGGCGCAGCCGCTGTCCGACGTGGTGTCGCCGGTTCCGCCCGGACGGCGCGCCGCCGGCGCGGGGCGGATGCTGCGCGCCGCCGGCCGCCGCGTGGCCGACGTCTGGCACGCCATCGCCATCCTCTACATCATTGTCCTGTTCGGCATCTGGGCGCTGGAGATCAGCGGCGGCCTGCTGTTCGTGGTCCGGGCGACGGCGGTGACGCTGGTGGTCGCCGGGGTCGCGCGGCTGATCGGGCGGGGGATCACCCGCGCCGCCGCGGCGATTCTGGAGCGCATGGACCGCCGGCGGGGCCACTCGGCCTGGGCGGCGGGGCGGTTGCGACGCTACGTCGCCCCCACCGCGCGGCTGCTGCACGCCGCGGTGGCGGTGCTGGGCGGACTGGTGATTCTGAACGCCTGGGGGCTGGATGTCTGGGGCTGGCTGCAGACGGCCATCGGCCTGCGCATTGTGGCGTCGGGCCTGTCGCTCCTGCTGGTCGGGGCCATCGCGCTCGCCGTGTGGGAGGTGACGAACGGGCTGATCGAGCGCCATTTGGCGACGACGGACCGCAACGGCCGGGCCATCCAGCGCAGCGCGCGGGTGCGCACCCTGCTGCCGCTGCTGCGCAGCGCGCTGCTGGTGGTTCTTCTGACCTTGGTCATCCTGATCACCCTGTCGGAGTTGGGACTGAACATCGGGCCGCTGCTGGCCGGTGCCGGCGTGGTCGGCCTCGCCGTCGGCTTCGGTGCGCAGACCCTGGTCAAGGACGTCATCACCGGCCTGTTCATCCTGTTCGAGGACACCATCTCGGTCGGCGACGTGGTCAATGTCGGCGGCAAGGGCGGTCTGGTGGAGGGGATGAACATCCGCACCATCCGCCTGCGCGACTTCGACGGGACGGTGCACACCATCCCCTTCAGCGCGGTCACCAGCGTGTCGAACATGACGAAGGACTTCAGCTACTACGTGTTCGACGTGGCCATTCCCTATCACGAGAACGCCGACCGCGTGGTTTCCGTGCTGCACGGCATCGGCGACGAGCTGCGCAAGGACCCACGCTTCGCGCCGCTGATCCTGGAGCCGCTGGAGGTGCTGGGCATCGATTCCTTCCAGGAGTCCGCGGCGGTCATCAAGGCGCGGATCAAGACGCTGCCCATCCAGCAGTGGAACGTCGGGCGGGAGTTCAACGGCCGTATGAAGGCGCGCTTCATCGAGCTGGGAATCGACTTCCCGTTGCCGCAACGCACTCTGCACATCGCCCGCGGTTCCGCGGAGGTGCTGGCCGGGATGGGGGCCGAGGCGGGGGCCGCCAACGCCGGCCGGATGCGCCATGCCGGGGCGGCTGAATAGGGGGCTGCACCAACCCGCTCGGTCTTGCAAAAAAGTGACGGGGCCATGTCGATTTCGCTTGAGCCCCGCCATCGCCACGGCTATATCAGCGCTCCCGCGTCACCCCAAGGGGCGCGGGACAAAGAGCAGACGATGCGCTTGTGGCGGAATTGGTAGACGCGCTAGGTTCAGGTCCTAGTGGCTGAAAGGCCGTGGGGGTTCGAGTCCCTCCAAGCGCACCAACACTTCTTGTGTTGGTCTGAGAGTATAGTGGGGCCATAGCTCAGCTGGGAGAGCGCTACAATGGCATTGTAGAGGTCAGGAGTTCGATCCTCCTTGGCTCCACCATCATGAAGCCAGCAACCTTGACGGGTTGCTGGCTTTTCCCATTTCGGTGGCCCATTCCGCCGTCGGGTTCGAGGACAGCGCCACCGCCGATGCGACCGAGTGGCCCGCTCATGCCGCGACGACGACCAGCAGAGCGACGGCCAGCGCCACAGCGTCCTCGATCAGCGCCGCCGGCCAGTCGCGGCCGAAGGCGGCGGCCATGCGCCGGCGTGCCGCGTAGCCGAGCAGCGTGCCGGCGACCGCGCCCAGTCCACCCGCGATCAGCCCGGGAATCCAGGCGCCCGCATTCGCGCCGATGGCAGCGCCCGCGATGGCGCCGCCGCCGATGCGGCTGGCGAAAGGGAAGGGGAGCTTGCGGCTAGGGGTGCCCGGCAGTTTGTCCATGACCAACTCCCCCGCCGCCAGCGCGGTGAAGACCCAGGGCGAGACCGGGTGGCCGAGGAAGAACAGCCAGCTTCCCGACAGGTCGAGCCAGCCGCCATAGGCGGCCCAGGAGACCGCCGCCGGCCCCAGCAGGGTGCGCGAACCGGACACGGCGCCGATCAGGACGGCGAGAATCAGGGCAGTCGTCACATTGGTCTCCGCGTCAGTCGGTCCGGCGGTCGCGCAGGGCCTGGATCAGGGTCCGGACCGCCCCGGCGCGGGCGCCGGGACCGCCGTGGAGCAGGCGGAGCGCCGCCAGCATCAGCGCCGCGTCGCCGTCGCGCGGCGGGTCGGTGTGGGGAAGCCGCCGGCCCCGCCGCACCGAGACCGTCTTCACCCGTGTCATCTCCAGCAGCCCTTCGGCCCCGCGTGTGACCCCCCAGCCGCTGGCGCGCCGTCCGCCGAAGGGCAGGCGGGGGTCGGCGGTCGGCACGATCAGGTCGTTGACCGTCACCGTTCCGGCGTCAAGCCGCCCGGCCAGCGCGCGCGCCTCCTCTTCCGGTCCGAAGACCGAGGCGCCGAGCGCGTAGGGGCTCTGCGCCGCGGCCGCCAGCGCCTCCTCGGCGTCGCGGACGGGCACCAGCGACAGGATGGGGGCGAACAGCTCTTCGCGCAGCAGCGCCATGCCTGGCCGCGCGTCGGCCACGATCAGCGGCGCCATCGCCGGGTCGGCGTCCTCGGGCAGTGAACCAACCGGCCGGGCGCCCTCCGCCACCGCCGCCCGGACCAGCTCGACCAGCCGGCGCCGCAGCGGCAGGGGCACCGCCGCCGGCGGGATCGCCGCCACGCTGCGCGTCAAGCAATCCTCCAATTCGGCCGCCAGGGCGCGCGGCACGAAGACCCGGCGCGGCGCGATGCAGGTGGCGGAACCGTTGAGGCGCAGGCCGAAGGCCAGCGCGCGGGCGACCGTGCCGAGGTCGGCCCCCGGCAGGACGAACACCGCGTCGTTGCCCGACAGCTCCATGGTGGAGGGCACCAGCCCGTCGGCGAGCTGGCGGGCCACCGCCCGGCCGGTGGCGGCCGATCCGGTCAGCACCAGCTTGTCGATGCCGGCGGTGATCGCGTCGGACACCGCGTCGGGGGACTCGTCCAGAAGCTGGAACAGGCCGTCCGGCAGACCGGCTTCCGCCAGCCAGTCGGCCAGCCGCTCCATCGGCGCCGAGCAGCCGGGCGCCGGCTTGACCAGCACCGCGTTCCCGGCGGTCAGCGCCTGGAGCGCCTGCACCCCCGGCAGAAGCAGCGGGTAATTGGACGGGCCGACGATCAGGACGGTGCCGAACGGCTCCCGCCGCACCTCCGCGGCGACTCCGAACAGCCAGACCGGGCGGCCTCGCGCGCCCAGCCGCCGCGGCGCCAGCAGCGCGGCGGCCTCGCGCTCCAGGAAACGGCAGGCCTCGGCCAGCGGCAGGACCTCCGCGCTCAGGCTCTCGGCCGGGCTGCGTCCGGGGCGGGTCGCCAGCGTTCGCACAAGATCCTCCGCATCCGCCGCGATGCGGTGGCGGATTTTGCGGATGATGGACAGTCTTTCGGCTGTATTGCCGCCGGACCACGCCGATTGTGCAGACAAAAATGGATCACCGGCCCGGCTTGTCCAAGGGGTTACACCTGGAGAGGTGGGATTGTGGCTGTGATCCATTTCCGGTCCATGTTCGTAACTGCCTTCACACAAGTCGGCAGCTTGGGAGCGTTTGGCAAGCGGATGGAACGGCAAGTTGTGATCATTGGCGCTGGACCGGGTGGATTGGCGTCCGCGATGCTCCTGGCGCTCACCGGGGCGAAGGTCACCGTGCTGGAACGGCAGGACCGCGTCGGCGGCCGGTCGGCCGGCTTCGCGCTCGACGGGTACCGCTTCGACAGCGGCCCGACCTTCTTTCTCTATCCCCGCATCCTGGAGGAGATCTTCGAGGCCTGCGGGCGCCGCCTGTCGGACGAGGTCGATCTGATCCGCCTCGACCCGCTCTACCGGTTGGTCTTCGAGGCCGGCGGGGAGCTGCGGGTCCACGCCGAAATGAAGGCGCTGATGGCGGAGATCGCGCGCCTCGACCCGCGCGACGCCCAGGGATTGCCGCGTTTCCTGGCTGACAACCGGGCGAAGATGGAACTGTTCCGCCCGATCCTGGAGACCGACTTCTCCAGCCCCTGGGCGCTGGCGTCGCTGCCGATGCTGAAGGCGCTGGGACGGCTCTCGCCGCAGCGTTCGGTCGACCGCGATCTGTCCCGTTACTTCCAGGACCCGCGCGTCCGTCTCGCCTTTTCCTTCCAGAGCAAGTATCTGGGCATGTCGCCCTTCCGCTGCCCCAGCCTGTTCACCATCCTGTCTTTCCTGGAGCATGAGCACGGCGTCTTCCACCCGCGCGGCGGCACGGAGGCGGTGATGGAGGCGATGCGGCGGGTGGCCGAGAGTCTTGGCGTCACCGTGCGGCTGAACGAGACGGTGCGCCACATCCGCTTCCAGGGCCGCCGCGCCGTGGGGGTGCGGACGGAGGCCGGCGAGTACCCGGCCGACGCGCTGGTCATCAACGCCGACTTCGCCCGCGCGATGACGACGCTGGTGCCCGACGATCTGCGCCGTCGCTGGAGCGACGCCCGCATCGCCACCAAGAAATTCTCCTGCTCCACCTTCATGCTCTATCTCGGGATCGAAGGCCGGATGGAGGGGCTGGACCACCACACCGTCTATCTGGCGGAGGATTACGCCCGCAACCTCGCCGAGATCGAGGACGGCCGCGAGATGCCGCGCCGCCCGTCGATCTACGTGCAGAACGCCTGCGTCAGCGACCCGGATCTCGCCCCGCCCGGCGGCAGCACCCTCTACATCCTGGTGCCGGTCGGCCACCAGCGCGGTCACATCGACTGGGCGGCCGAGGCGCCGGGCTACCGCCGTCTCGTGCTCGACCGGCTGGCCGGCTTCGGCCTGACCGACCTGGAGCGGCGCATCCGGGTCGAGCGCGTGGTGACGCCGGCTGACTGGGACCGCCACTTCGCGGTGCACCGCGGCGCGACCTTCAATCTCGCGCACAGCCTCGACCAGATGCTCCACCTGCGGCCGCACAACCGGTTCGAGGATCTGGACGGCGTTTATCTGGTTGGCGGCGGCACCCACCCCGGCAGCGGCCTGCCGGTCATCTTCGAAGGCGCGCGCATCACGTCGCGGCTGCTGGCCTCGGAACTGGGCCTGCCGACGCCCTGGCGCAGCGAAACCATGGGACTGTCCGGCCTGCCCAAGCGGGCCGTAGCGGGGGGATTGGCATGACGGATCGGATCGCGGTGATCGGCGGCGGCCTGGGCGGGCTGGCGTCGGCGGTGGTGCTGGCGGCGCGCGGCCACAAGGTGGTGCTTCTGGAGAAGAACGGCTGGGTCGGCGGCAAGGCGGCGGTGCTGGAGGAGGGCGGCTTCCGCTTCGACATGGGGCCGACGATCCTGACGGTGCCGCGCGTCCTACGCCGCATCCTGGAGGAGGCCGGCTGCGACCTCGACCGCGAACTGGAGCTGGTCCGGCTGGAGCCGCAATGGCGCTGCTTCTTCGACGACGGCACCGTGCTGGACCTGTCGGAGAACATCGGCGCGATGGCCGCGGAACTCGACCGTCTGACCCCCGGCCGCGGCGCGGGGGAGGGCTACCGCCGCTTCCAGGCGCTGTCGGAGCGTCTGCACGGCATTTCCGAGCGCTTCTTCTTCTGGAAGTCGGTGGAGGATCTCGGCGACACGCTGAAATTCCGCGACAGCATGAACACCAGCACCCTGTCCGACGTGCTGGCGCTGCGCATGGGCAGCACGGTGGCCGGCACCATCCGCAGCCACGTCCCCGACGCCCGCGCCGCCCAGATGCTCGACCATTTCACCCAGTATGTCGGGTCCTCCCCCTACGGCTCCCCGGCGGTGCTCTGCGCCATCGCCCACATGCAGACCAACGACGGCGTCTGGTACCCGATGGGCGGCACCCGCGCCGTTCCGCTGGCGCTGGAGCGGGTGGCCCGGCGCCTCGGCGTCGAGATCCGCACCGGCACCGGCGTGCGCCGGCTGGAGGTGACCGACAAGCGCGTCACCGCCGTCGAGACCGAGGGCGGGGAGCGCATCCCGGTGTCGGCGGTGGTCTCCAACATGGATTCCGTCCGCACCTACGAGGAGCTGGTGGGCGGCGCTCCGGCCAAGCGCTTCCGCAAGCGCCGCCGCTACGAGCCGGCCTGCTCGGGCGTGGTCTTCTATCTCGGGCTCGACCGCGGCTACGACCATCTGCTGCACCACGACTTCGTCTTCTCCCGCGACCCGGCGGAGGAGTTCGACTGGATCTACCGCCGCGGCGAGCCGGCGCCCGACCCGACCTGCTACATCGCCGCCCCCGCCCGCACCGAGCCCGGCGTGGCGCCGCCGGGGGGCGAGGCGCTCTACGTGCTGGTCCACACCCCTTACCTGCGGCCGCACCACGACTGGTCGCGGATGCTGCCGGACTACCGCCGCGTGGTCTTCGACAAGCTGAAGCGCACCGCCGGCATGGCCGACCTGGAGGAGCGCATCCGCGTCGAGCGCGTCCTGACCCCGCAGGACATCCACGACCGCTACCGCGTGCTGAACGGCGCCATCTACGGGTTGGCCAGCCACGGCCGCTTCATGGGCGCCTTCAAGCCGGGCAACCGCTCGCGCGACGTGGAGGGGCTGTATCTGGCCGGCGGGGCCGCCCATCCGGGGCCGGGCATGCCGATGGTGCTGATGTCGGGCTGGATCGCCGCCGACAGCCTGGACCAGGACCTCCGGCGCGGGGCGCGCGGCACCGACCTGCGCGCCGTCGCCTGAGGGGCGGGCATGGGAGATGACGGGCTGAACGACGATCCGGTGACTCGGCGCTCGCCGGCGCTCTGCCGCTTTTTCGGCGCCGTCATGGCGCGGCGGATGCGGCGCGACTTCCACGCGGTGCGGCTGGCCCGGCCGGGCTGGCCGGCCCTGCCGGCGGATCGGCCGGTGATCGTCTGCCTGAACCATCCGTCCTGGTGGGACCCCGCTCTGCTGATCGTGATGGGGACGACCCGCTACCGCGACCGGCCGGGCTACGGCCCCATCGACGCGGCGATGCTGCGCCGCTACCGCTTCATGGCGCGCATCGGCCTGTTCGGGGTCGAGCCGGGCCGCACCGGGGCCGCCGCCTTCCTGCGCCATGGCCGGCGCATCCTGGCCGACCCGCGCTCCATGCTGTGGATCACCGCGGAGGGCGCCTTCACCGATCCGCGCCGCCGCCCGGTCCACCTGCGGCCGGGCATCGCCCATCTGGTCCGCCGTGCGCCGGAGGCGCTGGTGGTGCCGCTCGCCGTGGAATACCCGTTCTGGGACGAGAGCACGCCGGAGGCGCTGGCCCGCTTCGGCGCGCCCGTCGATGCCTCCGCCTTCACCGGTCGGCCGGTGCCCGACATCGCCGCCGCGCTGGAGCGCCGGCTGGAGGCGGTGATGGACGCGCTGGCGCTCGACGCGCAGAGCCGCGATCCGGAGCGCTTCCTGACGCTGATCGACGGCTCGGCGGGGGTCGGCGGTGTCTACGACCTGTGGCGCCGGGCGCGCGCCTGGGCCGGCGGACAGAGCTTCACCCCCAGGCACGGTGACGCGCCGGACCAGAAAGGAATTCCCCGCTGATGCCCACCGTCACGCTGCTGGCCGCGCTGGCTCTGGCGCTCGCCCTGCTGCCGCTGGGGCTGGGCCTGGTGAATTTGTGCCTCTACCGCCGCCCACGGGCCGAGCCGTCGCCTGGCGCCGCCGTCAGCATCCTGATCCCCGCTCGCAACGAGGAGGCCACCATAGGCGCCGCGGTGCGGGCGGCGTTGTCCAGCTGCGGCGTGTCGGTAGAAGTCGTGGTGCTGGACGACCATTCCACCGACCGCACGGCGGAGATCGTCCGCTCCCTCGCCGCCCGCGACCCGCGCCTGCGGCTGGAGACGGCGCCGCCGCTGCCGCCGGGCTGGTCGGGCAAGCAGCACGCCTGCCAGGCGCTCGCCGGGCTGGCGCGGCACCCGGTGCTGCTGTTCCAGGACGCCGACGTGCGGCTGGCCCCGGACGCCGCCCGGCTCGCCTGCGGCGCGCTGCTGGCGGGC
>NZ_WHOR01000095.1:0-20079 GCF_013340925.1 Azospirillum formosense
TGCCGAGGGTGCGCAGGGCGGGGCGGGACATGGCGGGAATTCCTTGCAAAGACGAGCCTTACGGCGGTGCCGGGATCAGCGGAGCTGCGAGGCCTGCTGCATCATCTCGTCGGTGGTCTTGATGACCTTGGAGTTCATCTCGTAGGCGCGCTGGGCGGAGATCAGGGTGGTGATCTCCTGCACGATGTTGACGTTGGAGGTTTCCAGCGCGCCCTGCACCACGCGGCCGAAGCCGGGAGCGCCGGGGTTGCCGCCGACCGCCTCGCCCGACGCGCCGGTCTGCAGGAACAGATTGTCGCCGACGGCTTCCAGGCCGGCCGCGTTGGCGAAGGTGGCGAGCTGGAGCTGGCCGACATTCTGCTGGGCCACCTGGCCGTCCAGCTTCACCATCACCTCGCCCGAGGCGTTGATGGCGACGTCCACGGCTTCCGCCGGGATGGTGATCGCCGGTTGCACCGGATAGCCGTCGGCGGTGACGATGATGCCCTCCGGCGACAGCTTGAAATTGCCGGCGCGGGTGTAGGCCGTGTCGCCGCTGGGCAGCTGCACCTGGAAATAGCCGGAGCCGTTGATGGCGACGTCCAGCTTGTTGTCGGTGACGGTCAGGTTGCCCTGCTCCAGCACGCGGGCCACCGCGGCGACGCGCACGCCGGCGCCCACCTGCACGCCGGTCGGCACGATGGTGCCGGCGTCCGACGAGGTGGAGCCGATGCGGCGGAAGTTCTGGTACAGCAGGTCCTGGAATTCGGCCCGCTGCTTCTTGAAGCCGGTCGTCGTCGCGTTGGCGATGTTGTTCGAGATGGTTTCGACGTTCAGCTGCTGGGCGATCATGCCGGTGGCGCCGATAGCGAGGCTGCGCATGGTCCTTACTCCTTAAACGCGGTCGATCAGGCCGTGCGGCCCAGCTTCTGGATGGCGCTGCGGATGCGCTCGTGCTCGTTCTCGATCAGCTTCTGGTTCGACTGGTACTGGCGCTGGATCTCGATCAGCGCCGTCATCTCGACCACCGGCTTCACGTTCGAATTCTCTAGCATTCCCTGTGCCACCTTCGTGTCGGCGGGGGCCGCCTGCGGCTCCTCGTCGCTGACGTAGAGGCCGGCCCCGACCTCGGTCATCAGCTGCTCGTTGCGGAAGGTGACGATGTTCAGCCGGCCCACCTGGCCCAGCTCGGTGGAGACGGTGCCGTCGCCGGACACCATGATGTCCCGGGTGCCGTTCGGGATGGCCAGCGGCTGGCCGTTGTCGCCGAGGACCGGCAGGCCGCCGCCGTCGACGATCTGGCGCTGGTCGTTCAGGCGGAAGTTGCCGGCGCGGGTGTAGCGGGGGCCGCTCGCCGTATCGACCGTGAAGTAGCCGTGGCCGGTCAGCGCCAGATCCAGCGAATTGCCGGTCTGCATCATCCCGCCGGCCGAGAGGTCGCGCACCACGGCGCGGTCCTGCACGAAGCTGACCTGCTCGTGCATGCCGGGACGCTCCAGGAACTCCGTGAACAGCATGCGCTGCTGCTTGAAGCCCGTGGTGTTCATGTTCGCGATGTTGTTCGAGATCACGTCCAACTGGCGGCGCAGGGTCATCTGGCGCGACAGGGACACGTAGATCGGGTTTTCCATCGGCGACCTCTTTCCATTCGGGCCGGGGGATCGTCCCGACCGGCGCAAATGGCAATGCACGGCGCGTGCCAGCGCCGGGGAGAGCCGGAAAGACGGCGATGACCGGCGTCGCCGCCGTTTGGGAAGCGCCTGCCGGGCAAGAACTGCCGGTGGGATGGCAAGGGCTGCCGCCCGCCGCCGGGCAAAAGCGTCCCGTTGCCGCGGCGCCGACGGCGCGCGGGTTCATAGGGCCTCGTCCGCCGGAAGCGGGCGGACAGGCGGCGGCAAACGGGGCGGAGCAGGGTGGTTCGGGCGTGGTTCGGGCGTTCGCTCCTCGGTTGACGGGGTTCTCCGGCGATGCCCCAATCAAGAACCGTGCCGCGGCCTGAGGTTGCGCGTCTGTCACAGCCCCGGACCCTGTCTGAAAGGCTTTGTTAACTATCCGAAAGATAGGGTTGCTGGGCTGGCAAGGCCACGCTCCGCCACCGCTCGCGCTTAGGATTCCATGACCGCGCACGCTGAAGACGACGTCCCGACCGATGGCCTGCCGCGCAAGAAATTCAGCGGCAAGAAGCTGGTCCTGTTCGTCATCCTGCCGCTGGTGCTGCTGATCGGTGCCGGGGCGGGCGTGTATTTCAGCGGCCTGCTCGACTCGCTGCTCGGCAAGAAGGAGGAGCATGCGGAGGTGCCGGCGGAGCCGGCGCAGCCCGACCCCCACGCGGCCCCGGTCTTCTATGACCTGCCGGACATGCTGGTGAACCTGAACAGCAGCGGCAAGCGTCCGGCCTTCCTGAAGATCAAGATCTCGATCCAGCTTGCCAAGGGCGAGGACATACCGGCGATCGAGCATGTGCTGCCGCGCATCATCGACAACTTCCAGGTCTATCTGCGCGAATTGCGGCTGGAGGACTTGAAGGGGTCGGCGGGCATGTACCGCCTGCGCCAGGAGCTGCTGATGCGGATCACCGCCTCCGCCCATCCGGTGAAGGTCAAGGACGTTCTGTTCAAGGAAATGCTGGTCCAGTAGGGGCGGCGGAAACGGGCCATGAGCAACACCGAGGAACTGAGCGAAGAAGAACGCCTTGCCGCCGAATGGGCCGCCCTCGCCGAAGACGGCGGCGACATGGGCGAGATGGCGGACATGGGCGGCGGCGGGTCGACCCGCGTCCTCAACCAGGACGAGATCGACAGCCTGCTCGGCTTCGACCAGGGCGGGGCCGGCGACGGCGACAACTCCGGCATCATGGCGCTGGTCAACTCGGCGCTGGTCAACTACGAACGCCTGCCCATGCTGGAGGTGGTCTTCGACCGCCTCGTCCGCATGATGTCCACCAGCTTGCGCAACTTCACCTCCGACAACGTCGAGGTCAGCCTCGACCAGATCTCCTCGGTGCGCTTCGGCGACTATCTGAACTCGATCCCGCTGCCGGCCATGCTGTCCGTCTTCAAGGCGGAGGAGTGGGACAACTACGGCCTGATGGTCGTGGACTCGGCGCTGATCTACTCCATCGTGGACGTGCTGCTGGGCGGACGGCGCGGCACCGCGGCGATGCGCATCGAGGGCCGCCCCTACACGACCATCGAGCGCAACCTCGTGGAGCGCATGGTCCATGTGGTGCTGTCCGACCTGTCCGCCGCCTTCGACCCGCTGTCGCCCGTCACCTTCCGCTTCGACCGGCTGGAGACCAACCCGCGCTTCGCGACCATCGCGCGCCCGGCCAACGCGGCGGTGCTGGTCAAGCTGCGCATCGACATGGAGGATCGCGGCGGCCGCCTGGAACTGATGATCCCCTACGCGACTCTGGAGCCGGTGCGCGAGCTTCTGCTCCAGATGTTCATGGGTGAGAAGTTCGGCCGCGACTCGATCTGGGAAACCCACCTCGCCTCGGAGCTGCTGGTCACCGACGTGGACATCTCCGCGGTGCTGGACGAGGTGACGATGACCCTTCACGACGTGCTGAACTGGCGCGTCGGCACGCGAATCCTTCTGAACGCCACGCCGGACGGCACCATCGAGCTGCGCTGCGGCGACGTTTCCATGTTCCAAGGCCGCATGGGCCGCAAGGGCGGGCACATCGCCGTGCGGATCGAGCGGGAGCTGCCCAAGCAGGAGGTCATGCGGCTATGAGCCCGACCCTCACGCTCGTCCTCGATCTGGTGATGGTGGGGCTGCTCGCCGCGACCATCGCCTACGCGATCATCCTCAACCGGCAGATCATCAAGCTGCGCGAGAGCCGCGGCGAGATGGCCGAGCTGGTGCGCGGCCTGAACGAGGCCATGTCGCGCGCCGAAACCGGCGTGCGCGGTCTGAAGAAGACGGCCCACGAAACCGGCGACGACCTGCAGCGCACGGTCGCCAAGGCGCAGACACTGCGCGACGAGCTGGAATTCATGATCGAGGCCGCCGACGCCATGGCCAACCGGCTTGGCAACGTCGGCGGGGAGCGTCCGAAGGCGGGCCCGGCGGCGCGTCCGGCGGCGCGCCCCGGCCTGTCCGCCCGTCCGCCCGTCGCGTCACGCCCGGCCGTCGCTCCGCGCCCGATCGTCGAGGACGATCTCGGTCACGACGATCACGATCACGACGACCATGATCTCCACGGCCACGATCTCCACGACGACGGTCCCATCGGCCACGACGATCACGACGATCTGCCGCCGCTGCGCTCCGCCGCCTTCCGGAGCGAGCCGCTGCGCGCCGATCCATTGCGCGCCGATCCGCTGCGGGTCGATGCCCTGTCGCGGCGCCCGGCGCCGGCGTCCGATCCCATTGTGCGCGAGGGCGAGAGCCTGTCCCGCGCCGAACGTGAACTTCTGCAAGCCATCGAGAACGCCGGCAAGGGGGTCGGATGAGCGACGCCACCACCACGAAGGGCGCGACCGCCGATGTCGGCGGGGAGCCCAAGGTCGTGATCCGGCCGGCCGGGTCCACTCCGACCGGTGTCCGCACCAGCCAGAGCGTTGCCGGTCAGCCACCGGCCCGGGGTGCCGCGCAAGCTGCGGCCCAAACCGCCGCCAAAGCGAAGCCGAAGGCCAAGGTGAAAACCAAGGCCAAGCGCAAGCCCGCCGTTCCGCGTCGCCCTCTGTCGGAGCGGATGCGCGAGAAGATGAAGGCGTGGCGGTTCCGCATCCTGCCCCTGACCATCTTCGTCGCCGTCCTGATGCTGGGGGTGCGCGTCGGCGACCTGTGGCGGATCACCACCCGCGACGCCCGCCTGCCGGAGTTCCCGGCGACCCTGGCCCAGGGGCAGAGCGCCGTTCCGGCGGCGCCGATGCAACTCGCCGCCAACGGCGCCAAGCCCTCGCCAGAACCGGCCCAGGGCGGGTCCAGCAACGGCACGCCGCCCAACCCGACGCCGCCGGACAACGCCGCCCTCGGCCCGGTGAAGAACGAGGAGCTTCTCCAGCATTTCGCCGAGCGCCGCGCCGAGATCGAGCGCCGCACCAAGGACCTGGAGCAGCGCGAAGCCCTGCTGACCGCCGCCGAGAAGCGCATCGACCAGAAGGTGCAGGAGATGGAGAAGGTCCGCACCGACATCCAGAAGCTGATGCGCCAGGGCGACGAGAAGCAGACCGCTCAGCTCGAAAGCCTCGTGAAGATCTACGAGACGATGAAGCCCAAGGAAGCCGCCCGCATCTTCGAGGAGCTCGACATGCCCGTGCTGCTGGGGGTGGTGGAGAAGATGAAGGAAACCAAGACGGCGCCGATTCTGGCCGCGATGGACCCGCTGAAGGCCAAGGAACTGACCTCTGCGCTCATCGAGCGGCGCGGTGTGCCCGCGGCAGCGAAGAACTGAATACGTTCTTTGGTTGAGTTGTTGGCGGGGTGGGTATGACCGTGCGGTTGGTCATACCCGTCGGCCGCGCCGCACCTACTGAATATAAGTACACGAACTGTCAGGAAGGTAGACAGTCCGCGACGGTCGGCTTCGATCCATGTTGGCTCCGGCGTGTTCGGGCAACGCAAGTTTGCCCAACAGCAAGAAGGAAGGAGACAAGATGAACGACCAGAACCAGGGCCGTAGCTCGGGCGGTCAGCACTCCGGCGGCAACTTCAAGAACGACCCGGAGCGCGCTTCCGAAGCCGGTCACAAGGGCGGCCAAGCGTCTGGCGGCAACTTCAAGAACGACCCGGAGCGCGCTTCCGAAGCCGGTCACAAGGGCGGCCAGGCGTCTGGCGGCAACTTCAAGAACGATCCGGAGCGTGCGTCGGAAGCCGGTCACAAGGGTGGTCAGGCCTCTGGCGGCAATTTCAAGAACGACCCGGAGCGTGCGTCGGAGGCGGGCCGCAAGGGCGGCGAACACAGTCATGGCGGCGGGCGGAGCAGCGGGAGCTGACTGCCGGACCCCTGTCATTCCTGACGGATTCACCGCCGGCTTAGCCTAACGGAACAGTTGGCCTGCGCCACGGTGAAGAAGGGCCGCCTTTCGAGGCGGCCCTTTGTCCGTCTGTGGGCTCCAATTGAAACAAATTGCCGCAGCTCTCTTTAAAGTTCGACAATGGCGAGCTCTGGTTGGAAACGTGCGGGCACAGAACAACGCTTCCGCATTGTTTCCGTTTGGGCGATTCCGTCCGATCTTTGCGTTGCGACGTTTCACGCGCTTAACGGCGTGTTAACCGAGCGAATTTAGGGTTGGAAAGGCTGACGAGGCTCCGAGTCGGCGGCGGCCGTGCGAGGGCGCGAGGTTTGGGTCGAACCCGCTTCGGGCGCCTGCGTCCGGGCCGGCCGACGCACCCGATCGCACGCAGGCCGGACAAGACCACGGAACGCTCACATCGGAACGCACATGGCCCCGCCCGTTTCCTCCTCGCTCGCCGACCAGAAGCTCCTGCGCCAGCAGCTCGACGCCGCCCATGCCGAAGCGGCCCAGCCGCTGAGCCGCGAGGAGGTGACCGACATCGTCCGCTCCATCCTCGGCAGCATGGACGGCGACATCTCCGCCACCGACCTGCGCCTCTACAAGGAGGTGGTCGACCTCGCCCGCTTCATCGAGAGCGCCAAGCAGGAGCTGGCGGCGCTCCAGCCCGCGGAAATCCGCGACCAACACATCCCCAACGCCACCGATGAGTTGGACGCCGTCGTCGGCGCGACGGAGCAGGCCACCTTCGCCATCTTCGACGCCTGCGACGTCATCACCGGCATCTCCGGCCAGATCGACCCGGAGAACTCCGCGAAGCTGACCGAGCAGGTGACCAAGATCTTCGAGGCCTGCAACTTCCAGGACATCACCGGCCAGCGCATCTCCAAGGTCGTGCGCACGCTCAAGCACATCGAATCGAAGGTGGACATGATCGTCGCGGCCTTCGGCGACGAGGTGCGGCAGAACCACACCCGCCCCGCCGCGGTCGCCGCGGCCGAGGTTCACACCGATCCGGCGCCGAACTTTGCCACCGACCGTCCTGCGGACGACCCGGAGGCCGGTCTGCTGCACGGGCCGCAGATGACCAGCGCCGCCATGGACCAGGACGAGATCGACCGCCTGCTGGCGAGTTTCGACTAACCCCATGGCTGCGCCCGGCCACAGGAAGCCGGACCTGTCGGGCAGCCGGCCGAACCCGAACAACGGAAGCATCGTGCTTCTGCTGTCGCTGTTCCTGCTGCTGCTCGTCTTCTTCATCGTTCTGAACGCCCAGTCCGTGCAGACCGCCCAGCGGGTGCGCACGGTGCTGGTGTCGCTGGAGCGCAGCTTCCCCGCCTTCTACATCGACCCCCGCCTGCGCGAGCCGGCCGACCCGCTGGCCTCGCGCGCCGGCACCGTCTTCGCCGTGCAGCGGCTGGACGGTCTGGGCAATCTGTTCGCCACCGCCATCGCCGTGGCGAAGGTGGACAGCGTCACGCCGGGCCGCCTGCTGGAGGTGCGCCTGCCCGCCGACGAGCTGTTCCTGCCCGGCACCGCGGACCTCCGCCCGGACCGCATCGGGCTGATCGACCGGGTGGCCGACGCGCTGTTGCAGAACCGGCCCGGCGAGCGGATCGAGTTGGACGCGCTTTTGTCCATCGGCCCGGCGGGTGCTCCCAGCCAGCCGCCCGGCCCGGTGGTGCGGGCGGGCGCGCTGGCCCGGCTGCTGATCGCTGACGGGGCGCCGGCGGACGCGGTGACGGTGGGCATCGAGCGCGGGGCGCCGGGCGCCGTCCGCCTGCTGTTCAGCCTGCGCGCCATGGACGACGCGCCGGGGGGAGGGCGCCGATGATCCGCCTGCCCAAACTGCCCAAGGCCGAGGAGAAGAGCGGCGGCCACAACCGGACGATCTGGCTGATCAGCTTCACCGACCTGATGTCGCTGCTGCTGGCCTTCTTCGTCCTGATGTATTCGATGAGCGAGCCGGAGGCGCAGCGCTGGACCGGGCTGGTCAAGTCGCTGTCGTCGGCCCGCTCCACCGCGGTCACCCCCTCCGCGACGCCGCCCGAGCCGAAGGCCGCTTTCAACGCCGCCACGGTGGAGTCATATTCGGCGATCAATCTGGATTATCTCAGCGCCCTGCTTCGTACCCAGACCGCGGCCAACGAGGATCTGGCGGCGGTGGAGGTGCGGCGGGAGGACGACCGCGTGGTGATCGGCCTGCCGGCCCATGTCATGTTCGACCCGACCGGCGGCAGCTTCACCGACCAGGGGCGGCGGGTGCTGTATCTGCTGGGCGCGGCGGTGGGCCGGATCGGCAACCGGATCGAGGTGGTCGGCCACGCCGAGCGGGAGGACCAGTCCGCGGGGCTGGCTTGGGAACGCGCCCTGACGCGCGCGGTTGCCGTTGCGGCGCTGTTGCGCGAAACGGGCTACAAGCGCGACCTCGTGGCGCGCAGCCTGATGAGCGAGGCGCCCGGCATCGACCCGGTGCCCGGCGGGGCGCGGGTCGATGTGGTGGTGCGCGAGGAGACGGCGGGGCCGCCGGTGTCCGGGGCGGCCACCGATGCGGAGCCGGAGGAGTGAAACGGATGGGGCGGGGCAGGGCATACCGGCGCTGGCTGAGCGGCTTCGTGGCCGCCACGGCTCTGCTCGCCGCCATCCCGGCTGCCTGGGCCGTCGACGTTCCGGTGCGCGCCGCCACCCACAAGACCTTCGGCCGCATGGTTTTCGACTGGCCGCGCCAGACCGGCTACAGCGCGTCGGTGGAGGGCAACACGCTGGTCGTCCGCTTCGACGAGCCGATCAACGCCGCGCTGGATCGCACCGTGGCGGCCTTGCCCGGCTATCTGTCCGGAGTGCGGATCGGCGGCGACGGCAAGACGGTGACTTTCGATCTGAAGCGGCCGGTGACGTTGAAGAGCTTCCGCAACGGCAACGCCGTGGCGCTCGACCTGACCCCCGCCGCCGAGGCGCCGGCCCAAGCCCCGGCCCAGACCGCCAAAGCGGAGGCGCCGGCCGCCCCCGCCGCTCCGGCCGCACCCGCCCCGGCGCGCTCCGCGGGTCGGGTGGCGGTCAGCGCGGCCGACACGCCGGAACGAAGCCGCCTGTCCTTCACCTGGCCGGAGGGCGCCGACTACACGCTGCGCCGCGACGGCGCGTCGGCCACGCTGCTGTTCGACCGCAACGGCACCGCCGATCTGGCGCCGGTGGCCAGGATGGCCCTGCGCAACATCCAGAACGTGGAGCAGTTCCGGCAGGCCAACGGCGCGCTGGCGGTGACCTTCGCCGTGCCGCAGGACGCCGAGATCAAGGACAGCAAGTCCGGCCGCTCCGTGGTGATCGACGTGCAGAATCCGGGCACGCGCGCCGGTCTGCCGACGGGCGACGCCGCGAGTGCCGCCCCGCCACCCGGCGCCACCACGACCACCGTGCGACCTCCTTCGGCCGAAGCCGCAGCGCCACCGCCTGCGGCGACACCCCCGGCCGCCGCCAAGCCGGCTGCGGCGCCTCCTCCGGCGAAGGAGGTCGCGGCGGCCCCGGCATCCTCAAAGCCCGAAGCCGCCAAGCCCGAAGCTGCCAAGCCCGATCCGGCGAAAGCCGAACCGCAGGGCCCGACGCTGGTCTTCGACGCGGGTGGTCCGGCGTCCATCGCCGTCTATCCGCGCGCCGGCCATCTCTACATCGTGTTCGACAAGCCCCTGCCCATCGGTGCCGGAAAGGCCATCGGCGGCGGAACCGGGACGGTCGGCGCGATCGAGCCGGTGCCGGCGACCGGGGGCAGCGCCTTCCGCACCAGGATCGGCCCGCTGGTCTGGCCGAAGATCGAACGGCAGGGGACGAGCTGGAAAATCACGCCGACCAGCCGCCTGACCGGCACGCCGCCCTTCGAGCTGAAGATCGACCCGGAGCCGGATTTCCTGCTCGGCGCCCGTCTGCTGGTGCGCGCCGCGGACGCGGCGACCGTGGTGACGCTGTCCGACCCCGACGTCGGCGACCGCCTCCAGGTCGTGCCGCTGCCGGTTCCCGGCAACGCCATTCCCGAATCGCACCGTTACGCCGATCTTGAGTTGCTGCCCAGCTACCAGGGCGTCGTCGTGCGGCCCATCGCCGACGCCATCACCGTGCGTCCGGTCAAGGAAGGGGTGGAGGTGACCGCGGCGGGCGGCCTTCACCTGTCGCCCATGGCCGATGCCGGAAACCGCCCGGCCGCGTCGCAGACGGCGTCGCTGCCGCCGAGGCCGTCGCCCGGCGGCGCCTCGAACACGCTGACGCCCCCCACCGATCCGAAGCCGGTGCCTTCCGGGCGTCGCCTGTTCGACCTGCCGGCCTGGAAGAAGGGCGACCTCGACCACTACACCGAGGCGCGCCAGAATCTTCAGCTCAACATCGTCAACGCGCCGGATTCCGAACGGCCCCGCGCCCAGCTCGACCTCGCCCGCTTCTATCTGGCGAACGGCTTCGGGCAGGAGGCCATCGGCATGATGGATGTGTTGCAGGAGGCCCAGCCCGACCTGGAAGGCTGGCCGGAATTCCGTGCCCTGCGCGGGGCGGCGCGCTTCCTGGCGGGAAACACCGACGCCGCGGCGGAGGATTTCGCCCATCCGAACCTCGCCAACAACGGCGAGGCCGCGCTGTGGCGCGCCGCCATCGCGGCGGACCGCAACGACTGGCCGGCGGCCCAGGCCGGCTTCAAGGCGGCGGCGCCGATCCTCAACTCCTACCCCGACCCGATCCTGACCAAGCTGGCAATCCGGGCCGCCGAGGCCGCGCTGAAGACCGGCGACGCGCCCTTCGCCAAGCGGCTGCTCGACCGCATCGTCGAGCGCGGCGGGACGGACGCGGAGGAGCGGCCCGACGTCCAGTATCTCCGCGGCCTCTACTACGCCCAGACCAACGAGCCGGAGCGGGCGCTGGAGCAGCTGACGGCCTCCTACAACAGCCTCGACCGCTATTACCGGGCCAAGGCCGGGCTGGCGCTGGTGAACCTGCAACTGGCGGAAGGCCGCATGTCGCCGCCCGCCGCGGCGGAGCAACTGGCCGGGCTGACCTTCACGTGGCGCGGCGACGAGCTGGAGATGCAGATCCGCCAGCGCATGGGCGAGGTGCTGATCGCCGCCGGCCAGTACGCCGACGGTTTCAACGCCATGAAGGAGACAGCCGCCCTGGTCGCCGACACGCCGCGGGCCGAGGAGATCACCCGCGAGATGTCGCGCATCTTCGCCGACCTTTACAAGGACGGGGCGCAGAAGCTGCCGACCATCGAAGCGCTCCAGCTCTACGACCAGTTCCGCGAGCTGACCCCGGTGGGGGAGGCGGGCGACGAGGTGATCCGGCAGCTCGCCGAGCGGCTGATCTCTGTGGACCTGCTGAACCGCGCCGCCGACCTGCTGCAGCATCAGGTGGAATACCGCCTGTCCGGGGAGGACAAGGCGCGCGTCGGCACCCGGCTCGCCTCCGTCCGGCTGCTCGACAACAAGCCGGAGGACGCGCTGCGCGCGCTGGAACTGTCCAACGTGCCGAACCTGCCGGCCGATCTGGTGGGCGAGCGCCGCCTGATGCAGGCCAAGGCGCTGGCCGAACTGGGCCGCGGCGACGAGGCGCTGCTGCTGCTCTCCGAGGACGACAGCAAGCCGGCCAACTCGCTGCGGGTGGACATCGCGTGGCGCGCCCAGAAATGGGAGGCCGCGGCCTTCGCCCTGAACAAGCTGATCGGCGCGCCGCCGCCGCCGACCCAGCCGATCAACCCGGCGACCTCGCAGCTCGTCCTGAACCGGGCGGTGGCGCTGGCGCTGGCCGGGGACGGCACGAACCTGAACCTGCTGCGCAAGGAGTTCGGCTCGGCGATGACCAACGGTCCCGACGCCGACGCCTTCCGCGTGCTGACCCGGCCGGAGCAGGCGCTGGGCCTGATCGATGTCAACACCGTGCGATCCCGCGTCGCCGAGGTGGACGTGTTCCAGAAGTTCCTGAAGAACTACCGCGGCAAGCAGAGCGCGGCGATCAACTAGGTCTTTCTCCGGATTCGACCGGAGCGGGAAGTTGTGTTCGGGTTTTGCATCGGAATACACGCTTTCGAGGGGATTCGGTAATGGATCGCGAAGCGGAGATCCTGTCGAAGCTGGACCAGATCATCGCTACTCAACGGATCGACGGGGAGCGTCAGCACGCTATGGAGGGCGACCTCCGCGAGTTGAAGGGACAGATGTCCATCATGCTGACGTGGCTGCAATCCATGGATCAACGTTTTTCGGCGCTGATGGCGCCGGTCAATCCGCCGCGCAAGCCTGCGGCCTGACCTTGCTCTCTCCCGAAAAAGCCCCTTTCCATCGGAAAGGGGCCTTTTTGTTGGCACGGCGGTAGGCCGTCAGAGCTGGACCTGGGTGCCCAGCTCGACCACGCGGTTCGGCGGGATCTTGAAGAAGTCGGTGGCGCTGACCGCGGTGCGCGACATCACGACGAACAGCTTCTCCCGCCACTGGGCCATCTGCGGGTTGATGCGGGGGATCAGCGTCTCGCGGCCGAGGAAGAAGGAGGTCGTCATCACGTCGAACTCCAGCCCGAACGCCTTGCACAGCCGCAGCGCCTTGGGGATGTTCGGCTCCTGCGAGAAGCCGTAGCGCACCGTCAGGCGGTAGAAGCCGTCGGCCAGCCCTTCCAGGACGACGCGCTCCTTGGCCGGAACGCGGGGCACGTCCTCGACCATCACGGTCAGGAAGACGATGCGCTCGTGCATCACCTGATTGTGCTTCAGGTTGTGCAGCAGGGCGATGGGCACCGTGTCGGCGCTGGAGGTCAGGAAGATCGCGGTTCCCTTCACCCGCTGGATGTCGGAGGACTTGGCGTGCCGCTTGATGAAGCCGTCCAGCGGCAGGGAGTCCTCGGCCAGACGGCGGTTCAGGACGGCGCGGCCGCGGCGCCACGTCGACATCAACCCCAGCGTCACCGCGGCGATGACCAGCGGCACCCAGCCGCCGTGCGGGATCTTCACCGCGTTGGCCAGGAACAGCGCCAGATCGACGCTGAGGAACAGGGCGCCCAGCGCCAGACAGGCCGGAAGGCTCCAGTTCCAGCGGCGGTGCGCCACGACCAGCGCCAGGATGGTGGTGATGACCATGTCGCCGGTCACCGCGATGCCGTAGGCGGTCGCCAGCCGGCTGGAGGATTCGAACCAGACGACCAGACCGATGACCGCGAACAGCAGGCCCCAGTTGGCGCGCGGGATGTAGATCTGCCCGCCTTCCTCCTGCGAGGTGTGGCGGATGTCCAGCCGCGGGCACAGGCCGAGCTGCACGGCCTGCCGGGTCAGCGAGAAGACGCCGGAGATCACCGCCTGGCTGGCGATCACCGCCGCGCAGGTCGACAGCAGGATCATCGGATAGAGGCCCCACTCCGGCACCAGCAGGTAGAAGGGGCTGCGCACCGCCGCGGGATCGCTCAGCAGCAGGGCGCACTGGCCGAGATAGTTCAGCAGCAGCGCGGGCAGCACCACGGCCAGCCACGCCACCTTGATGGGGCGGCGGCCGAAATGCCCCATGTCGGCGTAGAGCGCCTCGCCCCCGGTGACGGCCAGAACGACGGCGCCCAGCACCAGGAAGCCGATCCAACCGTTCGAGGCGAAGAAATGCACGGCGTGGCGCGGGTCGAGCGCCGCGAGGACCTGCGGCTCCTTGACCAGCTCGATCAGGCCGAGCAGGCCCAGCGTGGCGAACCACGCGACCATGATCGGACCGAACAGCCGCCCCACCTTCTCGGTGCCGCGGCTCTGGATTCCGAACAGGGCGATCAGGATGCCCACGGTCACCGGCACGACGACCCGCTCCAGCGCCGGCTGCGCCACCTCCAGCCCCTCCACCGCGGAGAGGACGGAGATGGCCGGAGTGATCATGCCGTCGCCGTAGAACAGGGCGGCGCCGAACAGGCCCATCGCCATCAGGCCGGACAGCCGCCCGGTGGAGTCGGGCCGGCTGTTGGTCGCCAGCGCCAGCAGGGCCAGGATGCCGCCCTCGCCCTTGTTGTCGGCCCGCATGACGAACAGCACGTATTTCACCGTGACCACGAGCACCAGCGCCCAGAAGACCATGGACATGATGCCGAGGATGTTCTGCGGGGTCAGGGCGAGCCCATGCTCCGGCGAAAAGCATTCGCGCAGCGTGTAGAGCGGGCTGGTGCCGATGTCGCCGTAAACGACGCCAAGCGCACCGAGGGTGAGCGCGGCCAGCCTGCCCTTGTCGGGTGCCGCGGCTTTCAGGGTCGTGTCTGACATGTGGGACGTGGAGGGGGTCCGTTGGGAGGCCGAGCGGAGGACGAAGAAGCCACAAGCTGCGGGTACGGCGGCGGTCGGTGCGCTCGCGCGGGCCGATCCTCTTACGCTTATTCCGGACCCAATACTAGCGGAAGCCGAGGCGCCCGTCCGCAGGCCGTTTCGCCTGCGACGATCTGTGCCGGGCGCCACCACCTCCCTTTGAACAATGCGCCTACAGCGTGCCGAAACTGCGGGCCAGCGACCCGGCGATCAGGTACCAGCCGTCGACCAGCACGAAGAAGATGATCTTGAACGGAATCGCCACCATGGTGGGCGGCAGCATCATCATGCCCATCGACATCAGGATCGACGACACCACCATGTCGATGATCAGGAAGGGCAGGAACAGCAGGAAGCCGATCTCGAAGGCCCGCTTGATCTCCGAGATCATGAAGGCGGGGACCAGCACGTGCAGCGGGGTCTGCTCGGCGTCCGTCACGTTCTCGATGCGCGCCATGTCCATGAACAGGCGCAGGTCCTTCTCGCTGGTGTGCTTCAGCATGAACTCGCGCAGCGGGGCGACCGTGCGGCGGAACGCCTCCGTCTCGTCGATGTCCTGGTTGATCAGCGGCTGGATGCCCTGGTTGTAGGACCGCTCGAACACCGGGGCCATGACGAAGAAGGTCAGGAAGACCGCCAGCGACATCAGCACCGTGTTCGGCGGCACCTGCTGGATGCCCAGCGCCGAGCGCAGGAAGGACAGGACAATGACGATGCGCGTGAAGGCCGTCATCATGATGAGGATCGACGGTGCCAGCGACAGCACGGTGATCAGCGCGACCATCTGAACGATGCGCCCGGTGGTCGATCCCCCGGCGTCGCCCAGGTCGAAGGTCATGCTCTGCGCCAGCGCCGGCCCGGCGGCCAGCGCGCCGGCGATGCCGATGGCCAGGGCCAGCAGGCCGGCGAGCGCCAGCCGTCCCGTCACGCCGGTGCCGGTCTTCATGACCGGTCTCCGGTGGACGGCAGTGCGGCGGACGGCAGGGCGGCGGACGGCGGGGCTGATGCCTCGGCCAGCGCGCCTTGGAAGCCGCCGCGCGGCGTCTGGTCGACCACTTGGTCGCCGAAAGCGCTCAGCAGCAGCAGATGCTCGCGGTCGTCACGGCGGACCAGCACCAGCCGGCGCTTGCCGTCGAGCGGAAGCACCTCGACGACGCCCAACCGGCGCTGGCGTCCCGACGTGGCGGTCATGCCGCCGAAACCGATGCGGCGCATCACCCAGGCCACCAGCACGATCAGCGCGATGACGAAGGCGAGGGCGAGAACGAATTGGATGTACTGG
Organism: Azospirillum formosense; assembly: GCF_013340925.1. GTDB lineage: Bacteria > Pseudomonadota > Alphaproteobacteria > Azospirillales > Azospirillaceae > Azospirillum > Azospirillum formosense. Next base: position 15,515 of record NZ_WHOR01000095.1, read on the forward strand.
TCGAGGCCCATGGATCAGGTCAGCTCTGTCGGGACGGCGTGGCCGGCGGGTCGGGCGGAAGGTCGCCCGGCGCGGCGGGAGCGCCGCGGCCGTAAGCGGCGCTGGCGCGCTGGCGCGCCGAATGGGGATCGTGGCGCCCTTCGGCGGCGGCGGCCAGAGTCTCCCTCTGGCGGGTCAGCGCCGCCGCGACGGCGTCCAGCGTGGGGAGCAGGCGTTCCAGGGCGGCGGCCAGTTCGGCGTCGCCGCCGGCGGACTGCGCCTCGGCGCACAGTGCGGCGACACGGGTGTCGAGTCCGGTGAGGTCCGCCGTCAGTCCGGCTTCCATCTGGTCGCGGGTCTCCTCCAGCGCGGCGGCCAGCGCCTGGATGTCCCGGCGGAGCGTCGCGGTTTCTGTCACGGAGCCTCTCCGGTGGCCGGTTCCGCAGAAGGCGGCAGCGTGCCGTTGGCGCGGTAGACGTAGGCGAGGATTTCGGCCACGGCGGCGATGGCCTCGATGGGGATTTCCGAGTCGATGTCCACCGCCGACAGGATCTGCACGAGGTCGGCGTCCTCGCGCACCTTCACGCCGTTGGCGAAGGCCAGCTCCAGGATCTGTTCGGCCACATGGCCCTTGCCGGTGGCGACCACGCGGGGCAGGGACTGGTCGCCCAACTCATACTTCAGCGCGACCGCGACGGGGCGGTTGGGAAGAGGGCGGTGGTTGGGAGTCGGCTCGGACAAGGGGCTCCTGCCGGATGGCCTGTGTCGATGGGCGTATCCTGGCGGAACATGCTTAACGAAGCATGAAGCTCAAGCGTGGCGGGAAGGGCGGGGCGATGCCGTGGGCGCGATTCATCTTTGATTAACTGAAACGGCGGAAGATCGGAATGCTGTGATGCATCCCGCCCGCCTTGCTGCGCGCCTTCGCGCGTCCGGGCGGCAGGCCCTCAGACCGGAACCCGGCGATGAATCTCGAGAATCTCGGCCTCTTCAAGCTGATGTCGCGCAAGATGGGCTGGCTGACCGAACGCCAGAACGTGATTGCGGCGAACATCGCCAACGCCGACACGCCGGATTACAAGGGCCGGGACCTGAAGCCCTTCACTTTCCGCGACGCCTTGTCCGACAGCCGCCGCCTCCAGCCCGCCGCCACCAACGCCTCGCACCTCCAGGGGACGCGCGGCGCCGGCGGGCTGAACCAGGAGCAGCGCCAGCGCAACCCCTACGAGACGGCGCCGGACGGCAACAACGTGGTCCTGGAAGAGCAGATGCTGAAGCAGGGCCAGACCGGCATGGACTACCAGACGATCACGAACCTCTACAAGAAGCAGGTCAACCTGATCCGCTCCTCCATCCGCAGCGGCGGCTAAGGGGCGGCGGGGTTCGGGCGAAGGAGGCGGAACATGGATCTCTACACGTCGATGGCGGTGTCCGCGTCCGGCATGAAGGCACAGGGCACGCGCCTGAAGACCATCGCGGAAAATCTGGCCAACGCCAACACCACGGCGGAAACGCCGGGCGATCTGCCCTACCGGCGCAAGGTCGTGATGTTCCAGAACGCCCTGGACCGCCAGATGGGGGTCGATCTCGTCCGCGTCGCCAAGATCGACGTGGACAAGAAGGACTTCGAGCGGCGCTACGACCCTTCGCACCCCTCCGCGGACGCCGACGGCTACGTGCTGCTGCCCAACGTCAATTCGGTGGTCGAGGCGATGGACATGCGCGAGGCGCAGCGCTCCTACGAGGCCAACCTGTCGGCGGTGGACAGCGCCCGCCAGATGCTGATGCGCACCATCGACATCCTCCGCGCCTGACGCAGCGACGTTTTTTTGAAGGAAGGACGCACGTCCCATGATCAACCCGATCAACGCCGCCGCGGCCTATGCGAACACGGCCGCCTCAACGACCGGGCCGGGCATGGCCCCGCGCAACGGCGTCAGCTTCGGCGACGTTCTGGAGCAGACCGCCAAGGAGGTCATCGGCGACCTGAAGCAGGGCGAGACGATGACCGCCAAGGCCGCCGTCGGGCAGGCCGATCTGACCGATGTCGTCCAGGCCGTCACCAACGCCGAGGTGACGCTGCAGACCGTCACCGCCGTGCGCGACAAGGTGCTGTCGGCCTACCAGGAAATCCTGCGCATGCCGATCTGACGACGGCTTGCGGATTCCTGAGAAGAAGCGCCCCGGGCGAAGCATCATGAACGAAACCGACGTCATCGAGATCTGCCGCACCTCCATCGTCACGCTGGTGTTCGTGGTGGCGCCGGTGCTGGTCGCCATGATGGTGCTCGGCACGATCATCTCGGTGTTCCAGGCGGTCACCCAGATCAGCGAGCAGACGCTGGCCATGGTGCCGAAGGTGCTGCTGGTCTTCGGTCTGTCGATCCTGCTGATGCCCTTCATGCTGGGTGAGCTGCGCTCTTTCTTCGAGCATGAGGTCGCCGACCGCATCGTCGCCATCGGCACCGGCGTGAACAGTGTCCCCAACGCCGGAAACCTGCCCGGCGGCGGCGGATGAACCTGCTTCAGCAGTTTCTGGGCGACCAGATCTTCCTCTGGTTGCTGGTCTTCGCGCGTGTCGGGACGGCCTTCAGCATCATGCCGACCATCGGCGACGCTTTTGTGTCCACCCGCACGCGCCTTCTTTTTTCCGTCGCGGTCAGCGTTCTGGTGGCGCCGGTGCTGGGCGACCGCATGCCGCCGATGCCCGACAACATCTTCCGCCTGTTCGTCCTGATGGCCGGGGAGGTGACCGTCGGCATCTTCATGGGCACCGTCGCCCGCCTGCTGATGGGCGCCTTGGAGGTGGCCGGGACGATCATCGCGCTGCAGTCCGGCCTGTCGAACGCCCAGATGTTCAACCCGGCCATGGCGTCGCAGGGATCGCTGCCCGGCGCCCTGATGGGGTGGCTCGGGCTGCTGCTGATCTTCATCACGAACCTGCACCATCTGCTGATCATGGCGGTGGTGGACAGCTATTCCACCTTCGCGCCGGGGGCGGCGATCCCCATCGACGACATGGCGAACGTGGTCGGGCAGCTGGTCGGCAAGTCCTTCATGCTGGGCGTGCAGATGGCGGCGCCGTTCCTGATCTCCGGGATGCTGTTCGCGCTGGCGTTGGGGCTTCTGAACAAGTTGGCGCCGCAGATCCAGGTGTTCTTCCTGTTCACGTCGCTCCAGGTCGCGCTGGGGTTGTTCATGTTCGCCCTGACGCTCGCCGCGATGATGATGTTCTGGCTGACTCATTTCGAGGCTGCGTTCGTCGATTTCCTGAGACCGGGCTGAGCGGGGAGAGATCCGGTGTCCGAAGACGCGGATGAATCATCCAAAACAGAAGACCCTACGCAAAAGAAGCTCGAAGAGGCCCACAAGCAGGGCCAATACGCGATGACCCAGGAAATCGGCAACTGGCTGATGATCGCCGCGGCGCTGGTGATCCTGGTCACGATCCTGCCCGGAACGCTGAAGGGCATGGTGCCCCGCCTGAATTTCTTCTTCGAGAACCTGGACCAGATCCCCATGGACCAGGGCGGCGTCGGCGCGGTGCTGATGCGGGTGATGAAGGACATCCTGTGGGCGCTGTGGCTGCCGATCCTGTTCCTGCTGTTCGCCGGTGTGATCGGCACCATCGGGCAGAAGGGCTTCAACGTCTCCTGGGAACTGATCGCGCCGAAGTTCGAAAAGCTGAATCCGATTTCCGGAATCGCCAACATGTTCAGCGCCCAGAAGGGCATCGATCTTCTGAAGAGTCTGGCGAAGGTCGCGGTGGTCGGGGTCGTCGCCTACATCGCGCTCCAGCCGATGATGCTCACCATCGGGCACTTCATCGGCATCGACATGATGCTGCTGCTCCGCGAGATGGACGGGCTGACCTTCCGGCTGCTGGCCGGCGTGCTGGCCATCCTGACCCTGATCGCCGGGGCCGACCTGTTCTGGCAGCGCCACAGCTTCGACAAGAAGATGCGCATGACCAAGCAGGAGGTGAAGGACGAGCACAAGCAGGCCGAAGGCGACCCGCATGTGAAGGGCCGCATCCGCCAATTGCGGTTCGAGCGGGCGCGCAAGCGCATGATGGCGGCGGTGCCCGGCGCCGACGTGGTGGTGACCAACCCGACCCACTTTGCCGTCGCGCTGAAATACGATTCCACCACCATGGGTGCCCCGATGGTGGTGGCGAAGGGCGCCGACGCCGTCGCCTTCAAGATCCGTGAGATTGCCGAGGAAAACGGCGTACCGGTGATGGAGAATCCGCCCCTCGCCCGTGCGCTCTATGCCGCATGCGATATCGACGAGGAGGTTCCGTCCGAGCACTATCGCGCGGTGGCGGAAGTCATTACCTATGTCTTCAAGCTGAAAGGACGCGCGGTGCGGAACTGAGGACCGTTTCCGGACCTTTCCTTGCGGCGAACGGCTGACCTGGAGTTCCGGTGGACGATACGACCTCTTCCTTTGCCGAAAGCGCTCCCGCAGGCCACCGCCCCGATGGTGCCGCGGGGGTGGGAGAACGGCCCGGCGGCGGCTTCGCCACCCCCGTTCTGGCGGGCCTTCTTCTGGGCGGGCTGGTCGCCGCCGGGGCTGGGGGGGGT
>NZ_WHOR01000096.1:0-20050 GCF_013340925.1 Azospirillum formosense
CCCCTCTGCGAGGGAGAGGGTGCCTTCTGCGAAGCGGCGGCCAGTCCCCTCCACCTCGAAGAGGGGGAGGGTTAGGGAGGGGGCAGCAGAAGCTGGACATGAAAAAGGCCCCTCCTCCCGAAGGAAGAGGGGCTTTTTTCTCAGCCGAACCTTCGCCCGATCAGATGCAGATCTGCTGGAGCGGGGCGAAGCCGTTGAAGCAGACCGCCGAGTAGGTCGTCGTGTAGGCGCCCGTGGCGTGGATGCGCACGCGGTCGCCGGCCTTCAGGTCCATCGGCAGCTTGTACTCGGCGCGCTCGTAGAGCACGTCGGCGCTGTCGCAGGTCGGGCCGGCCAGCACGACCGCCTCGCTGTCGCCTTCCCCGTCGTCGCCCATCACCTGGATCGGGTACTGGATCGCCTCGTCCATCGTCTCGGCGAGACCGCTGAACTTGCCGATGTCCAGATAGACCCAGCGCTTCACGTCGTTGGCCGACTTGCGGGAGACGAGGACGACCTCGCTCTCGATGATGCCGGCGTTGCCGACCATGCTGCGGCCCGGCTCCACGATGGCTTCCGGCAGGCGGTTGCCGAAGTGGGTGCGCAGGGACTCGAAGATGGCCTGGCCGTAGGCGGTGGTCTCCGGCACGTCGGTGCGGTAGCGGGTCGGGAAGCCGCCGCCCAGGTTGATCATGCCGAGGTCGACGCCCAGCACCTCAAGCTCGCGGAACAGCTGCGCCACCTGGAAGATGGCGTGGTCCCACTGCATCAGGTCCTTCTGCTGCGAGCCGACATGGAAGGACACGCCGTAGGGAACGACGTTCATGCCCTTGGCCTTCAGCAACAGCTCCCGCGCCATGGCGAGGTCGCAGCCGAACTTGCGCGACAGCGGCCACTCGGCGCCCTCGCCGGAGGTCAGGATGCGGCAGAAGACTCGGGCGCCGGGGGCGGCGCGGGCGATCTTCTCAAGCTCCGCCTCGCTGTCGAAGGCGAACAGGCGCACGCCCAGCTCGAAGGCGCGGCGGATGTCCGCTTCCTTCTTGATGGTGTTGCCGTAGGAGATGCGCTCCGGCGCGCAGCCGGCAGCCAGCACCATCTGGATTTCCGGGACGCTGGCGGTGTCGAAGGCGGAGCCCAGACGGGTCAGCAGGCCGAGGATCTCCGGCGCCGGATTGGCCTTCACGGCGTAGAAGATCTTGGCGTCCGGGAGCGCTTCCTCCAGGTCGTGGTAGTTCGCTTCCACGACGTCCAGATCGACGACGAGGCACGGGGTCTGCGGACGCTGCTCTTCGAAAAAGCGCGCAATCTTATCGGTCATCTCAGTCTCCCGGACGCAAGATGAAGGTGTCGGACGAATTGTGAAAAAGCAGGGGCGGAGCGGCCGCGCGCTGCTGACCGGTCAGAAAGAAAAGACGGTCAGGCGCTCAGGCCGCCCATACTGGACTGCCGTGTCGCCTTGCGGGGAAGAGCCGAACGGGACAGAACCGGAAAGAGTCGGAGACGGGTGAGCCGGCGCCCACCCACAACAACATGAACCATCGTAACCTCCAAGACGCCGCCTTGCTTAAGGGACGGTCGGGGATCACGCGTTACGTCGTTGCATAACCACATCTCGAAAAGGACGAGGGGCGGGCCAGCGGCACGTGCGCTTGCGAGTTGCGGTTACATAGATCGAACCGGCCGCCTTTTAAAGTGAAAAATGCGACCGGGCGCAAAAAAGTAGCAAGCGTTACGCAAAGGTAAAAATAGGGAGGAATAACATGGACTTGAGTACGGCCATTCCGGTCTGGGACATGGCAGCCCGGCTGGCCGCGGCGGCGGTTTGCGGGGCGGCGCTGGGACTCGACCGCGAGATCCGGGGCAAGGCGGCGGGGCTGCGCACCCACACGTTGGTGGCCATCAGCGCGGCGGTGACCACGCTGGTTGCGCTGGAGCTCTATTGGGGCATGGCCGGGAAGGGAAGCGGCGGGGGCGACATGGACCCGACCCGCGTCATCCAGGGCATCGCCCAGGCCATCGGCTTCATCAGCGCCGGGGTGATGTTCCGCGCCGGGACCACGGTGCGCGGGGCGACCACCGCGGCGGTGATCTGGATGGCCGGCGCGCTGGGCATCGCCTGCGGGGCCGGCTTCTACGTGCTGGCGGGGATGGCGCTGGTCCTCTGCCTCGCCGTCACCATCGTCTTCTCCTACGCCCTGCGCTGGATGCCGGACTCCGTCAAGGACGAGGACTGACGAGGAGCCGGTGGGCCAGCGCGCCGCCCAGCGCGACCAGCCCGATCGCCGTCATCATGGGAAGCTGGCTGTCGGCGTGGCTGTGGCCGAGCACCACGCCGATCAGCGCCGCCACGGTCATCTGCACGAAGCCGACCAGCGAAGAGGCCAGCCCGGCCATCATCGGGTAGGGGCCGACCGCCCCGGCCATGGCGTTGGGCAGGGTCAGCCCGGCGCCGAGCATGAAAAGAAAGACGGGACCCACCACCGCCGCCAGATGCATCACTCCGCCCAGCGCCAGCCCCACCCCAAGCAGCCCGCCGGCCAGCGACACCGCCGTGCCGGTGCGGATCATCCGCGGCTCGCCCAGCCGCGCGCTCAGCCGCCCGGCTAGGAAGGAGCCCACCGCGTAGCCCAGAACCACCGCGCCGAAGCTTCCCCCGAACTGAGCGGGCGTCAGGTGCAGCCGCCCGATCAGCACGAAGCTGGAGCCGGAAATGAAGGCGAAGATGCCGCTGTAGGCGAAGGCCACCGTCAGCATCTGCCCGACGAAGCCGCGGTCGCGCAGCAGCAGCGCGTAGTTGGCGAGCAGCCGGCCGGGCTGGAGCGCCGTCTCGTCGCGGTTGGCGTTGGTCTCGCCCATCAGGGTCCAGGTGGCGGCCAGGATCAGCGCGGCGAAGCCGGTCAGCAGCAGGAAGTTGCTCCGCCAGCCGAACCACTCCGTCAGGACGCCGCCCAGGATCGGGCCGGCGGCGGGGGCCAGCGTCATCGCCATCGCCATGTAGGCCAGCACGGTGGCCGCCCGGTCGCGCCCGAAGACGTCGCGCACCACCGCCCGCGCCACCACCGGGCCGCAGCATGCGCCCAGCGCCTGGAGGAAGCGGGCGACGATCAGCGTCTCGATGTCGTCGGTCAGCGCGCAGGCGGCACTCGCCACCAGATAAATGAAGATGCCGCCGAGCAGGGCGGGCCGCCGCCCGAAGCGGTCGGACACCGGCCCGTAGACGAGCTGCGACACCGCGAAGCCGGCAAGGAAGACCGAAAGAGTCAGCTGCACCGTGGCGATGTCGGTGTCGAACACGCTGACCAGGGTGGGCAGGGACGGCAGGTAGAGGTCGGTGGAGAGCGGGCCGAAGGCGACGAGCGCCGTCAGCAGCACGCGGACGGTCAGAGAATCAGGACGGGGCTTCAGGTTTTCACCTTTGCCCACAGAACGGCCACAAGGGCGCCCGGAGAGAAGGAATGGTATCGCATGGTGGTTGCTAGATCGTGCAACGATCTCTTATCGATCTGAACGTCGTATCCGCCTGTTTTCGCAATAGCTAGAGCGGCGAGGACCGCGAAGAGTTCATTGACAAACATCCAGGCTTGCTGTGGTTTGGCAGAGCACTGGATCTCTTCAATTTTTCCTCGAATTAAACCCTGCTGTGATAAATGATCAACTGCTGATCGAAGTTCAGCAAGGTTAATGATGCGAATTGGCTTTAGCTTTCTGATCCAAAACGCATAGTGGCCGGCCTGCTTAATCTCATTTGGGCTATCCATATTGATATGGATAAGTGTTTCTGCGGCTCGTATTTTTGCCTCTTCAAGAACCTGCGCGTCAACTTCAATAACGCAACCGAAAGAGGTTTCGATTTTCGGCACGATTGACTTTATCAGTTCGATCATTTTCTTGTACAGTCAAGAAAAGGCGCCCAAAATGGGGGCGCCTTTGTGATGCCTGAGGGGTGAGCTTCGTCTGCTCGTTCTAGTTAGATTCGTTCAGAAGCTCAGCCGTATCTTTTAGAAGATCGGGATTGGCCTCGAAAAAGGCATCCGCTTTGCGAGCGGCAGCTTTAAAGTCTATGGGCTTGCCGCTATTGCTTGCGTATGGCTTTTTGACTTTTTGCTTCTGGCTTTCCGACAAGCCTTGGCTGTTCGTGATGATCATTGGCGCCGTCCGTTGCTCCCACAGCTGCTTTGGGCGCGTGCCGTGGTCTAATGCGTTTCGCGAATCATGAGTTGGGTAATGCTGATCCACTCACGCCACCTCTCAGTGGTGCGCCCAACTCAAATAGGATGCTGTCCAAACTTAGCGCGTCATGCCAGAAGATTCACGTGAAATATTCTAAAAAGTTTTAGCAGAACAATCGTATGCAAATTTATTTCTGAGAAATTGCGATATCGTATCGCTGACAAAGGCTAGGCATTCTCGTCCCCTTCGCCGTACCGCAGCAGCCGGGCGCCGTTGGCCTTCAGCCAGAGGCGGGGCGTGCGCACGTCGCCGGTCAGCTGCGCGCACAGCGTCCAGAAGCGCTGGGAGTGGTTCATCTCGCGCAGATGCGCCACCTCGTGCCCCACCACGTAATCGAGCACGGACTCCGGCGTCAGGATCAGCCGCCAGGAGAAGGAGAGGCGGCCGGTGGCCGAGCAGCTTCCCCAGCGGCTCTTGGTGTCGCGCACGGTGACGGCGGCGACCCGCGCGCCGATCAGCGCGGCCTTGGCGCGCGACCGCTCGGCCAGTTCCCGCCGCGCCTCGGCCATCAGGAAGTCGCGCACCCGGCGGGCGACATGCTCCGCCCGGCCGCCGACCAGGATCGCGCCGTCCGCGCGCCGGGTCGCCCCGCGCAGGTCCGGGCTGTGCCGGATGACGTGGTCGATGCCGAGATAGGGCACCACCGCCCCGTGGGTGAAGGGAAGCTGCGGCGGCAGGGCGGCCAACCGCGCCCGGACCCAGCCGTCGTGCCGCCCGACGAAGCGCAGCGCCTCGGCTTCCGGGACGCCCACCGGGATCACCACCTGGATCAGCCCACGCCCGGCGTCCACCCGCAGGGTCATCCGGCGGGCGCGGGCGCTTTCCCGCAGCTCCAGCGGCACGGGCAGGCCGGCGACCGCCAGGGCGCGCGGGGCCTTGGGACGTGGAGACTGGGTTTTGGAGGGCTGGGATTTGCGGCGGAAGAGCATACCTGACTTATAGCCTGCGCAGCCGGCCTGGGCCAATGGGGGCGTTGTCCTTCACATTCAAACGGAATTTGTCCCAAGTGAGTTTTGCATGTGATATTTGACTCCGATGCCCAAGTGGTCGGATAAGTATGCTGTAATCTCAGTTTTTGCGGTGAAGTTGTGGTCGAGTATACCCAGAAGAACTCAACCGAAGGTCATATGACTGATCGTGCGATCTGGCTTGAGGCTCTGGTCTCCGCCAACGGCGCCGCTCACGCTCTGCTTGGGCTGGACGCTCGGCTTCTCGTGGTCAACCAGGCTTTTGCCGCGGCCTTCGGCCGCCTGCCGGAGGAGGCGGACGGCAAGGGGCTGACCGAACTGGGCGTTCCGGCGGCCATCGTGTCCCAGGTGGAGGCGCAGGTCCGCCGTGTCGTCCTCACCGGGACCCCGGTGTCGGCCTTCGGCCTGCTGCCCCGCGGCGAAATGGTGCTGAGCCCGGTGCGCGACGCGGACGGGATCGTCACCGCGGTTGCCGCCATCGCCGACACCAACGCCGCCGCTCTGGCCGCCGCCCGCGCCGAGGCCGAGCGGGCGAAGGCCGAGACCGAGCGGGTCCGCCAGGAGGCCGAGACGGGACGCACCGCCATCGGGCGCTTCCTGTCGGCGGCCAGCCACGACCTCCGCCAGCCCTTCCAGGCCATGCACCTGTTCCACCATCTGCTGATGGGCCGCCTGACCGATCCCGGCGCGCGCGATCTCGGCGAGAAGCTGGAAATGTCGATCGAGGCGGCGGAGGGGCTGCTGCGCGCCCTGCTGGACGTGTCGAAGCTGGAGGCCGGGCTGGTCCGGATGCAGGAGCAGACCTTCCCCATCGACGAGACGCTGGGCCGCCTGCTCAACGAGTTCGCGCCTGAGGCCGACGCCAAGGCCCTGCGCTTCAATGTCCGCCCCGCGGATGCGCAGGTGAGCACCGACCCGGTTCTGCTGGAGCAGCTTCTGCGCCCGATCCTGTCCAACGCCCTGCGCTTCACCGAGTCGGGCGGCGTGCTGCTGGCGGCGCGGCGGCGCGGCGGCGCGTTGCGCATCGAGGTGTGGGACACCGGCCTCGGCATAGCCCCCGCCGACCAGTCGGCGATCTTCGACGACTTCCGCCAGCTCGGCAACCCGAACCGCGACCGCCGGCATGGGCTGGGGCTCGGCCTTGCCATCGTGCGGCGTCTCGCGACGCTGCTGGGCTTGCCGGTCTCGCTGCGCTCGGTGCCTGGGAAGGGCTCGGTCTTCGCGGTGGACGTCCCGCTGGCGGCGGCGAGCGCCGCGGAACTGCCGGTCGAGAACAGCAGCGCGGCGTAACGCAGCGGGGAACCGCTTTCCCCCCATTTTATCGAACGAACAGAGAGCGCCGTCCTCGCTTGCGCTTGCCGACCCGTCCATCGGCGCCGCGCCGGGCGTCGATGGAGCGCGCATACTTCCTCCGAAGGCCGGGGCCGTTCATGGCCCGCCGGCCCCGGCGTCCTGTCTGGGTGCGGCACGGGCGCGGCCTGGGATCGGAGGGAAGCATGCATCGCAAAGCAAGGTGCCGGCTGGCCGGTTGTCTGGCGGGGATGATGATGGCCGCTTTCGTGGTCCTGCCCACTGCTGCGCAGACGACGAGTCTGGAGTGGGACCAGCGCGGCTGCGTTTTCGGACCGCGGCCCGGCCTGGACCGGCTGGTGCCCGGCTACAACCCCGGTGCGCAGCCCTATTACTGCCCGCCGCCCGCCGCGCTGTACCCCGCGCCGCCGGTCGCTCCCCCGACGGCGTCGCTCTATCTGTCGGCGCCGAGCCGCTCCTACTGCCTGCTGCGCTCCTCCGGCCTGATGGGCGACAGCCTGTCGCAACTCGCCGGGTCCCTGTGCCGGGACGACGCCGCGCCGTGGGCGCTCGCCCAAACATGGCACCCCGAGAGATGACGTAAGGGTGATAGTCCGTACTGATACGTACGGCTGATTGACAGCCTTCCTCTCTATCCTTAAGGCTTGCAAAAAAGAAACACACATGCGGGGAGGAAAACCATCGATGCCGGCGCAGCACCCGTCACCGCCCTGAGTCCCGTTCCATGCCTTACGCAGGACCGACGTTGCAACCGCGAGGAGCGGATGCGGCGCGCCCCTGCGCGCGTGTTCCGGACACGTCACCAAATCTTCACAAGACCGTCGCGGGACCGCAACCCGCGCCCTGCATGTCAGCACATCACGCAATCGCTTGGTTCCAGGGAGAGACCACCATGCTGACCCGCCGCAAGCTCGCCGTCTCGACGGCCGTCTTCGCGCTCGCCGCCGGTTTCACCGGCGCCGCTTACGCCCAGCAGAAAACCGTCATCGAATTCTGGCACGGCCTGCCCCAGCCGCTCGGCGGCCAGCTCGAGCAGGTGGTGAAGGGCTTCAACGACAGCCAGGACAAGGTCCAGGTCAACCCGACCTTCAAGGGCAGCTATCCGGAGACGATGCAGGCGGCCATCGCCGCCTTCCGCGCCGGCAACGCCCCGCACGTCGTGCAGATGTTCGAGGTCGGCACCGCCACCATGCTGTCCGCCGGCCCGGCCATCAAGCCGGTGCACCAGCTGATGAGCGAGACGGGGTCGGGCCTCGACGCCGCGGCCTACATCCCGGCGGTCCGGGGCTATTACAGCTCCAAGGACGGCAAGATGATGGCCCTGCCGTTCAACAGCTCCACCACCATCACCTTCTACAACAAGGACGCCTTCCAGAAGGCCGGCCTCGACCCCAACAAGCCGCCGGCGACCTGGCCGGAGGTGGCCGACGCGGCGCGCAAGCTGAAGGCCGCGGGCGTGACCTGCCCGATGACCTTCTCCTGGCCGACCTGGACGCAGTTCGAGCAGGTCGGCGCGCTCCACGACAAGCCCTTCGCGTCGGAGGCCAACGGCTTCGGCGGGCTGAACGCCAAGCTGAAGATCAACGACCCGTTCTTCGTGAAGCATCTCCAGACGCTGATCGACCTGCAGAAGGAAGGCGCGCTGCGCTACGGCGGTCGCGACAACGCCGCGGACTCGCTGTTCCCGTCGGGCGAATGCGCGATGATCCAGGCCTCGTCGGGCCTGCGCGGGCGCATTGTCAAGGAGGCCAAGTTCAACTGGGGCGCCGCGCCGCTGCCCTACTGGCCGGACGCCATCTCGTCGCCGAAGAACTCGATCATCGGCGGCGCCGCCTTCTGGGTGATGACCTCGCCCAAGCGCACCGCTGACGAGTACAAGGCCGTGGCCGCCTTCTTCAGCCACCTCGCCCGTCCGGAGGTGGACGCCAAGTGGCACATGGACACCGGCTACGTCCCGGTGACGCTCCAGGGCTTCGAGCTGGCCAAGAAGGAAGGCTTCTACGACAAGAACCCCGGCGCCGAGGTGCCGGCGGAGCAGCTCACCCGCACCGCCACCACGGAGAACACCATGGGGCTGCGGCTGGGCAACCTGCCGGAAATCCGCAACATCATCCAGGAGGAGATGGAGAAGGCGTTCCAGGGCCAGCAGACCGCCCAGCAGGCGCTGGACAACGCGGTGAAGCGCGGCGACACGGTCCTGCGCAACTTCGAGCGCGCCAACAAGAACTGAGTGGTTCCGTGGTCCGTCCCCTCTCTCCTGCGGGGGAGAGGGGGAGGGCTGGAAGAACCGGGAGCAATCGAAGGGTTCCATGCAACGTCGCGTGATTTTCGACAACAAGGCGCTGCCCTACCTGCTGCTGGCGCCGCAGGTGGCGGTGACCCTGATCTTCTTCATCTGGCCGGCGGCGCAGGCGCTGTGGCAGTCGGTGCATCTCCAGGACGCCTTCGGGCTGCGCAGCCAGTTCGTCGGGCTGGAGAATTTCCAGGCGGTGCTGAGCGACCCGAACTATCTGGAGACGGTCAAGACCACCATCGTCTTCAGCGCGTCGGTGACCCTCCTGTCGCTGGCTTCCGCGCTGGGGCTGGCGGTGCTGGCCGATGCGAAGATTAGGGCGGCGGCGGCCTACAAGACGCTGCTGATCTGGCCCTACGCGCTGGCGCCCGCGGTGGCGGCGGTGCTGTGGATGTTCATCTTCAACCCGGACATCGGCATCCTGGGCCGCGCGCTGAACAACCTCGGCTACGCCTGGGACTACCGGCTAAACGACGGGCAGGCGCTGACCATGGTCATCCTGGCGGCGAGCTGGAAACAGGTCTCCTACAATTTCATCTTCTTCCTGGCCGGGCTGCAGGCCATCCCGCGCTCCGTGCTGGAGGCGGCGAGCATCGACGGGGCGGGGGCGGTGCGCCGCTTCTGGACGATCACCTTTCCGCTACTGTCGCCGACCACCTTCTTCCTGCTGGTGGTGAACATCGTCTACGCCTTCTTCGAGACCTTCGGCACGATCCACGCCCTGACCCACGGCGGGCCGGGCAAGGCGACCGAGACGCTGATCTTCCGCGTCTACCAGGACGGCGTGGTCAACCACGACCTGGGCGGCTCCTCGGCGCAGTCGGTGATCCTGATGGTCATCGTGATCGCGCTGACCGCCATCCAGTTCCGCTTCGTCGAGCGCAAGGTGCATTACTCATGACCCCCGACCGCGACACCCCGCGCTCCGGCGGGCGCCTGATGGACATGGTTCCGCACCTGATCCTGATGCTGGGCGTCCTGATCTTCGCCTTCCCGATCTACGTGACGGTCATCGGCTCGACCTGGGACGCCGCCACCATCGGGCGCGGCAACCTGCCGCTGACGCCGGGCGGGGAGATGCTGAACAACTACGCCTCGGCCTGGAGCGAATCGCAGGGCAACCGCGTCATGCACACGCCCGTGCGCATCATGATGTGGAACAGCCTCGTCATGGCGCTGGTCATCGCGCTGGGCAAGATCGCCATCTCGATCATCTCGGCCTACGCGGTGGCCTTCTTCCGCTTCCCGCTGCGCATGGTCTTCTTCTGGATGATCTTCATCACGCTGATGCTGCCGGTGGAGGTGCGCATCATCCCGACCTACGAGGTGGTGGCCAATCTCGGGTTGATCGACAGCTACGCCGGTCTGACCATCCCGCTGATCGCCTCGGCGACGGCGACGCTGCTGTTCCGGCAGTTCTTCCTGACCATCCCGGACGAGCTGATCGAAGCCGCGAAGATCGACGGGGCGGGGGCGCTGCGCTTCTTCGTGGACGTGGTGCTGCCCCTGTCGCGCACCAACATCGCGGCGCTGTTCGTCATCCTCTTCATCTACGGCTGGAACCAATACCTGTGGCCGCTGCTGATCACCAACAGCGCGGAGATGGAGACGGTGGTCATCGGCATCACCAAGATGATCGGCAACGGCGAGGCCGCGACCGACTGGAACCTCATCATGGCGACGACGGTGCTGGCCATGCTGCCGCCGGTGGCGGTGGTCGTGCTGATGCAGCGCTGGTTCGTCAAAGGCCTTGTGGACAGCGAGAAATAAGAAATGGCAACGGTCGATCTGAATCGGGTCCGCAAGTCCTACGGCGCCATCGAGGCCATCAAGGGCATCGACATCAGCGTCGCGGATGGGGAGTTCCTCGTGCTGCTCGGCCCCTCGGGCTGCGGCAAGTCCACGCTGCTGCGCATGGTCGCCGGGCTGGAGAGCATCACCGGCGGCGAGATCGCCATCGGCGGGCGGGTGGTCAACGGGCTGGAGCCCAAGGACCGCGACATCGCCATGGTGTTCCAGAACTACGCGCTCTACCCGCACATGAGCGTGTTCGACAACATGGCCTACGGGCTGAAGATCCGCGGCCTGCCCAAGGCGGAGATCCAGGCGCGCGTCGCCAAGGCCGCGGAGATCCTGGAGCTTGGCCGCTTCCTCGACCGCCGGCCCAGCCAGCTTTCCGGCGGGCAGCGCCAGCGCGTCGCCATGGGCCGCGCCATCGTTCGCGAGCCCGCCGCCTTCCTGTTCGACGAGCCGCTGTCCAACCTGGACGCCAAGCTGCGCACCCAGATGCGCGTCGAGATCAAGCGGCTCCAGGACCGGCTGGGCATCACCAGCCTCTACGTGACGCACGATCAGGTGGAGGCGATGACGCTCGCCGATCGCATCCTGGTCATGAATCACGGGGTGGCCGAGCAGGTCGGCACGCCGCTGGAGGTCTACCAGCGCCCGGCCAGCCTGTTCGTGGCGGGCTTCATCGGGTCGCCGCCGATGAACGTGCTGGACGCGCGCTTCGACGCCGGCGGGCAAGCGGTGGCGCTGCCCGGCGGCACCGCTTTCCTCCTGCCGCGCCCGCGGCCCGACATGGCCGGGCGGCCGGTCAAGCTGGGCGTGCGGCCGGAGCATCTGGCCGTCACGTCCGGCGACGGGCCGCTGATCGTCACGGTCGATCTGGTGGAAGCGCTGGGCGCCGACACGGTGGTCTACGGCCGCCTGCCGGACGGGGAGGGGATGGTGGTCCGAGTCGCCGGCCTGCCGTTCTGTCGCGAGGGCGAAACCCTGCGCGTCGGCGCGCCATCCGACGCCCTGCACCTGTTCGACTCGGAGAGCGGACGGCGTTTGTCGGATTGAACGAGGTGGGGCGGTTGCAATCGCCCGTGGCGCGTGTCCCACTGTCGATCCGTCATGTCCCGCCGAAAACAAGGATAAGAAACGTCATGAAGCTCTACCTGAAGCCGGGCGCCTGCTCGCTGTCGCCGCACATCGTCCTGCGCGAAAGCGGCCTGGCCTTCGACGTCGCGGCCGTCGACCTCGCCGCCAAAAAGCTGGAGGACGGCAGCGATTTCCTGGCCGTCAACCCGAAGGGCCAGGTGCCGACGCTGGCCTTCGACGACGGCGCCATCCTGACCGAGGGCGCGGCGATCGTGCAGTATGTCGCCGACCGTGTGCCGGAGACCGGCCTGCTGCCCGCCGTCGGGACGATGGAGCGCTACCGCGTGCTGGAGTGGCTGAACTTCATCGGCACGGAGCTGCACAAGACCTTCAGCCCGCTGTTCCGCCCGACCACGCCGGACGCCTACAAGGACATCGCCAAGCAGACGCTGACGGCCAAACTCACGGTGGTGGAGAGCGAGCTGGCCGGCAAGGACTACCTGACGGGCGACCGCTTCACGGTGGCCGACGCCTATGGCTTCACGGTGCTGCGCTGGGCGCCGCGGGTCGGCCTGCCGCTGGACGGCTATCCGAACATCACCGCCTACATGGCCCGCGTCGCCGGGCGCCCGGCGGTGGCTGCGGCGCTGGCGGCGGAAGGGATCGCCTGACTCTTTGCCGAACGGGGAGGGGACGCACCTGTTCGATCCCGGGACAGCCGGTGATTGCCCGCGTAGACTGCTCGGGCAACCACCGGCAGGGAGGGGGCGAAGGCCCCGACGAGCATGAGCGCAACCGACCGCAAACCCGTTCCGCCCTTCCACCTCGCCTTTCCCGTCCGCGACAAGGAGGAGGCGCGCGCCTTCTACGCCGGCCTGCTCGGCTGCGGAGTGGGGCGGGAATCCGACCGTTGGATCGACTTCGACCTCTACGGCCATCAGGTGGTGGCGCATGTGACCGAGGAGGCCGGGACCCGCGCCACCAACCCGGTCGATGGCGAGGACGTGCCGGCCAGCCACTTCGGCGTGATCCTGGAGTGGGACGACTGGCACGCGCTGGCCGACAAGCTGACGGCCGAAGGCGTGCGATTCCTCATCGAGCCGCAGATCCGCTTCAAGGGTCAGGCCGGCGAGCAGGCCACCATGTTCTTCCTCGATCCGAGCGGGAACGCACTGGAGTTCAAGAGCTTCCAGGACATGGGGCAGATTTTCGCGCGGTGACGGTCGCGCGGTGACGGTGTGTCCTTCAAAGGAAGGTTGGCCCTCCTCCTCACCGGGTGGAGGGCCTTTTTCTGTCCAGCCGCAGCCTTTCCCTCACTCTGTTCGTGTATCAATAGAAATGCGGATGGCGGGCTTAGGGGGCCTGTATATTCCGACGCTTCCGTTGCTGTTTTGTTTTTGATTAGATAGATAAGTAATGAAGATAATGCTTTCGTGTGTATTTCATCGCTGTTGACTGTTTGTTTTCTTCGTGGCAAGTCTCGCTTTGAGGGTGTTTCTTCGCTTGTCTTCAACCGCATGCTGTTGTGTGCAGGGGCGAGCGCAGGTGGGGAACCTCTGTTCGGAAACCATGATCGACCGATCCGGTGAACGCCGCGCGGTCGGCTGGGCAAGCAAACTTTCCGGGCATTCATTCGAAAATGCATAAAATAAGTGGGGATTCGACATGAGCGTCATCAATGGAACGTCCGCGTCCGAAGTGATCGATCTGCGGGGATTGGTCCCCGGGCCGTACGAGACCGCCAACGGCTCCGCGGCGGGCGCCGGCAACGACACCGTGTATGGCAGCAGCTATCCCGACGTGATCCAGGGCGGGAGCGGACACGATCTACTCTACGGCTTCAATGGGAACGACATTCTGGTCGGCGACGACGGCAACGACACGCTGTACGGCGGCAACGGGAGCGACAGCCTTCTGGCCAGCGCGGGGAACGATCACCTGCTGGGCGAAGCCGGCGACGACACGCTGTATGGCGGGGCGGGGAACGACGTCTACTATCATTCGGCGAACGGCGGCGTCGATCTCATCAACGACGACAAGTCGGAAGCGGGAATGCCGGGTTACGGCGGCGGCACGGCCGACGTCGTGTACTTCACCGATGTGACAATGGCCAACCTCGCCTTCTTCCGCCCGTCGGGAAGCAACGACCTGTGGATCTCCAGCGTGGCCGATTTCAGCGACGGCTATCTGAACGACGGCGTGATCATCCAGGACTTCTATCTCGGCGGCAACAACACCGTCGAGTATCTGTACAGCTCGGACTCCTACGCCTTCAATCTGACGACGCTGCTCTGACCGGCCGATCGTCTCGAAACGGCAAAGCCGCCGCGGCCATCGCGGCGGCTTTTCTGTGCTGGGCAAGGAAATGGTTCGACGCCATCGGCATTTCCTTCATCCCGCTGGGAAGATTCGGCCCCGGCAGGATGATCATGCTTCCCCTTCCGCCGTCGCGAGCGCCTGTGATCGCGTGCATCCGGAGGTGGCATGAAAGCTGCTTGGCAGGACGTTGCCGAAGTGGGGTATTCGATCAACCAGGAGATGGTCCATGAGCAGCCTGACCGTTTCCGCGACGGGATATGGCCCGTCCGGCGCGTACACGCTGAACGGTGGCGGGGTCACCCGCTTTTCGGGGGCGACCAAGGCCACGCCGGAGATGATGGCGCGGGTCGGGGGCGGCGATTCCGCCTTCCAGCAGCAGATGAGGATCGCGGCGGACCCGAACGCCGTGGACCCGGCGGTCGCGGCGCGCAGCCGCGCCGTGCAGGCCCACACCGTGTTCCGGCAGGGCGGTCAGGTCGTCGCCGCCGTCTGGCGGGACGGCCAGACGCAGATGAGCAACGGGCTCGCGTCGCGGCTCGACTGGACGGCGCTGGAGCGGCAGACCGCCTCTCTGCCCGATGCGCAGCGACGGGACGTGATCGCCGCGGCCATCGCCAAGCAACTCGGCGGGGGCGTTCAGGTCCAGCGCTACGGAGACAGCGGTGCGGCGCCGACGCGCGGAGCGGTGATCGACGAGCAGGCCGGGGCGAATCGGGCGGTGCGCGGCGGGCGGTGATCCCGCCGCGCGCCCAACAGGCACAGGCTGCTTAGACTCAGGCCGCGGACCGCTTGTTCCCGCCCGGCTGGCCGCCGTGCGGGGCGGGGCGGCGGTTGTGGCGGTTCTGCTGGTTGGCCGACACCTTGGCCTTCAGCGGCTGGTCGCCGGTGGCGCCGGCAACCCGCGCGCCCTGCTGCGGCTGCGGCTTCGCGCCCTGGGCCTTCGGCGCCTGAGCCCTCTGGCCCTGCGGCTTGCCGCCGCCCGGCTGCTGCTGCGGCTGGCCGCGGCCCGGACGGGGCTGCTTGGGCGCCGGCTTCGGCGGCTTGGCCGAAGAGGCGTGGATCGCCGCCACCACCGACGCGTGGTAGGGGTGGTCGTGGTCGGCCGGGACCGGCTGGCGGATGGTCTTCTCGATGGCCTTCAGATAGGCCACCTCCTCCGCATCGCAGAAGGACACCGCGCTGCCGTCGGTGCCGGCGCGGGCGGTGCGGCCGATGCGGTGGACGTAGCTTTCCGGCTCGTTCGGCAGGTCGAAGTTGATGACGTGCGTGATGCCGTCGATGTCGATGCCGCGCGCCGCGATGTCGGTCGCCACCAGCGCCTTCAGGTCGCCGCTGCGGAAGGATTCCAGGGCGCGCACGCGGGCCGACTGCGACTTGTCGCCGTGGATCGCGTCGGCCGGGACGCCGGCCTTCTTCAGATGGTCGGCGATGCGGTCGGCGCCGTGCTTGGTGCGGGCGAAGACGATCGTCCGCTCCATCGCGCCGTCCTGGAGCAGGTCGGCGAGCAGGCGGCGCTTGTCGGCGCGCTCGACGAACAGCACACGCTGGGCGATGCGCTCCACGGTGGTGGACTGGGGCGCCACCTCGATCCGCTCGGCGTCGGTCAGGATGCTGTGCGCCAGCTCGACCACGGCCTCCGGCATGGTGGCGGAGAACAGCAGGGTCTGGCGCTGCTTCGGCAGCACCGCGACCACCTTCCGCACGTCGCGGATGAAGCCCATGTCGAGCATGCGGTCGGCCTCGTCCAGGACGAAGATCTCGATCTGGTCGAGCACGCACTGCTTCTGGGCCATCAGGTCGAGCAGGCGGCCCGGCGTCGCCACCAGCACGTCGGTGCCGCGGGCGAGTGCCGCGACCTGCGGGCTCTGCCCGACGCCGCCGTGGATCACCGTGCGGCGGATCGGCAGGTGCCGGCCGTAGGTGCGGAAGCTCTCGCCGATCTGCAGAGCCAGCTCGCGCGTCGGCGTCAGGATCAGCGTGCGCGGCGCCTTGGCCTGCACGCGCTTCTTGTTCTGGAACAGCCGCTGCAGGATCGGCAGGGTGAAGGCGGCGGTCTTGCCGGTGCCGGTCTGGGCGAGGCCGAGTACGTCGCGGCCCTCCAGAAGAACGGGGATGGCGCCGGCCTGGATCGGCGTGGCGGTCTGGTAACCCTCTTCGGCGACGGCGCGCAGAAGGGGCTCGATCAGGCCGAGGCCACTGAATTCGGTCATACGGGGAGGGTCCTGGTCACGTGAACAGAGGCTGCACCTGAGCCGTGCCCGGACATTGCCGGGGCGGCGTGGCTTGGGGCGCTCCGCCGCGGGAGTGCGCGGAGCCATCAATTCACCGTGGGAAGGCGCTAGCGGCGCCGGTACCGGGACGACGAGGAGCCGGCAGCCCCAAAGCAAAATCGACCGGACACACATAGGCGGTGGGGGGGCTTTTGGCAAGCAAACAAGGACCTTGGCCCTGTTCCGGACCGGAAATGTCCCTGGGACGGGCGACGATTCCGGAGGACGGTGGGGGTGGTGGGGCGTGCTGCGGCGGTGGGTGAGGCATTTTGCCGCGTGAATTCCCGGATAAAAAAACGGGGTATAGGATTGCGAATGAATTTCAGTATTATGATCGGCGCTGCAGCATGGCGCCCCGGATCGCGGGAGACGGCGCCGGAACGGATGGCAAAGGCGGTGGGGCAATGACGTCGCGTCTCGAATCCTTGTGCCTGGAGAAGGGGCTGAAGATGACCGGCCAGCGCCGGGTCATTTCCCAGGTCCTGTCGGAGTCGGAGGACCACCCCGACGTGGAGGAGGTCCATCGCCGCGCCGTGCTGATCGACCCACGGATCTCCATCGCCACGGTCTACCGCACCATGCGCCTCCTGGAAGACGCGCAGGTGATCGAGAAGGTGGATCTTGGCGACGGCCGCGCCCGCTATGAGGAAGCGTCCACCGACCATCACCATCACCTGATCGACACGCGCAGCGGGCGGATCATCGAATTCGCCAGCCCCGAGCTGGAGGCGCTGAAGGAGCGCATCGCGCGGGAGCTGGGCTACCGCATCGTCGGTCACCGGCTGGAAATCTACGGCGTTCCGCTCGACGGTGTTTCCGTCGACGGTGGCGACGCGCTGGACGGCAACTCTGGGGAAGGCGGGGAGCGTCGATGAAGAGCATGCGCTGGCTGACGATCGACCCCTACCCGACGGTGAGCCTGAATTGCCGCGACGCGGTCCAGCGCTGCTACGCCGGCCTGTGCGACTGCGGCCAGCCGGAGCGCTACGCGCTGGAAGCGGCGGTGACCGTCTTCCGCTACCACCATCCGGAAACCCCGCCCTTCCAGGCGGAAACCATCGTCAGCCAGTGGGTGGCCAGTCCGGTCCGGCATTGACCGCCGTCCTCCACCCGTCTCACCAGGGCCGCCGCTTGCGCTCCAGCGTGTCGGGGGCGAAGTCCTCGGGCCGCAGGGGCTTGGCGAAGTCCGGCGGGGCGAGCTGGTTGTCGAGGCCGTTCACCACATAGCGGTCGCCCGTGAGGTCGTAGGTGATCTCCAAGGCCGGTGCGAAGACGGGTACCTGGGGATAGGCGATCCCGTGCGCCTCCGCGTAGCGGACCAGATCGCCCTTGGCGTCGTAATGGTCGGCCATGACGATCTGCCAGGAATCCTCGTCCAGATAATAGGTGCGTTCCGGCAGGGCGTGGCGGAAGCCGGATTTCAGCCGCGCCTCGACGATCCACACCCGGTGCATCTCGTAGCGCAGGAACTGCGGGTTGGGGTGGCCCAACCACAGGAAATCCACCGGCGCCAGACCGGGCGTGTTGAGCCGGCTCGTGTTGTAGGGCACATACATTTCCCGCCGCGTCACCAGGGCGAAATCGAAACGATCCAGCGGGCCGCTGAACATGTCCAGCATGTCGGCGGTGCGGATGCCGCCGCTGGCCGGGTCCGGCGTGTCGTAGACGAAGTCGGGCGCGCGGACGGGCTTGCCGGATTCTCCCTGCCGGAACCAGGCGGCGAAACCGGCCTGGATCGGGTTCAGCGTGCCGTGCAGCAGAAGGGTGGTCCCGGCCTCCGCCTTGGGCATCACGGTGGTGCGCCGGTAATGGAAGGGACGCCCGCCGTCGATTCCCGCGGCGTAGCTGGATTGCCAATCCTCGCGGTAGACCGCCGCGGTATGGATGCCGCCGGCCTCCGGCAGGACGGTGGCGCCGGTGCGGCTGAAGGACGTGCCGCGCCAGCGCAGGATGTGGTTCCACATCGCCTGCACGCCGTTGGCCGGAATGGGGAAGGGCACGCCCACCCGCGCCCCGCTCAGCGCCAGACCGTTCTCACCCAGCCTGGCGCGCCTGGCGTTCTCGATCGATTCGTCGTAGACGCGTTGAGGGGCGGCGGCGCTGCGGCGGCTGGGGAAGACCGGGATCTCGAAGGACGGATATTTGGTCAGCATCGCCTGGAGGCCGGCGGACAGGCGAACCTTGTAGCGGTCCAGATCCGCCGGTCCCACGCTGAACCAGCGCCCATCCTCGTCATAGGGATCGGGCAGGTGGGAGCCCGGCTTCCAGCCGTCGGGGGCTTGGGTCAGCCCGCCCTTCCAGGGCGGGATGGCCCGTGTCCGGCTGGCCCCGCGCACCGCGCCGAAGGGGGTCAGCTCCTCCCCCAGGGCGGGAACCTTCTCCTGCGCGGCGGTCGGGGCGGCGTAGGGAAGCACCGGCAGGGAAAGCAGCAGGCTGGAGAACTGGCGGCGGTTCATGCGCGTCTCGCGGCGTGGCGGGTCGCGGGGACGATACCCCAATCGGACGCCGGTTCGAACGGACAAAGGACGTTCGACAGGGTGTTCAGGGGGGCAATGCCGTGCTGATGAAGCGTTCGACCTCCCGCATCGCCTGTTCCAGCGCCGCGGCCAGCGCGGTCACCCGCTCCCAGGGGGCGTCCTGAATCACCGCCTGCTCCAGCGCCTGCGCGGCGTCGCCGAGCGGTGCCGCCCCGGCGTTGCGGGAGCAGCCCTTCAGATTGTGGGCGCCGGCGCGGATCACCGTTCCGTTCCGCGCGGCGACGGCGTCGGCGACCTCGTCCGCGATGTGGCGGCCGACGACGACGAAGTCGTTCAGCAACTCGTCCATCAGCGCCCGGTCGTCGCCACAGAGCCGGCGCAGCACATCCACGTTGATCGGAGGCGGACTGACCGGGAGCGGGTTGGCCGGCGGCGTCCCAGACGATGGCGAGCCGCGTGGCGGCACCACAGGGGCCGCCGCCACGGGCGGCAGGAAGCGGGACAGCGCGGCGTCGAGCTTTGCCAGATCCAACGGCTTGCTCAGCGCCTCGTCCATGCCGGCCGCGCGGTAGCTCTCGATGTCCGCCGGGGCGGCGTTGGCGGTCAGGGCGATGATCGGCAGATGGGCGCCGGTTGTGTGCTCCGCCGCGCGGATGCGGCGGGTCAGTTCGAACCCGTCCACCTCGGGCATCTGGACGTCGGTCAGCAGCAGGGCGTAGCGCCGCCGCTCCAGCGCGGCCAGGGCCTCCGCCCCGCCGTTGGTCAGTTCCGCCGTGTGGCCGAGCGAGGTGAGCTGCATCTGCAGGACCTTCCGGTTGATGGCGTTGTCCTCCGCCACCAGGATCAACCGCCCGAGGGCCTCGGCCTCGGCGATGACGCGCTCCGGACTCAGCGGGGCCGGTGCGCAGGGGGCGGCGGGCGGCGGGCCTTCGCAGGGCGTGGCGTCCGTCAGGGCGCGCCGGGCGGCCACCGCCACGGCGCGCACCAGGGGCGTACGGCGGACCGGTCGGCTCACCGGGACCGACCCGTCGGCGAGGCGGCTACCGATGGTGGTGGGGTCCTGGAGCAGCACGGTCGGCACCTGCGCTTCCCCGACGCGGCGGCCCAGCAATTGCGGCGCCTGGGCGGCGGCGGGGGTGTGCAGCGCCTCGTCCACCACCACGACGTTCAGCGCGCCGCGTTCCGTTTGGGCCATGCGGGCCTGTTCGGCCAGCGCGTCCGGTTGTCCGGCGGCCAGCACGCGCGCCCCGGCGGCTTCCAGATAGCGGGCGACGATCCGACGCTCCTCCGTGTCCGGCAGGCCGACCAGGACGGTCAGGCCGGAGAGATCCGATT
>NZ_WHOR01000097.1:0-19655 GCF_013340925.1 Azospirillum formosense
CATGGGACTGTCCGGCCTGCCCAAGCGGGCCGTAGCGGGGGGATTGGCATGACGGATCGGATCGCGGTGATCGGCGGCGGCCTGGGCGGGCTGGCGTCGGCGGAGGGGGTTGGGGGGGGCGGGCCCCAGGGGGGGCGTCTGGCGGAGGAAAGGGCGGGTCGGGGGGCCGGGCGGGGGGCCGGGGGCGGGGGCACCCGGCATCGGGAGGGTGGCGCCCTGGCCCGAGGCGGCGTCGAGGATCAGCGGCAGCCCGCCGCTGGCGGCGTTGCCGATGACGACGATCTTGGCGTTGGGCGAATGGGCCAGCTCCAGCGTCGCCTCGATGCCGCGCCAGCGCAGGTAGTTCTCGGTCAGGTTGGCCTGCACGGTCTCCTGGAAGGCGCGGATGCCCTGGCCTTCGAGCTGCTTGCGCTGGCTCTCGAACAGCTCGCGCTGCAGGCGGAACTGGTATTCCTGGGCGGCCTGGTCCTGCTGGATCTTGCGCTCGATCGACACCATGATCGCTTCGGGCAGCGAGACGTTGCGGATCAGGATGTCCTGGATCAGCACGTAACCGGTCTTGGTGCGCCCGTCCGGCTTCGGCGTGTCCGCGGCCCCGATGATCTGGGCGTACATCACGCGGTCGGCGACCTGCTCGAAGGTCTCGGTCTGAACGCGCAGGCGGCGGTGGGCGTAAAGTTCGTCGGCCTTGAAGCGCGACACGATCTCGCGCGAGACCGACCCGACCTCCGGCACCAGCAGCACTTCCAGGTAGTTCGGTCCGACGTTCTTGTGCAGGGCGGCCAGCATCTCCGCGTAGGGGCGGTAGCGCACCGTGATCTCGATGCTGACGTTCAGGCCGTCGTTGGCGATGGCCGAGTAGGAACGGGTGTCCTCCTGCAGGCGCAGATCGTAGACCTCGATCTTGTCCCAGGGGAAGATGACGTGCACGCCCTCGGCCAGGGCCGGACCCATCTGGGTGCCCTGATGGAAGCGCTTCCACAGCACGCCGCCGTGGCCGGCGGGGATGAAGACGACGATCGACGGCGCGAAGTAGAGGAAGATCAGAATACCGACCAGCAGCGTGCACAGCAGCGACCGGCGGTGCTCCTCGTACCAGTTGCCGAGCAGCGCGCGCAGGCGCGACTTCGGCTGCGGCGTCGCGTCGGCGTCGTCGTAGGTGAAGGCCTGGTCAGCCATGTCACGCGGTCTCCTGGAGCAAAGCCGTGGCGGGGCGGGACGCGGCCGTTTCGGCCGGCGTGTCCATCTGCCCGTCTGTCATTTGGCCGTTGGTCATGTGGATGGTCACGTCGCAGACCGACGCGGCGTTGCCGTCGTGCGACACGAAGATCACGGTGCGGCCGAGCGCCCGCAGCTTGCCGATGATCTCGTTGGTGAAGCGGGTGCGGAACTCGGCGTCCTGGTCGGACGTCCATTCGTCGAGGATGATGATCGGACGCCCCTCCGCGACCGCGACGGCCAGGGCGACGCGGCGGCGCTGGCCCTTGGAGAGGTCGCGGTTCAGCAGGCCGTCGCCGGTCTCCGGAACCAGATGGTCGATCTTCAGATAGACCAGCATCTCGCGGAACAGCTCCGCGTCGAAGGTCGGCCCCTGCGGCAGGCGGGTGAACAGGTGGTGGTCCTGGAACACCGCGCAGAACAGGTCGCGGTAGGATTCCAGCCGGTCGCCCTCCACCGCCTGCCCGTCGAGCAGGACCTGCCCCTCGTCCGGGCGGAACAGCAGCGGGATGACGCGCAGCAGGGTGGACTTGCCCGACCCGTTGGCGCCGACGATGCCGACGACGCTGCCCGCCGGGATGGTCATGTCGATGGGGCCGATCACGAAGGGCTCGGGCCGCATCCCGGCGCGGTAGGCGAAACGCACGTCGCGCAGCTCGATGGCGGAGAAGCGGCGCGGCGCACGGGCCAGCTTGGACGGCGCGTACTCCGACTCCGGCATGGTGGCCAGCAGGCCGGTGAGCTGGTTCGCCGCATCCTCCGCCGCGATGTAATCGGGCACGGCGTTGAGGAACTTCGACAGGGGCCGGGCGAGGAACAGGATGACCGAGGTCACCAGCGGAAGCTCCGCCGCCGACAGCGCGCCCATGCGCGGGAAGATGAAGACGAAGACCGCGGAGAAGCCGATGACGATGGTGGCGATCCAGGAGAACAGCTCGCCCAGATTGCGCCCGTGGCGCCGCTTCAGCTCCTCCCAGCGGGCGACGTCGGCCTCGACCGCCTGGCTCAGCTCGTCGCGCCGCGCCTTGCCCAGCTTGATCTCGGCGTTGCCGCCGACCAGCTCGGAGAAGCCCTGGAGCATCCGCACCTCGGACTCCTTGGCTTGGCCCAGCAGGGCGCGGGTCCGCTGCGCCTCGCGCACGTACCAGCCGCCGATCATCGTGCCGGCCACCAGAAGCAGCGTCGCGCCCACCGTGGACAGCGTCCACAGGTAGAGGTAGGCCACGACCGCCACCAGCATCATGTTGGCGGCGATCGACAGGTTGGGCAGCAGCGCCGCGATGCGCTCCAGATGGTGGTTGCCCAGATCGAAGGAGCGCCGGGCCTGCATGTCGAGGATGTCGGCGTGGTTGCCCAGCGTGACGGTCTGCAGGAAGCGCCGCCGCACGCTGGCCAGCGCGCTGAAGCCGGTGGTCAGCACCAGCCCGACGAAGCGCTTGCTGAAGGCGTAGGAAACCAGCAGCGACAGGCAGAAGATCAGGAAGGGCGTGTCCAGCACCTCGCCGCGCATCCAGCCGTTCAGCTCCGCGCTGAGGCTCATCAGGCTGATGAGGTTGGCGGTGGCGGCGACGCAGCCGGTGACCACCAGCCGGGTCAGGATCTCACGGTCGGCCAGCCCGATCAGGGGCAGCAGAGCCGAGACGGGCCGGCTGGGCGCGGCACGCTTGGTTGTCTTGCTTTTGCTCATCGGTCCGCCTCACTCCGCCAGCCAGGAGTCGAGGATGCGGGTGATCGTGCCGTTGTCGCGCAGCTTGACGAAGGCGGCCTGAAGACGCTCCGCCTTCTCCTTGCGCGCCTTGGGCATGGCGATGTAGCGGGGAATCAGGCCCAACGGCTTGGCCAGGACGCGCACGTCCTTCAGCCGCCCGTCCTGCTTGGCCATGTGGTTCAGCACATGCAGGTCGCCGACGATCACGTCCACCCGGCCCAGGATCAGGCGGCGGAAGTTGACCACGTTGCTGCTCGACGGGATCTTTTCCAGATAGGTCGCGGCGTCGAAGTCCGGCGCGTAGGCGAAGCCGTCGACCACGCCGATGCGGTAGGGGGTCAGATCCTCCAGCCGCTCGAAGGCGATGGGGGAGTCCTTGCGCACCATGAAGACGGTCGTGCCGGTGCGGAACGGGCCGATCATGTTGTACTGCGCGAAACGGGCGGGCGAGGCGATGAACTGGAACCCGACGTCGGCGGTGTTCTCGTCCATCGACCGGACGACCTCGGTCCAGGACAGCGGCCGGTGGACCGGGGTGATGGTCAGCTCCTTCAGCAGGGCGACGACGATCTCGGTGTCGATCCCCGTGCGGGTGCCGTTGAAGGAGTAGTTGTAGGGCGGGAAATGGTCTTCCGACGCGATGGTCCAGTATTCGGCGCGCGCCGGAAGGGTCGCGGCGAGCAGCGCCAGCAGAACCGGCAGCAGGAGCCGCAGGACGGGGTGAAGGATGGACGCCGTTGCCGCCGTCATGCCTTCGCCCGCTTCTTGCTGCGGGTGGTCAGCAGGATCATCACGAGAAGGGCGCCGGGCGGCGTCAGAACCACCGCCAGGAAGGCGTAAAGCAGGAAGCCGCCGCGGCGGCCGATCCCCAGAAACCCGACCAGCAGGCAGAGACCGATGTAGATCAGCTCGAACACGGCGATGCTTCCTTCTTTGCCCGGCCTTCTTTGCCCGGCGCCCCGGCGTCGTGCCCTTAGCCGGCCTTCTGGACCGGCTGCTCTTCCATCTGCGGCGCGGCGGCGGGGGCCTCGCCGGCCTCGTCCTTGGCGCCCTCATTGCGGGCGGCCTCGAACTCCTTGCGGAAATGCTCGCGCATCGCCTCGACGTCGAAGTCCAGCAGCGTGCCGCCGGTCTCGAAATGCTGCGCGAACACGCGGCCGAGGGCCTGGGTGGCGGCCAGCGACAGGGCCGGCATGACGGCGACGCCCAGGGCGGTGCCGATGAACGGAACGGCCTTCACGGCGGAGCCGAGCACGCTGGAGCTGAGCGCGCCGGGCATGACGCCGCCCATCAGCGCGCCGATGATCGCGCGGGTGCGCTCCTGCGCGAACTCGATCTCATAGAGCTTGGCGAGCTTATGGATCAGGTTGAGCTGGGCCACGCTGACCGCGGCGACGTCCGCGCCGGGGACGGGGATGAGTCCGAAGGCGCCCGAGGCGTAGCTGTGGTACTTGATCAGTTCCTGGGCGCGCTTCTTACGGTCTACCATGATCCGAAACCTTTCGAGGGTCAGGTGAGGTTGATTCCAGGTGGAAACGGTGCTACAAAACACTCGTTTTAGGACGTTATGCGTCGCAAGATTGGCATTCCGAAAGAAACAAAGCATCGCCAATCAACCGCTGCCTAAGCGATTGGTAAAAGAATGCCCCTATTGTCTCTGGCAAATTAGACGGTGGTCATCAGGACTGGCGTTGAGCAGAGAATGACTGTCCAACGATCCAATATGTCCCAACGACTTGATACATTTTCAGTGCTTAACAACGCATTAAATGCCTATGACCACCGCCTGTGTTTTTGTTGGAAGGTGCGCCAACTTACTGCGAATTGTAACAAAGTCTATCATGAGCTTTTCTTTGTATATTGATGATCACTACCTTTGCGGGAAGCGTGCGGGCAGGTCGATGGCGCGCGGCGGAAGTTCGTTGCGCGCCCCGGCGCTGAGCGCGGCGCCCAGCACCAGGACGGTGTCGCGCACCGGCTGTCCGTCGATGGTCTGCGTGGGCAGGGCGACGCGCAGCAGCACGCCATCCCGCGACCATGACGGAGCGTGGCTCTTCAGCAGACGCAGCAGCGCCCACGGTCCGCGCTCGGCCAGGGTGATGGTGTCGCCGGTCGCCGCGGCGGTTCCGCCCGTCGGCGCACCCTTCGGGCGGAAGGGCGACCCGGCGGCCCAGCGGACGCTCAGCAGGACCGGTTGGCCCGGCGTCCAGACGAGCGTCCCGCCATTGGCCGACGCTCCCACCGCGCTGGGGCCGGAACGCACCGACCAGTCGATGATGTGCTCCGCCCCGACCTCCTGCGCGCGGTTGGCGCCGTAGATGAGGCGGACGCTGACCGGCGAGGGGCGCGCGATGGCTTCCAGCAAGGGGCGGGCGGCCTCCATCCGCTCCAGGAAGGCGGCGACCTCGGGGGTCGCGGTCCGAATCACCGCGGTTCGGTGCTCGTCGAGCTGCCGGTAGAAGCGGCGGACGTCCTGCGGGTCGGCGTCGGGCGCGCCGCGCATCTGTTCGGGGCCGACGAAGGGGAAGCGCCCGGCGAGGGTCTGCGCGAAGGCGGCGGACAGCTTCGACAGGGCGACGTCGCCGTCCGGGACCGGGCTTTCCGTCGGCATCCTGGGCGGGAGCGGCAGATGCGCGACGACGGGCGGCGGGGCCGCGGGTTCCGCCGCCGGGTCCGGCCGGGGAGGAGGGACCGCCGCGACCGGCTTGGCCGGCTCCGCTTCGGGCGTGACCGGCTTGGCTTCGGCGGGCTTGGCCTGTTCGGGCTTGGCCGGTTCGAGCTTGGCCTGTTCGAGCTTGGGCGGTTCCGGCTTTGGCTCCGCCGGCTTGGCGGTCCCGGCGGGCGGAGCCTCGGGGGCCGGTTCGGGCAAAGCCGCGGCCAGCGTGTCGGGCAGCGCGGTCACCGCCGGGGTCAGGGTCAGGGCTCCGCCGTCGCCGACGGCGAACAGGGGGCCGGTCCGCGGCGTGTCGAGCGCCAGGACGGCGACGCGGGCGCCGGTCGCGGCGGTGGACAGGGCCTCGCTGATGCGGTCGGTGGTGTCGCGCCCCGGCAGATCGGCGATGGCCGCCTTCTGGAGCACCACCCGGATCGCGTCGGGCAGGCCGCGGGCGGGATCCTGCAAGGCCCCGGCGATCGGCCAGGCGACGGCCTCGGCGACGGCGCCGGTCAGGCGGCGGACGTCGTCGACATCCTCGGCGGTCGGCGTCTCCGGCAGGCCGCGCAGCCGTTCGGCCAGGGCCTCGGCGCGCTGGCGGAGCGGGTTGCGGCCGTACAACTCCTCGGCCAGCGGGGCGGCGAGCTGCACCGATTCCGCGCGCACCGCCGCGGCGATGGTCCGGGCGTCGAGGTTGGGCAGATCGGCACCCGCGGCGATGCGCGTGATGTAGCCGTCCGTCGCCGTCATCGGCGACCGGGGGACGGCGCCGTAGACGCTTTCGGCCAGCGCGTTCAGCTCGTCGAAGCCGCTGTTGCGGCGGAAACGGTCGTAGCGCTCCAGCGCGTCGCGCCGCCCGCCGATGCGGTCGAGCTGCTCGGCGAGCCGGCGGAAGGCGGGCAGGTCCTCCACCCGTTGCGGGTTGGCGACCGGCGGCAGGTCGGCCATGGTGGCGCTGGGCAGCAGCGCGTCGCGGATCGGCCGCAGCACCGAGCGGCGCAGCGTGACCGAGGCGAGCCGCTTCTTGTCCTCGTCGAAAGTGCTGAACAGCGAGGTCGGAAGCAGCGGCGTGGCGAGAGAACTGCGCTCCATCACCGCCGTGGCGGCGATCACCCGGCCGGCCAGGGCCCCGTCGGTGACGGCGTCGCGCGCCAGCAGCGCCCGGCGCAGGTCGGCGGTGGCGGCGGCGACCGGCGGGCTGCCGGCGGACACGCTGGACACGCCCTGCCACGCGGCGACCGACAGGCCGGCTACCGAGGCGGCGAGCGCGGCCTGGGCCATCCGGCGGCGTTTGTGGGCCTGCTGGTAGGCGGCGTCGGACGGCCGCCCGTATCCAGCCTCGGCGAAGGCGCGGCCCGGCAGCAGGTTGCGTGCGAAGACCGGGCGGCGCCCGCCGGTGGCCGGGGCGTAGGCGCCGGTCAGGGCGATGCCGCGCAGCGGGAAGGGCTCCGCCTGGTCGTCGCCTCCCAGGGCGCCGTCGAGGAACAGCGCCAGCGGATGGCGCAACGTGTCCAGGGCTGCCGGCAGCAGCGGCAGGCGCACCCCGGCGGTGCCGGCGGCGAAGGCGTCGGCCTCCAGCACGGCAATGTCGGCGGCGATGGCCTCGAACGCCTCGTCGATGCGGCGCGGATCGAAGGGTTTCGCCCAATCCTGCGGGTTGCTCCATCCCAGCACGCCGTCCAGCAGGGCCGACGGCATGGCGGCGCAGAGGTCGGTGAAGCCGTCCAGGGCCTCGGCGCGGACCACGACCACATGGACCGGGCCGACCACGCCGAGGTCGTCGCGCAGCGTCCGCAGGCGCTCCCGCAGGGCGGCGCCCCGCTTGGCCAGCGCGTCGCGCGGGCCGGGGCGCTCGGCGGCGGCGCGCAGCTCGTCGGCGCCGACCATCAGCAGGACGCCGTCCAGCGGGCGGCGCATCGGCCGCTTGCGCATCGCCGCGACCAGCGCCGGCCAGGACGCGCCCAGCCGGGAGCCGTCGGCGGAATCGGCGCCGGCGTGCAGGATCGCGGCCCCTTCGCAGAACCACCAGCAGCCGTTCTCGCCGTTGCCGTCCTCGGGCCAGCGGACGTGGGTCGGGTCGGTGGCGAGCAGGGCCGGGCCGCCGACGCCGAAGGCGAGGAACCACGGAATGTCGCCGCGGCGCAGGGGACCGCGCATCTGCCGCGTCAGGATATCCAGCCCCTCGCCATAGATGCGGGCGTTGGGCGGCGTGTTGGCGGCGGCCTTCGTGGGGGGCGGCGCCTCGGCGCGGACGCGCAGCGGCGCCGGCGGGGCGGCCCGGCGCGCCGGCGCCTTCCTTTGGGCGGTGCCCTTGGCGGCGGGCTTGCGCCGCCAGCGGCGCAGCGTCGGCCAGACCATCCGGCCGAGGCGGTAGAAGATGTAGAGCGGCAGCGCCAGCAGCGCGTAAGGCGCCAGCGTGACAGCGAAGGACAGCAGATAGACGATGGCGGAGCCGATGGTGGAGAGCACCAGCTCCAGCGTAAGAATCAGTAGGACCATGACAGCCCCATGTCCTCGACCGCGGCGCGGGCGCCGCTCAGATCGCGTTGGATGCCGCCGACGGCGCCGGCCCACAGCAGGTGCGAGACCACGAGGAACAGCACGGCGGTCCCGCCGACCGCCCACCACCAGCGCCGGGCGGACGGCGCGAGGTAGCCGGGCACGGCGCCGTCCGTCGACTCGCAGGCGCGCGGGCTTGGGTGGCTGGCCGCGGCGCGCTCGCCGACGACGATGCGGTGCAGGGCGGGACGGCGGGCGGTCGCCTGGGCGTCGTCGGGAAAGCCCAGCGCCAGGGCCGCGAGATAGACCGCGGCCAGCCCGCGGTCGGCCTTGGCGCCCTGGCGGATCAGGTCGTCGGCCTGGACGAACAGGGTTTGCAGCGTGGCGTTCGCGCCGAACAGGCGGCTGGAGACCACGGCGTCGGCGGGCCGCGTCTGGGCCAGCGCGCGGTCGGCCAGCATGGCCATGGCGAAGACCGCCTTGACCACCGTGCCGTGCGCGCCCGGCCCTTGTGAGATGGCGGCGCCGCTCATCCCGTGGAGCGTGGCGGTCAGGCGGTCGGCCACCGTCCCCGCCGGGGCCTGCGCGTCGGCGCAGCCGGCGAGCAGGTCCTCCTGGAAGGCGCGGAACAGGGCCAGCGTGCCGGCGGGCTTGGCCCCCGCGGGGGGCGCCTTCGCCGGGTTGGCTTGCGCCAGGGCGGGTTGGGCGGTCACGGCGTTCCCTCCGTCAGCGGAGCCACGGTGAAACTCTCCCGTCCCAGCCGCACGTCCAGGGCGCCGGCACCGTCCAGCGCCTGCCGGTGGGCGCCGGGCGCGCCGTACAGCGCGTAGACGAGGGTTTGGGTCGGGGCGGTGGCGAAAGGCGGCAGGCTGTGCAGAAGCACGCTCTGGCCCGGCACCATCTCCCAGGAGGCGATGGCGATGCGGCTCCCGGCCTCGGCGCTCAGCGCCTCGCGGTCGCGGAACCAGCCCGCGGCGTCGAGCCCGGCCAGCCGTCCGGCCAGCGCCGGGTCGGCCACCCGCACCACGTCGACCGCGACCGGGCGGCGCCCGTTGGCGTCGGACTCGGCGACGATGCGCAGAACGGGGGCGTCGGCGCGCCCCGCACCGGGCGCGGGCGCACCCGCGGCGCAGCCGGCAAGCGTGAAAGCGAGGATCATCGCGAGGCGCTTCATGTCAGCCACCGCCGCCGGGCGCCGACTGGCCGACGCAGACGTAGCCCGCCGGAGTGTGGCGGTACCAGTTGCCGGTCGCCTCGGCGCAGGGGGCGAGGACGCGGTCGTTGCGCTGCGGCTGTGCCACCACCGGGGTTGAGGCCGGGGCCGTGTCCACCTCGCGGGCGCCGGCGGGACGGTTGGTGACGACGAAGCCGTCCTCGTCCTCCTCCACGATCATCACGTAGCGGGCGCGCTTGGCGGGGTAGCGGATGCCGACGTCGTAATCGCCGTCGGCCACCTTCTCCAGGATCGCGCCGGGGCGCTCGCTGCCGAGCGGCGCGCAGCCCGTCCCGGCGAGCAGGACCGGCAACAGCGCCGTCGCGGCGATCAGGGTTCGCATCATCGGAATGTTCCTGCTCATACCGGAATCGCTTGGCGCTGGGCGTTGGTGGCGACCGCGGCGGGGCCGGCGGCCTCCATCAGGTCGGGCGGGGTCGGCTCGATGCCGGCCTCGGCCAGCGTCCGGTAGACGGAACGCCAGACCAGCTCCGGCACGACGAAGCTGGCGTCGTAGTCCTCGACCCAGAAGAACATGTTGTATTTGCACAGCCATTGGCCGTTGACGCCGCGGATGCCGTCGTAGCGGACGAAGGGCGGGCCGCCGGTGGCGCTTGCCATCACCTTGTCGGCGTTCTGCAGGGCGGTGGTCAGCAGGCCGCCCATCCGGCCGGGGTCGTGGCGGGCGTCGGCGTAATATTCCAGCTTCATCGACACCCGGTCGACCGCGCTGAAATTGATGACGGTCGCCTCCGACACCTTGGCGTTGGGCATGGCGACGATGAAGCCGGCGACGTTGCGGATGCGCACCGTGCGCCACGTCATGTCGACCACGACGCCGCGCACCAGATCGGTGATCTGGATGCTGTCGCCGATCTGGAACGGCCGCTCGATGTTCAGGACGATGCCGGAGAAGACGTTGGCGATGTTGGCCTGGATGGCGAGGCCGATGACCATGCCGACGAGGCCGGAGGCGGCGAGCAGGCTGGTGATCGGCTGCTTCAGCACGAAGGCGATGATGCCGCAGCCGGCGAAGCCGAAGACGATCAGGGTGGAGAAGCGGCGGACGATGCCGGGGATCTTGCGCTGGGTGCGGATCTCCAGCGGGGTCCAGACGAAGCGCTCCAGCGTGCGGTCGACCAGGATGGCCGGGACGATCCACCACAGCACGTTGACCCCGTTCACCACCATGGCGATCCCGCTCGGCGGCAGCGTCGCCACCGCCTGGTCCAGCGCAATGTTGCCGACGGACATCAGCAGCAGCGGCCAGGACAGGATGCGCATGAACAGCGTCTGGATCTTCCAGAACTGGCCGCGGTCGCGGCGGTCCATGAAGGCGGCGAAGACCGCCAGAACGGCGCTGAAGATGGCGATGTAGACGAAGAAGTCGCGGTGGATGAAGTCGCGCGCCGCCGGGGAGTCCGGTGCCGCGACCACGCCGAAGTCGACGCGCGAGAAGTCCGGCTGCGGGCGCCCGAAACCGACATAGTTGGGATCGCCCTCGCTGCCGACCGAGGCGACGTCCTGCGAGATCCAGGCGCGCGACAGCCGCCAGCCGGGCGACGGCGCCAGCACCCGCTTGGCGCGGAGCTGGTCGAGCAGGGTGGAGCTTTCGCTCTCGCCCTCCAGCGCGCGGCGGAAGCGGTCGGCGAGGCCGGGATCGACGGCGGACGCGGTCTCGGCCGCGGCCATCGCCTTCAGCTTCTCCACGAAGTCGTTGGTGTCGACCAGCGACATGCCGAGAACGTCGGTGACGAACATCACCGTGTTCCGGTTCTGC
The DNA here is from genome assembly GCF_013340925.1 of Azospirillum formosense. Classification (GTDB taxonomy): domain Bacteria; phylum Pseudomonadota; class Alphaproteobacteria; order Azospirillales; family Azospirillaceae; genus Azospirillum; species Azospirillum formosense. The sequence goes on from NZ_WHOR01000097.1 coordinate 11,072, forward strand.
GTCCGGTGGCGGAAGCTGACGCCGACCGTCTGGCTGCCGTAGGGCGGGCGCTGGTCGAAGACGTTCAGGGCGAAGCGCCCTTCGATCCGGTAGGCGACGTAGGTGGTGACCTCGCCGCGCTCCTCGCGGTAGGGCTTGCCCAGCTCGACCGGCTTGACCGCGTTGGTGAAGACGACGTCCGCCGGGTTGAAGGCGCCGCGGTAGCGGAACCAGATCGTCAGGTTCAGCGTCGCCTCGTTGGCGTCCGGATTGAGGTCGCGGATCTCGTGAAGCTGGACGCCGGTGTAGATGACGTCCGTCTTGTACATGAAGCGGTCGTTGACGTAGAGCGCCCGGCCCTTGGTGACCTCCTCCAGGAAGTTGGAGACGCCGGCCTCGCGGATCGGCTGGAGCTGGGTCAGCGCCGCCACCGGGTTCAGGCCGTTGTAGGAGGCCATCATCACCGGCAGGGTCGCCTGGCCGCGGTTGTCGAAGGTCCAGGTGCCGACCGTGCCCTGGAAAGCGGTCTCGGCGCGGTCATGGTCGGCGATGGCGCGGCGGAGATCCTCGCCGTCCGGCTTGCCCGTGGTGACATTCGTCTTGGCGATGGCGCCGGCGATCAGGTCCACGCCGTCGGCGCCCAGCGCCGCCGCCCAGTCGGGCACCGCGTTGAAGCGCTTCACATACTGGCCGTAGAAGCGCTGCGCCCGCTCGTTCGCCGTGTCGAACAGCACGGGCGAGGACACCAGCAGGCCGTGGCCGTAGGCTTCCGGGGTCAGCGCCTTGGGGTTGGTCTGCGCCTGGGCGACGATCTCGGTGCGGAAGGCCGAGGAGGCCATTTCCGAGCTGCCGGCGATCAGGTTGCGCACCCCGGCGTCGCGGAGCGCCACCACCACCCGCGCGCTGTCCACCGCCGACCCGATGACGACGATGGCGCCGGTCGGCATCTTCTCCTTCACCGCCTGGGCCAGCGCCGGCAGGGCGGACGCACCGCCGCGGCCCGGCGCGAAGGTCCACTGGCCGACCAGCCTGGTGCCGAAGCGCTGGAGGATCGCGTCGAACTGCCCGGCCTGAGCGGCGGCCTGCTCGCTGTCCTCGCGGACGATGGCGACGGTCGGCTCGCCCACCACGTTGCGGACGTAGTTGGCGAGGAAGCGCGTCTCGTGCGTGCGGTCCAGCGTGATGCTGAACAGCCAGGGGCTGGGCGCGGCGTCGCCCGGGCGGACCAGCGGGCGCGGGGCGATCAGCGGGATCTGCCGCTGGGCGTAGATCGCCGTCGCGCTGTCGGCGGCGTCCGGCGTGTGGCCGATCACCGCGAGGACCGAGGGATCGTTGGAGACGCGCCGGGCGATCTCCAGCGACTTGCCCTTGTCGCCCTCGTCGTCGAAGGGCTTGACCACCACGGGACGGCCGGCGATGCCGCCCGCCGCGTTGATGGTGTCGGCGCGCAGCGCCGCCCCCTTGCGCAGGGCCAGCCCCAGCGCCGCGTCCGGCCCGCTGAGCGGCCCGACGACGGCGACGGTCAGCGGCTCGCGCGCGCTGTCGCCGAGGAAGCCGGCGCGGACGACCAGGGAGACCAGCACGGTGACGAGCATCGCCGCCGCCAGGATCAGCGCGAAGCGCGCCTTCTTGGTCAGCTGCGACCAGCGCAGCGGCGGCCGGGAGCGGGGCTGGAGCGAGCTCAGCATGGGGTGGGCCTCGGGCGGTGAGCGGTCGTTTCCCTCTCCCGCCCCGGGAGAGGGAAGGGGCCCGCGCAGCGGGAAGGGTGAGGGTGAATGCAAGGATCGGGCGGTCGCGCCGTTGGACGACCCTCACCCTCCCGCGCTTCGCGCGGGTCCCTCCCTCTCCCGGGGCGGGAGAGGGAAATGGTGGCAATCAGTCCGCCCATCCTCATTGCTCCTGCATCGCGTGCTGGAGGCCGTTGAGGACCGGCGAGAACACATAGTCGAGGATCGTGCGCCGCCCGGTCAGGATGCTGCAGGTCACGCGCACGCCGGGGAACAGCTCGTAGGTCTTGCCGCCGTAGTCGAAACGGGTCACCGGCAGCTCGACGCGGACCTTGTAGTAGGACTGCTTGTTGGCGTCGAGCAGCGTGTCGGGGCTGATCGTCCGCACCCGCCCCTCGATGTGGCCGAAGCGCGAAGCGTCGCCGCCGGCCAGAGTCACCACCACCGGCTGATCGGGGCGGACATAGCCGATGTCCTGCACCGGCAGGCGGGCGTCCACCACCAGCTTGCCGTCGCGCGGCACCAGCTCCACCACCGTCTCGCCGGCCTTGACCACGGCGCCCTTGGTGGAGACGGCCAGCGTCTTGACGATGCCGTCCATGGGGGCCCGCAGGCTGCTGCGGTCCAGGCTGTCCTGGTAGCGGGTCAGGCGCTGCGACAGCTCGTCGTGGTTGCGGCGGGCCTCGTCGAGAGCGTTGCGGCTCTCCTCCTCGTATTTGCGGCCGATCCACACCAGCTTGCTGCGCGCCTCGGCCAGAGCCGCCTCGGCCTGGGCCAGGGTGGCGCGATCCTCGGCGATGGCGCTGCTGACGCGGGCGTCGTCCCGCAGCAGTTCCAGATGCTTCATGCGGTTGGTGATCTCGCGCTTCAGCAGGGTCTCGCTGATGGAGAGTTGCTCGCGGATCAGCCCCTGCGCCACCTGGGAGCCGCCGATGCGCGCCCGCACGGCGGCCACCTGCTGCTCGCGCTGGGCGATGTCCTGGCGCTGGATGTCGAGGTCGGAGGCCAGTCGGTCGCGCCGGGCGCGGAAGAGGTCGCGGGTCTGCGCCACCAGATCGGGCCGCTCGCGCAGCAGCCGCTCGGGGAAGGTTATGGCCTCGCGGCGCCCGACCTCCGCCTCCAGCCGCGCGGTGTCGGCCGACAGCGAGCCGAGGCGCAGCTTCAGCTCCTCCAGGTCGGCGCGGATCTTGGTCTGGTCAAGCTCGACCAGCGCTTGGCCGGCGGTGACCGAATCGCCTTCCTGCACCAGGATGTCGCGGACGATGCCGCCTTCGAAATGCTGGACCGACTGGTTGTAGGACAGCGGCACCACGTCGCCGGGGGCGCTGCTGGAGACGTTCAGCTCGGCGATGGCCGCCCAGCCGAGTGCCGCGAGGAAGGCGGCGATGCTGACCGCGAACAGGCCGTCGCCGAAGCGGCTTTCGGTGTCCGTGGGCTGCGTTCCCGTCAGGGAGGCCGGGAGGGCGGCCGGGATGCCTGTTGGAATGGCGGGCGGCACGGCCGCGGGAGCGGCGGCGGGCTTGCGGGTCAGCAGGGGAAGCGGCTTCATGGCGTCACCAGCCCCGCCGGCTCGCGGACGACAGCCGCGCCGTTCGGTTGGTCGAGGTCGAGCACCAGCGAGGCGCCCTGGAGGATGCGCGGGTCATGGGAGGCGATGATCACCGTGTGGCCGCTCCGCGCCAGCTCGATCAGCGTGCGGTAGACGGTGGCGGTGCCTTCCGAGTCCAGCCCGTCGGTCGGCTCGTCGAGCAGGATCAGCCGTCCGCCGACCGCCAGGGCGCGGGCGAGCGCCAGCCGGCGGCGGTGGCCGGTCGGCAACTCGTGGCCGAAGTTGCGCAGCGGCGTGTCGAGGCCCTGGGCGCAGTCGGCCACCGTGCGGTCGGCTCCGGCGCGGTGCAGGACGGCGTGAAGCTCCGTCTCCGACAGGCGCGGGTTGGCGAGCAGCAGGTTCTCGCGGATCGTGCGGTTGAGGAACACCGGCTCCTGCGGCAGCAGCCCGATCTGCTGGCGCCACCAGGAGGGGGCGAATTTGCGGATGTCCACCCCATCGGCCAGCACGGCGCCCTCCTGCGGGTCGGCCAGACCGGCGATCAGGCGGATCAGCGTCGATTTGCCCGAGCCGTTGCGCCCCTTCAGCACCAGGATGTTGCCGGCGGGCACCGACAGGCTGAGCCGGCGCAGCAGCGGCGTGACGCCGCCCGGCGGGGTGAAGGTCAGGTCGCGCAGCTCCAGCGTGCCGGCGTAGCGGGGCAGGCTGGTGCCGCCGGTCGGCTCGACCGCGGTGCGGGCGAACTGCTCCAGCCGGACCTGCGCCTGCCGGGCCATCGCCAGGGACTCGCCGATCTGGGCCAGCCGGGTGAAGGGGGCCAGCGCGCGGCCGACCAGCAGGTTGATGCCGATCAGCGACCCGACGTCCAGCTCGCCGCGCACCACCAGAACGGCGCCGGTGGCGATCACCGCCACGCCCTGGAGCGCCTGGAGGCTCTGCGCCGCCGACTGGGCGCGGCCCTGGCGCATCGACATGCGCTCGCGGACCACGCGCAGCGCCTTGGCCGCGCGCTGCCAGTCGCCGAGGAGCGGCTTGGCGCCGCCGAACAGGGCGACCGCGTCGCGCCCGACGATGGCGGTGGTAACCAGCCCCTGGGCGTCGGCGCCGGCCTGGGCGAGGTCGCGCCCGACCGCGCGCATGTCCGCCTGGGCCAGCAGCCCGGCGGCGATGGCCAGCAGCGTGAAGAGGAGGCAGATCGCCGCCAGCGGCCAGGAGATCAGCGCCACCACGAGGATGAAGCCGAGCGCGAAGGGCAGGTCGAACAGCGTCGCGAGGTTGGCGGAGCCGAGCGCGGAGTCGATCTGCTCCGGCGCCCGCAGCGCCTCGCGCCGGGCCGCGTCGCCCTCCGCCGATCCGGCGCCGCTGCGCGCCGTCATCAGGATGCCGAAGGCCCCGGTGGTCAGACGCTCGTGCTCGGCCCGCCCGATGCGCCCGGCGATGCCCAGCCGGACGTGGCGGAACAGATGCTCGAAGGCGATGGACAGCACGACGCCGACGGTCAGCGCCGCCAGCGTGGAGTCGACGCCGTGCGTCACGTACCGGTTCAGCACCAGCATCGTGTAGAAGGACGAGGCCAGCCCGAGCAGGTTCGCCGCCAGCGACGCCGCGAAGACGCGGGCGGTCAGCCGCAGATTGGCGCGCAGCCGCAGCACCAGCAGACCGATGGCGCCGCCGCTCATCGCGGGTCTCCCGTGCCGCGCCGGCCTGGATCGCGTCCGCCCTGGTCGCGGAAAGCGCCGCGGCCCGGCGCGGTCAGCTTCGGCATCGGCTTGGTCTGGATGTCGGTGGCGTTCAGCCGGCCCATGGCGGCGAGCAGCCGGTAGCCGGCCAGCACCAACTCCGTCTCCGCCGCCGCAGCGTCGCTGCGCGCGTTGATCAGCGTCGTCTCGCCCGACAGGATGTCGATCAGCGACCGGGTGCCCAGCTCGCGCTCCGACCGCGCCACGTCGAGGAAGCCGGCGGCGAGGCTCGCCTGGTCGTTCAAAAGCTGCACCTGGGCGCGGGCGCTTTCCAGGCGGTTCCAGCTGTTGCGGACGGTTTCCAGCACCGTGCGCTCCTGGTCGGCCCAACTGGCGTCGGCGGCCCGCAGGTCGGCCTCGGCCAGCCGGATGCTGTTGAGCGCGGTCAGGCCGGTGTTCAGCGAGAAGGTGACCTGGAGCTTGAACAGCAGCTCGTTCTGCCGCCCGGGCTGGCCGGCGACGTCGCGCTTGATGTTGTGTTCCACGAAGCCGTCGATCCGCGGGTAGAGGGTGCGGCCGCGCACCGCGGTCACCGCCTCCTGCGCCGCCGCGGTGGTCAGGGCCAATTCCTGGAGGCGCGGGTTGTGGCGGCGCGCCTCCTCCACCGCCGCGTCCAGCGAGACGGGCAGGGCGGCGCGCGTCATCGCCAGGACCTGGGCGTTGCTGACCTGGAAGGGGACATGGCCGAAGAAGGCCTGGAAGCGGCTCTGCGCGTTCTGCGTCGCCTCCTCCGCCGCGACGCGGCGGGCCTGGGCGCCGGCGAGCTGGCTCTTGGCCTGGAGAACGTCGGTGGAGAAGCCGAAGCCCTCCTGAAGCCGCACCTCCTCCAGCCCGGTCTGGCGGCGGATGTTGTCCTCGGACTGGCGTGCGAAGGCGAGAAGCTGGTGGGCGCGGACGAGGCCGGCGTAGGCGGTGAGCCCCTCCACCAGCAGCTCCTGCCGGGTGCGCTCGACCGCGATGTCGGCGCGGACCAGCGTCACCTGGGCGCGCCGGATGTCGGCGTTGGTCGCGTCGAAGTCCCAGATCAGCTGCGTCGCCCGCGCCGAGAACTGGGACGCATTCATGTCGGTGTTGGGCAGGCCCGCCGGCTTGGTCGTGCTCTCGCGCCCACCGTTGGCCGACAGGCTCAGCGTCGGGAACCAGCCGCCATGGCTGACCCGCAGGGCGTTGCGCGCGCCGTCGGCGGCGGCCTCCGCCCCGCGCAGGCGGTCGTGGGTCTCCGTCGCCTTGCCGATCAGCGCCACCACCTCGTCACGCGGTGCTGCAACCAAAGATTGTGAAAATCCGGTCAGGAGCGGAAGCGCAACCGTGGCGATAAGACAAAACTTGTGCATGAGGGTCCTGGAGATCGCCGCATGTTTAGGCCGTTCGGCCTACAGCGATGATGATCTTAATCGAGAACTCTCATACTCATTTAGGACAAAACAGTATCCAAATACCTAAAAATGCGTCGAATTCTGTCAGGCGCTCATGAATTTTCTGCGCCCGGCACAATCGTCGAGGCGTGAGTTGTGGCATGGTGTGTGTCCGCGGTGTGAAGCGCCATGGCCCAATCGCCGTTGTTGGTGTCTGGACTGTTTTGTGCAACCGGAATATTGTCCGGCAGCCCCAGGCCGGAGGAGAGAAGCGCCGCGTAGTCGAAGCGCCCATGATCGGCCTGCGGCGACGGCGATGGAGACGCCGCCAGCGGTTGGCTGTGCAGTTGCGCCGCGACGGTGGCCTGCGCGTCGAAGGCGACGCCGGCCACCAGCCGGCTGCTGCCGTCGGCCATGGTCATGCTGGTGGTGCCGAGGATCTGGCTGCCGGCCAGAGTCGTGTCGGTCGGGGTCGCCGTGGTGGCGATGGACAGGATTCCGGCCTCCGCCAGAGTGCGCAATTCGCCCGGCTGGCTCACCCCGTCGCCGTCGGCGTCCTGCCAGACCTGGAGCGTGGCGAAGCTCTCGTCCGCGGCGTCGATGCGCCCGTCGTGGTTGCTGTCGAGCGAGGCGAGCGCCTCCAGGCTGCTGTTGAAGCCTTTTCCGAAATGCTCCGACACCAGCTCGCGCCCGTCGTCGATCTGCCCGTTTTGGTTGTCGTCGCGCACCAGCAGGGCGTTGCCCTTGCCGACCCAGCCGGTCCGGTCGGCCACGCCGTCGCCGCTGACGTCGAACAGGACGCCGTCGGTCAGCGCCCGCAGGGCCAGCCCGTCGCCGGCCATGTCCAGCACGATGGGGTCGCTGGCGACGGTGGTCAGCTTGACGTTGTCGACGCGCAGGACCGGATTGACACTGTTGTCGCTGGTGTCGGAGGTGCCGAATCCCAGCGACAGGGTGGTGTTGGCCGGGATCACCACGCTGAACGTGCCGCTGGCGCTCGCCTCCTTGGCGAGCAGGGTGACCACGCCGTTGACGCTGACGAAGGCGAAGTCGTGATAGCCGGGGTCGGAGAAGATGAAGGTCCAGTCGAAGGTCAGCGTCGTGTCCTTCGTCACCGTGACGGTGCTGGCCAGCTTCATCGCATGGCCGAAGGACGGGACGGTGCCGGTCGCCGCGGCGATGGAGCCGTGGGCGAGGCCGAGGAAATCCTCGAGCTGCGTCGGCGACTGCCCGCCCGCGGAGGTCAGGGTGCCTTCATGCCCGTCCCCGGTCGCGCCCACCGTGGCGCCGCCGGTGTAGCTCCAGCCGGTCAGCCCCTTGTCGAAGGAGCCGTTGGGGATCAGCACGCCCGGATGCAGGGTGACGGTGTCCGTCGCGGCGGAGAAGGCGCTGCCCGCGCCGAGGGTGACGGCGACCTTGGAGCCGGCGCTGCCGGTGGTCTGGTCCCAGGCGCGGATGGTCAGGGCGCCGTTGACGGTGGCCGGCACCGCGGCGTTGGGCTGGAAGTAGAGACGGTCGCCGGCGCGCAGCAGGAGGGCGGAATCGCTGTCGTTGACCGTCCCGACGAGGTTCCACGTCGCGCCGTTGTCGGTGGAGAACCACCAGCGGCCATAGCTCTCGTCGGTGCCGGTCAGGGCGATGCCGACGACGGCCCCCGCGTCCGTGTCGGTGACGTTGGCGGGGCCGCCGCCGTTCAGCCCGACCAGCTTGGACACCGCGAAGCCGACCGTGCCCGCGGTGGGGGCGGCCAGGGCCTCCGCCGCCACGGCCACGTCGAGGTTGGTGTCGATCAGGACGGGGGAGGCGTTGGGCGGCGCCACGGTGACTCCGATGGTGGCGGTCGCGGTCAGCGGCCCGCCGGACCCGCCGTTGCCGAGATCGTCCACGACGATCCGGATGGCGTCGGCCCCGGTGTAGGCGCTTGCCGTGTAGAGGAGCCCGTTGGCGGCGCCGAGCAGCCCGTTGATGGTGGCGAGCGTCGCGCGGATGGTGACGGTGTCGGTTCCGTTGCCGGTGATGACGGCGTCCCATCCGGCGCCGGCCAGGGTCAATGTGCCGTGGCCGGCGGTCAGCGTCACCAGCATCGGCAGCGCGCCGGCGTCGATGTCGGACACCGACAGGCCGGTGACCGCCACGGCGACGCCCTTCACCGTCGCCAGCGCCGTCGTGCCGGCGGTGACTTGCGGGGCGGCGTTTGCGGGGGGGACGGTGCCGGTCCGCGCGGTGGGGCGGGGG
>NZ_WHOR01000098.1:0-19551 GCF_013340925.1 Azospirillum formosense
CGCCGCGGCCGGCACCCGCACCCGCCGCCGCGGCCCCCCAGGCGGCCCCCCCCGCCCGCGGCCAAGCCGGCTCCGGCGGCGCCCGTCGCGGCGCCAAAGCCGCAGCCGGCGCCGCCGGTGGCCGCCGCTCCGACGCCGCAACCGGCGCCGCAACCGGCACCCGCTCCGGCCAAGGCGTCGGGTGGGGGGAACTGGCGTGTCCAGCTCGCCTCGGTGCGCAGCGAGGCCGAGGCCTCGACGGAATGGAAGCGCCTGTCCAGCCGCTACGGCGCGGCGCTCGGCGGGCTGTCGATGCAGGTCGCCAAGGCCGATCTGGGCGAGAAGGGCATCTTCTACCGCATCCAGGGCGTCGGCCTCGACGAGGAGCGCGCCAAGTCGGTCTGCGCCCAGCTCAAGTCCCAGAATGTGGGGTGTGTGGTTGTCCGTCCCTGATCCGGCTTTGCCGAACGCCCGAAACGCGTCCGGACCCCGTCGCGCGCGCCATCGCGCCGTGGTGTTCGGCGCCGCCGGCACTGCCTTGACCGCTGACGAGCGCGCCTTCTTCCGCGACGCCGATCCGCTGGGCTTCATCCTGTTCCGGCGCAACTGCGACACGCCGGAGCAGGTCCGCGCGCTGGTGGCGGAAATGCGCGCGGCGGTGGGGCGCGCCGACGCGCCCGTGCTGATCGACCAGGAGGGTGGGCGGGTGGCCCGCATGCGCCCGCCGCATTGGCCGGCCTTCCCGCCGATGCGCGCGTTCGGCGACCTTGCGGCCCGCGACGCCGCCGCCGGGCGGGAGGCCGCCCGGATCAACGCACGGTTGCTGGCGCTGATGCTGGCGGACTGCGGCGTGACGGTGGATTGCGCCCCGGTCTGCGACGTGCCGGTGGAAGGCGCCCACGACATTATCGGCGACCGCGCCTTCTGCGGCGATCCGGCCCGCGTGGCCGATCTGGCGCGGGCGACCTGCGAGGGGCTGATGGCCGGCGGCGTGCTGCCGGTCGTCAAGCATCTGCCCGGCCATGGCCGGGCCTTCGCCGACAGCCACGCCGAGCTGCCGGTGGTGGACGCCCCGCGCGCGGCGCTGGAGGCCACCGACTTCGCGCCCTTCCGCGCCCTGGCCGACATGCCGCTCGGCATGGTCGCCCATGTGGTGCTGAAGGCCATCGACCCGGACCGGCCGGCCAGCACCTCGGCCGTCGTGGTGCGCGACGTGGTGCGCGGCGCCCCCATCGGCTTCGACGGGCTGCTGTTCAGCGACGACCTCTCGATGGGTGCGCTGGTCGGTGGCATGCGCGGCCGGGCGGAGGCGGTCCTGGCGGCCGGGTTGGACGTCGTGCTCCATTGCAACGGCGTGATGGAGGAGATGGTGGCGGTGGCCGAGGGCGTTCCGGCGATGAGCGGCGCAGCCGTTCGCCGCTGGGAGCGGGCCGAGGCGCTGCGCGGCCCGGCGCAGCCGGTGGACGCCGGCGAGCTGCGGGCGCGTCTGGCGGAATTGCTGGGAACTCCCCAGGTTTAGAGCCATGCTCAGGCTTCCCCGGCGAATCCGGGGGGCGCAACGGGAGAGACGGGCGTGCTGGAAGGTCTGATCGACCGCATACCGATGATCTTTGCGGTCGCCATCCCCGCGATCCTTGCCATCACGATGCACGAGGCGGCGCACGGCTTCGTGGCGATGTGGCGCGGCGACGACACGGCGTGGCGGCTGGGCCGGGTGACGCTGAATCCGCTCCGCCACATCGACCCCCTGGGCACGGTGGTGCTGCCGGCGGTGATGTATTTCACCACCGGCTTCGTCTTCGGCTGGGCCAAGCCGGTGCCGGTGAATTTCGGGCGTCTGAACCACCCGCGCCGCGACATGGTGTGGGTGGCGCTGGCCGGGCCGGGGGTGAATTTCGTCCTGGCGCTGGTCTCCGCGATCATCTGGGGCTTCACCAGCCCGCAGGGCGGGGCGACCGAGATGTGGATCCGCGCCGCGCTGGAGGTGTCGGTCCTGGTCAACGTCGTGCTGATGGTCTTCAACATGATCCCGCTGCCGCCGCTCGACGGCGGGCGCGTGGCGGTCGGCATCCTGCCCGACGCGCTGGCCTTCCCGCTGGCCCGGCTGGAGAAGTACGGCATGCTGATCCTGATCGGCGCCTTCTTCCTGCTGCCCTTCATCGGGCGGGAGCTCGGCATGGATCTCAGCGTCTTCTCCTGGGTGCTCGGCCCGCCGATCGACTACATGATCGACCTGATCCGCATCCTCAGCGGCAACTGACGGCATGGTCGCCCCAAAGCCCCCGGAGCCGGAAGACCAGAGTGAGGCGGCCAGCCCGGCGGAGCAGCTCGTCCTCGTCCTGGACGGGTTCGAGGGGCCGCTCGACATGCTGCTGGCGCTGGGGCGCGAGCAGAAGGTGGACCTGACGAAGATCTCCATCCTCCAGCTCGCCGACCAGTATCTCGCCTTCATCGCCGAGGCGCGGAAGGTGCGGCTGGAGCTGGCGGCGGATTATCTCGTCATGGCGGCGTGGCTGGCCTACCTGAAGTCCCGCCTGCTGATCCCCGAGGTCGAGGACGAGGAGCCGTCGGGCGAGGACATGGCGGCGGCGCTGGCCTTCCAGCTCCAGCGGCTGGAGGCGATGAAGGGGGCGGCGGCCAAGCTGTTCGCCCGCCCGCAGCTCGGGGTTGACCGTTTCGCCCGTGGCGCCCCGGAGGACCTCGACATCCTGCGCAAGTCGGTCTTCCAGGTCACGCTCTACGACCTGCTGAAGGCCTATGGCGAGCACAAGAAGCGGCAGGAGGGCGGCGTCCTGCACATCGAGCCGGTGCGCCTCTATTCGTTGGAGGACGCGGTGCGCCGGCTGTCCGAGCTGCTCGGCCGCATGCCGGACTGGGCCACCCTGTCGAGCTTCCTGCCGGACGGCGTGCGCGGCGGCCTGCTGACCCGCTCGGCGCTGGCCGCCCACTTCGCGGCGACGCTGGAGCTGGCCAAGGCCGGCCGCGTGGAGCTTCGCCAGGACGGCGCCTTTTCCCCCATCTACGTCCGCCGGGCATCGCGCCGGCATGAGCACCAGCATGAGCAGGGCGACGAGGAATGAGCGGACCCGACGGCATGATCCAGGAGATCGAGAACCCGGAGGAGGTCGAGCGGCGGTTGCGCGACCTGCGGCTTCTGGAAGCGCTGCTGTTCGCCTCCGCCGATCCGCTGGACGAGGAGACGCTGGGCCGGCGGCTGAGCCGCGACGCCGACGTGCGGGCGCTGCTGGAGGAACTGCGCGTCCATTACGCGGCGCGCGGGGTGAATCTGATCCGCACCGGGGCCGGCTGGTCCTTCCGCACGGCGCTGGATCTCGCCCCGCTGCTGCGTCAGGAGGAGGAAGTCTCCAAGAAGCTGTCCCGCGCCGCCATCGAGACGCTGGCGATCATCGCCTACCACCAGCCGGTGACCCGCGCCGAGATCGAGGCGATCCGCGGCGTGGCGACCAGCAAGGGCACGCTGGACATACTGATGGAGAACGGCTGGATCCGGCCGGGCCGCCGCCGCGAGACGCCGGGGCGCCCGCTGACCTGGATCACCACCGACCATTTCCTCGACCATTTCGGGCTGGAGACGCTGCGCGACCTGCCCGGCGTGGAGGACCTGCGCGCCGCCGGCCTGCTCGATTCGCGGCCCGTGCTGCTGGGCATCGGCGGCGCTGGTCTGGAGGACGCGGAACCATCGGAAAACGCTGACGATTCCGATACCTGAGCGAAACGCTCGAAAATAAGAACCATTTGCATCAGGGTCGGCGCGCCGGTACTAAGGTCAATCGACCGCCATCAAACGACCCCCGGGCCGCTTCAGACTGGGACCGCCATAGACTGGGACTGCCATGGATCGTCCGTCCGTCACCGATGCCCGTTCTCTCTCCGCCGCCGGAGACGCCGTTTCCGAACCGCGCCCGGCCCGCCTGCGCACCGCGCTGCGGGATAAGGCGTCGGCCCTGTTCAGCCGCGGGACCGACCCGCGGCAGGGCGCGCCCTGCGAGGCCGCGCCGGTCACGCTCCCGGCCAACGGGCGGCATCTCGATGCCTCCGGCCCGCAAGGCGGCGGCGCCGCCATCGCGGTGGAGGCCCTGGCGCTGAACGGCGTCACCCACCGCTACGGGCGTGTCGTCGCCGTGAACGACGTCAGCGTGACCATCGGGGCGGGGGAGATCGTCTGCCTGTGCGGCCCGTCGGGCTGCGGCAAGTCCTCGCTGCTGCGCATCGCGGCGGGGCTGGAGGCGGTGCAGACCGGCTCCGTCCGGATCGGCGGCACGGTGGTCGCCGACGAGCGCGGCGCGGTGCCGCCGGAACGCCGCGGCGTCGGCCTCGTCTTCCAGGATTACGCGCTGTTCCCGCACCTGTCGGTGCTCGACAATGTGCGCTTCGGCCTGACTGCCCTGTCCGGCGAGACGCAGCGCAAGCGCGCGTTGGAATCGCTGGGGCAGGTCGGCATGGCCAGCTACGCTGATTCCTTCCCGCACCACCTCTCCGGCGGCCAGCAGCAGCGCGTGGCGCTCGCCCGCGCGCTCGCCCCGAATCCGGCGGTCCTGCTTCTCGACGAGCCCTTCTCGGGCCTGGACGCCCGGCTGCGCGAGCAGGTGCGCGACGAGACGCTGCATGTGCTGAAGCAGAACGGTGCGGCGACCATGCTGGTCACCCACGACCCGGAGGAGGCGATGTTCCTGGCCGACCGCATCGCGCTGATGCGCGCCGGCAAGGTTGTTCAGGTCGGCAACCCGGTGGACCTCTACACCCGCCCGGTCAACGCCTTCGCCGCCGAGTTCTTCGGCGAGGTCAACCGGCTGGCGGGCGTCGTGCAGGGCGGGGCGGTGGACACGCCGGTCGGCCCGATCCCGACGGAACTCGCCGACGGCACCGCCGTCGAGGTGCTGATCCGACCGGAAGCGCTGAAGCTGTCCGCCCAGCCCGCCGCCACGGTTCCCGTTGGGGACCTGCCGGTTCTGGCCCGCGTGATGGCGGCGCGCCTGCTGGGCCGCACCAGCCTGGTCCATCTCGACGTGCCGGACGGGAAGGGCGGGTCGGTGCATCTGCACTCCCGCATGCCGGGCCAGTTCCTGCCCGCCGAACAAAGTCACGTTTCGGTGTGCATGGACCTGTGTCAGGCCTTCGTTTTTCCAGCCGGTGCACCCACTTAGTCGTTTGAGCGGTTTCGCCCGACCGATCGTTGCGGGAGGGGAACCTTTCTGCCATAGTGCCGCCCCGCCATTGGGCTGCCTGTTCAGGAAACGTGTGTCATGGGATTCTCCAGCGTCTGGCATTGGGTCATCGTCCTTCTGATCGTCCTGCTCCTGTTCGGCGCCGGCAAGCTGCCGAAGGTCATGGGCGACCTCGCCAAGGGCATCAAGAACTTCAAGGCCGGCCTGAAGGACGAGGAAGAGGGTAACGCTGCGGGCGCCGACTCCAAGGTCCTGCCGAACCAGCCGGTTCCTCCGGCCCAACCGGTGTCCTCGGTCCATCCGGTTCCGCCCGCCCCGGTTCCGCCCGCCGCCGACCCCGGCGTGAAGAAGGACGAGACGGCCCGCACCTGACCGTCCGGCGCCCTTCATTCCCGCGCCGCTTCGAAAGGCTGAGGAGCCATGTTCGACATCGCATGGTCGGAACTGATGGTCATCGCGGTCATCGCCCTCGTGGTGATCGGCCCGAAGGACCTGCCCAAGGCCATCTACACCCTGGGAAAATGGGTGAAGAAGGCGCGCCTCGTCGCGCGCGACTTTCAGGGCCACATCGACGACATGATGCGCGAGGCCGAGCTTGACGAGCTTCGCAAGGAGGCCCTGAAGGTCCGCGACACGAACCTCCAGAAGATGGTCGAGAACACGATCGATCCGAAGGGGGAACTGAAGGGCGCCTTCGACGTGGGGGCCAACCTCGGGGCCGACGGCTATCACGGCAGCCCGCCGGAGGATGGCCCGACCCCGACGGCCGCTTCTCCCGTGCCTGCCGTCGGATCGCCACAGGTGACGGCGGCCCAGCCGCAGCCGGCGACCGAACCGCCGGTCACGGCCCCGCTTCCTCCGGCTCCGCCCGCGGAGTTCGTCCCGGCCCCGGCCCAGCCGCCGGTTCCGGCCTCCGCCGACTCCGCTGCGGCGGCAACCACGAACAAGCAGGCGTGATCCAGTGTCCGGCGAAACGCGCATGACCGGCGAGACCGACGACGAGCTTGAAGAAAGCAAGATGCCGCTGATCGACCATCTGGTCGAGCTGCGCAACCGGCTGATGTACGCGACGCTGGCGATCCTGATCGCCTTCTTCGTCTGCTACGCCTTCTCGGACCGCATCTACAACTTCCTCGTCCAGCCCCTGGCCGACATCCTGGCCGGGCAGGGGCGGCGGATGATCTACACCGGCCTGACCGAAGCCTTCTTTACCTACGTGAAGGTGGCCTTCTGGGCCGGCTGCTTCCTGTCCTTCCCCATCGTCGCCAGCCAGATCTGGATGTTCGTCGCGCCCGGCCTCTACAAGCACGAGCGCAAGGCCTTCCTGCCCTTCCTGGTGGCCACCCCGATCCTGTTCTTCCTGGGCGGGGCGATGGTCTACTACTTCATCTTCCCGCTGGCCTGGCGCTTCTTCCTGGGGTTCGAATTCCACCCGGGCATGGACGCCGGCGCCCTGCCGATCGAGTTCGAGGCCCGCGTCAGCGAGTATCTCGGCCTCGTGATGCACCTGATCTTCGCCTTCGGTCTGGCCTTCCAGCTTCCGGTCCTTTTGACGCTGCTGATCCGCGCCGGGCTGCTGACGACGGAGACGCTGGCCGCGAAGCGGCGCTACGCCATCGTGTTCGTGTTCGTCGTCGCGGCGGTCCTGACACCGCCGGACGTCATCAGCCAAGTCGGCCTGGCCATCCCGCTGCTGGCGCTCTACGAGGTGTCGATCCTGATCGGCCGCCGCATCGAGAAGACGCGCGGCGACGCCGAAGAGACGGAAGCGGAGCAGGCGTAAGCCGCTCCGCCCACACCCCGTAGGTTCAGTTGGCCGCCTCGGCGACCATCACCTGATTGCGGCCGTTCCGCTTGGCCCGGTAGAGGGCCAGGTCGGCGGCGGCGAGCGCCGCGTCGAGATCCTCGCCGCTGCGGCAGGCGGCAATGCCGATGCTGACGCTGGCGGCGATCTCGTGGCCCTGGAAGGGCAGCGACCGCGCCGCCACATCGCGCCGCAGCGCCTCCGCCAACACCGCCGCCCCGGTGCGGTCGGTGTCGGGAAGCAGCAGGCAGAATTCCTCCCCGCCATAGCGCCCGAACAGGTCGGTGCGGCGCAGACGCGCCGTGACGGTCTCGGAGAAAAGCCGGAGAAGCGCGTCGCCGGCGAGATGGCCGAAGGTATCGTTGACCCGCTTGAAGCGGTCGAGGTCGAGCAGCAGCAGGGTGAGCGGCGCCCCGTTGCGTTCCGCCCGCAGCAACTCCCGCTCGGCGTGCTTCAGGAAGGCCCGGCGGTTGTAGGCGCCGGTCAGCGGGTCGATGGTGCCGATGCGGTCCAGATCGGCCTGAAGCTTCTCGCTGGTCATGGCCAGGAAGCCGAATCCCCAGCCTGTGACCGCCAGGATGGCCTCCAGGAATCCGGCGCTCTGCACCAAGTTGGATGTCAGGATGCTGTCCAACGGCCCACCCCAGGCGGTCAGCACGGCGCGCCCGGCCACAAACAGGGCATGGGCAAGGAATATCAGGGCGGTGACCCGTTGCGCCCGCCTCGGCCGGTCCGCCGTCCCCGTCCACCACAGCTCCAGGGCCGCCAGCAGCGACAGGCCGGTGATCCCGGCGGACATGATCAGGACGCGCGCCGTCACGTCGTTGGTTGCCACCACGAACCACGCGATGCCCGCGGTCAGCACGGCGAGCAGCGCCATCCCGAAGCGCCAGGGGACGGACCGTCCGGCGAAGCTGCGCACGCCGAACCAATTCAGGATGTAGGTGGCGGCCACCAGGGCGTTGCTCAGCGGTACGACGGCGGCGGGCGGCCAGGCCCCGTAAGCGGTGACCATGGCCATCCCGACGGTGCCGAGCAGCGCTCCTCCGGCCCAATAGGCCAGCGCCGTGATGTGGCGGTGCGCCCTCCAGGCCAGGAAGGCGGCGATGGACAGCAGAGCGCCGATGCCCACCAGGACGATGACGAGGGTGCGGGTGTCGAGGATCATGTCCGAAGTGGGGAGGGCAGCGGTCGATTTCGGGGTTCTGCACGCATTCGCATTCCCGGCGCCACCGATAAGTATAGGACACCAATCATTTCAGGGTCTTTTCCGTCGGTGCGGCGCCACCACTGGACCTTCACCCGGCGTCGGACTATAACCAGCCTCCCACCCATTCCGTATCGCCGTGAGCCATGCACGACCTTCGCGCCATCCGTGAGAACCCCGAATCCTTCGACCGCGGCCTCGCCCGCCGGGGTCTTGAGCCGATGTCGCCGACGGTGCTGGACCTCGATTCGCGCCGCCGCGCCGCGCAGACCCAGTTGCAGGAGATGCAGGCGCGCCGCAACGAGGCGGCCAAGGAGATCGGCCTCGCCAAGCGGGAGGGCCGCGATGCCCAGCCGCTGATGGACGAGATGGCACAGCTCAAGGAGCGTCTGCCCCAGGTCGAGGCGGAGGAGAAGGCGCTGGGCGCCGAGTTGGACAGCCTGCTCGCCTCCATCCCCAACCTGCCCGCCGACGATGTGCCGGAAGGCCCCGACGAGACCGCCAACGTCGAAATCCGCCGCTGGGGCGAGCCGAAGGCCATCGCCGGCGCCAAGCAGCATTTCGAGCTGGGCGAAGCGCTGGGCCTGATGGATTTCGAGGCGGCGTCGCGCATGTCGGGCGCCCGCTTCACCGTTCTGAAGGGCGGTCTGGCCCGGCTGGAGCGCGCGCTCGCCGACTTCATGCTGGACATCCACACCGGCGAGCACGGCTACACCGAGATCGCGCCGCCGCTGATGGTCCGCGACAACGCCCTGTTCGGCACCGGCCAGCTTCCGAAGTTCGAGGAGGACCTGTTCCGCACGGGCGATCACTATCTGATCCCGACCTCCGAAGTGCCGCTGACCAACCTCGTCAACGACCAGATCGTGGCGACGGAGGAACTGCCCCACCGCTACACCGCGCTGACCCCCTGCTTCCGCGCCGAGGCCGGGTCGGCCGGGCGGGATACCCGCGGCATGATCCGCCAGCACCAGTTCTGGAAGGTCGAGATGGTCAGCGTCACCGCCCCGGACCAGTCGGAGGCGGAGCACCAGCGCATGACCCAGTGCGCCGAGACCATCCTGCAGCGGCTGGGGCTGCCCTACCGCGTGGTCACGCTGTGCACCGGCGACATGGGCTTCTCGGCACAGAAGACCTATGACATCGAGGTCTGGCTGCCCGGCCAGAACATGTACCGCGAGATTTCGAGCTGCTCGAACTGCGGTGACTTCCAGGCGCGCCGCATGAAGGCGCGCTGCCGTCCGAAGGGCGAGAAGCAGACGCAGTTCGTCCACACGCTGAACGGCTCGGGCGTGGCGGTGGGGCGCTGCCTGATCGCGGTGCTGGAGAACTACCAGCAGCCCGACGGCTCCATCCTGGTTCCCGAAGCGCTCCGGCCCTACATGCGCGGGCTGGAAAGGATCACCGCCTGATGTTCGATCTCCCCCTCGACCTGTCGAACGCGCGAATCCTCGTCACCAACGACGACGGCATCCACGCGCCGGGCCTGAAGGTCCTGGAGGCCATCGCCCGCTCCATCTCCGACGACGTGTGGGTGGTGGCGCCGGAGATGGAGCAGTCGGCGGCCAGCCATTCGCTGACCATCAACCGGCCGCTGCGGCTGCGCCAGCTGGACGAGCGGCGCTACACGGTGGACGGCACGCCGACCGACTGCGTCCTACTGGCCGTCAACCACATCATGAAGGACGCCCGCCCGACGCTGGTCCTGTCCGGCGTCAACCAGGGCTCCAACATCGGTGAGGACGTCACCTACTCGGGCACCATCGCGGCGGCCATGGAGGCGACCCTGCTGGGTGTCCCGGCCATCGCGCTCAGCCAGCACTATGAGAACCGCGCCCAGATCGACTGGTCGGCGGCGGAGCGCTGGGGGGCGGAGGTGATCCGCAAGGCGGTCTCCACGCCCTGGCCGAAATACGTTCTGCTCAACGTGAACTTCCCGGCCTGCCCGGCGGACCGGGTGACCGGCATCCAGGTCGTCCGCCACGGCAAACGCAAGATCGGCGACGAACTGGTGGAGCGTGTCGATCCGCGCGGCAAACCCTATATCTGGATCGGGACCCTTCGCGGCGAGGCCGATGTGGCGTCCGACACCGACATCCACGTGGTCTTCCACGGCGGCATTTCGGTGACTCCGGTCTATCTGGACCTGACGCACACGCCGACGCTCCAGACCCTGCGGCACGCGTTCGAATGAGGTCGTTTCAGAGGTGAATGGATAGAATGTGACGGTCGAGGCACGCAAGATCCGGCTTCTGATGGCGTTGCGCCGCAACGGCGTGACCGACACCCGGGTTCTGGCCGCGATCGAACGGATCCCGCGCGAGCGCTTCGTTCCCGACCCCTTCCAGGATCAGGCGTGGGAGGACACGGCGCTTCCCATCGATCTCGGCCAGACCATCAGCCAGCCGCTGATCGTGGCGCTGATGACCCAGGCGCTGGAACTGGGGGAGCGGCAGACGGTGCTGGAGATCGGCACCGGCTCCGGCTATCAGGCGGCGGTTTTGTCGCGGCTGTGCCGACGGGTCTACACCGTCGAGCGGCTGCGCCCGCTGCTGACCGAGGCGGAGGCGCGATTCCAGGCGCTGGGCCTGAACAACATCACGACCCGCCACGGCGACGGGACGAAGGGCTGGCCCGAACAGGCGCCGTTCGAGCGCATACTGGTCACGGCCGCCGGAGGCCCCGATGCGCCAAAGGACTTGACGGATCAGCTCGCCGTTGGTGGTGTCATGGTCATCCCGCTGGGGGGCGACTACCGCGGCCAGCGGGTCGTCCGCATCCGGCGGACCGAAACCGGTCTTACACGGGAGGACTTGTGGCCCGTCCGCTTCGTACCGTTGCTGTCCGACCCTCCGTCTCCGCCAGGAACGGAGTAGCCGGCCCGTTCGGCGTGACATTTGGCGTGTCTGGGCGCGCCCTCCTCGCGGCGCTGGCGGTGATCCCGCTGCTCGCCGCCTGCCAGCAGCGCACCGGCGATCTGGCGCCGGTCACCTCGGTGTCCAACACTCCGGATTCCATCGGCGGCGCGGTGATCGTGCAGCGCGGGGACTCCGCCTATTCGCTGTCGCGGCGCTACAACGTGCCGCTGCGCGACCTGCTGGAGGTCAACCACCTGTCGCCGCCCTACCAGTTGCAGGTGGGCCAGCGTCTCGTCCTGCCGGTGTCGCGCCAGTACATCGTCCAGCGCGGCGACACGCTCTACGGCATCTCCCGCATGTTCAGCGCGGACATGAGCGAACTGACCCGCCTCAACGGCCTGACCGCACCCTACGCGGTGCAGGCCGGGCAACCGCTGCGCCTGCCGGGCGGTGACGCACCGGGCGGCACGGCGGTGGCCCAGGCGCCGTCCTCCGGCGCGGGGGCCGCGGTCGGCGGCGTGGTTGCCGCGGCGCCGGTCAAGCAGGTGTCGCGCGGCTCCATCCAGGCGGCGGAGCTGCCGCCGCCGGGTGCTTCAACCTCAGCTCCTGTGGACAGCCCGTCACAGACCACGACCGTCCTCGCGCCGGTGCCCGGCGCCAAGCCGGCCGCCGCGCCGGATGGGACGACCGGCGCCCCCGTTTACCAACCGGGGCAGGCCCCGACCTCGCTGCGCCCCCCCGGCCAGAAGCCCGCCGTCCCGGAACCGACGCCGGCGCCGCGTGCCGTCGAGGCCGCTCCGGTCCCGCCGCCGCCACCGGCGGCCCCAGCCCAGGAGGTCGCCGCCGCTCCGCCCCCGCCGCCGAAGGCTGTGGAGCAGGCGACGCCGCAGCGCGCCACCGGGCGGCTGCTCTGGCCGGTGAAGGGGAAGGTGATCTCGACCTTCGGGCCGAAGCCGGACGGTCTGCACAACGACGGCCTGAACATCGCCGCCAGCAAGGGGACGACGGTGGTCGCCGCCGACAACGGCGTGGTCGCCTACGCCGGCAACGAACTGCGCGGCTTCGGCAACCTGCTGCTGGTGAAGCATTCGGACGGCTTCATCACCGCCTACGCCCATCTCGACCGCATCGATGTGGAGCGGGGCGTGGCGGTGAAGCGCGGGCAGGCCATCGGAACGGTCGGTCAGACCGGATCGGTGACGAGCCCGCAGCTTCATTTCGAACTGCGCAAGGGCAGCCAGGCGGTCGACCCGCGCGACCGCATGGAGCCGCGGGTCACCGAAGGGGCTTCTCCAGACGGCCAGCCAGGTCCTGGATGAACTGCCAGGCCACCCGGCCGGAGCGGCTGCCGCGGGTCACCGACCATTCCACGGCCTCGGCCCGCAGCTGCTCCGCCGGGATGTCCAGCCCGAAGCGGGCGGCGTAGCCCTCGATCATCGAGAAGTAGGTCGGCTGGTCGCAGTTGTGGAAGCCCAGCCACAGGCCGAAGCGGTCGGACAGCGACACCTTCTCCTCGACCGCCTCCGCCGGGTTGATGGCGGTGGAACGCTCATTCTCGATCATGTCGCGCGGCATCAGGTGGCGGCGGTTGGAGGTGGCGTAGAACACCACATTCTCCGGGCGCCCCTCGATCCCGCCCTCAAGCACGGCCTTCAGCGACTTGTAATGCGCGTCGTCATGGTCGAAGGACAGGTCGTCGCAGAACAGGATGAAGCGGCGCGGCTCGTCCTTCAGCCGGGCGAGCAGGCGGGGCAGGGTGGGGATGTCCTCGCGGTGGATCTCCACCAGCGCCAGCGTGCCGGGATGGTCCTGCGCCACGGCGGCGTGCACCGACTTGACCAGCGAGCTCTTGCCCATGCCGCGCGAGCCCCAGAGCAGGGCGTTGTTGGCGGGCAGGCCGGTGGCGAAGCGGGTGGTGTTGTCCAGCAGGATGTCGCGCTGCCGTTCGACGCCCCGCAGCAGGCCGATCTCAACCCGGTTGACGATGGGCACCGGCTCCAGCCGGTCGGGGTCGGCGTGCCAGACGAAAGCGTCGGCGGCGCCGAGGTCGAGCCGGCCCGGCGGCGGCGGGGCGAGCCGTTCCAGGGCCTCAGCGATGCGGGTGAGGAGGGGCAGCAATTGGGCGTCCGACATCGTGTTCCTTCGCAGGCGTTTCTTCCGGTTTCGTTGCGCCGACCCTAACCCGCCGGCGCGCCGCCGGACAAGGAGGCGCGCTTGCGGGGGAGGCGTGCGCGCCGCTATGGTGCGCCAAGCGCGAACCGAGGGCCGGCCATGCACGCAGAACGTTCCACCGATCTCCCGAAGCCGGCGGAGAGCGCCGAACATGTGCTGCGGCGGCTGGAGGAGACGCTCCTTCGCGAGGACCCCTTTCCGCATCTGGTGGTGCCGGACGCCTTGCCGGCGGAACTCTACGCCCGCGCCGTCGCCCGGTGGCCGAAGTTCGAGGCGCTTGCCCTCCTGCAGATGGACACGCTGCCCCAGCGCTATCAGATGGTCCTGACCGACCGCAACCTGCGGGAGATGGAGCCGGAAGCCGGTGCGGTCTGGCGGGAGGTCCGCGATTCCCTGTTCGGGCCCGAGACGCTGAGGCGGCTGGCGCCGCGCTTCCCCTCGCTCGCCGCCAAGCTGGAAACGCCGATCGGAAGCCGGCCGGCCACGGTCTACGCGCGGCTGGTCGAGGACCATGCGGGCCATGCCATGCTGCCCCACACCGACGTGTTCGGCACCTTCCTGTCCATGCTGCTCTACATGCCGGCGGATGGCAGCCGTCCCGATCTCGGCACGGCGCTGTACCGGCCGCGCGATCCATCCTTCACCGCCAACGCCGGACGGTCGACCGAGCGGTTCCCGCGCGCGGATTTCGAGCTGGCCGGCACCGCGCCCTTCCTGCCGAACCATCTGCTGGCCTACGCGCCGTCCGACCGCTCCTTCCACGGGGTGGAGCCGGTCGAGGCGCCCTGCGTGCGCCGCTTCCTGCTTCTCTTTGCCGTGATGGACAGCCGCGGCCCTTGAAGCCCGGCGGGCGTACCCCTATTCCATTGCATCGACGGCCCGGACCGTTATAGTCGCCGCGTCCGCGAGCGCCCGCTGCGCCTTCGGAACCAAACCACAGGGAGCCTCCAGATGTTCGTTTCGACGGCCTATGCACAGACCGCCGCGCCCGCCGCCGGTGGGGCCGACATGATCGTGCAGTTCCTGCCGCTGATCCTGATCTTCGTCGTCTTCTATTTCCTGCTGATCCGTCCGCAGCAGAAGAAGATGAAGGAACACAAGGGCATGCTGGAGTCCATCCGTCGCGGCGACCGCGTGGTGACCGGCGGCGGCATCATCGGCACCGTCACCAAGGTGGGCCCGGAGGACGAACTTCAGGTCGAGATCGCCGAGAACGTCCGTGTCCGCGTCATGCGCTCCACCGTGAACCTCGTGCTGTCGAAGTCCGAGCCGGCCAAGAGCGCCGACGAGAAGGCTGAAGAAAAGGTCGTGGACCGCAAGTAACGCGGTTCTCCGGTAGCGAACGGGACTGGTTTACGAATGCTGTATTTTCCGCGCTGGAAGATTTTTCTGATCGTCGCGATCTGCGTGCTCGGGACCATCCTCACGCTGCCGAATTTTTTCAGCCGCGAGACGCTGTCGGCCCTGCCGAACTGGTACGCGCACAACCGCGTCAACCTCGGCCTCGACCTGCGCGGCGGGTCGCACCTGCTGCTCGAGGTGGACATGGGCGCGGTCATCCGTGACCGCGTCGAAGGCCTGGTCGATTCGGCGCGCACCCAGCTCCGCAACGACAATGTCGGCTACACGGCGATCACCCCGGGCGACCGCGGCATCACCGTGCAGCTCCGCGACCCGGCGCAGGCCGACACGGCGGTGCGGGCGCTGCGCCAGCTCGCCAACACCATCGGCGGCGGACCGCTCGGCGGCGGCCAGCCGGATCTGGAGGTCACCTCCGGCGGCGGCAGCGTCACCGCCCGGTTGAGCGAGATCGCCCTGCGCGAGCGCGCCACCCAGGCCATCGAGCAGTCCATCGAGATCGTGCGGCGCCGCATCGACGAGACCGGCGTCAACGAGCCGACCATCGCCCGACAGGGCGCCGACCGCATCCTGGTCCAGCTTCCCGGCGTCGAGGACCCCGACCGCGTGAAGCGGCTGCTCGGCACCACCGCGAAGATGACCTTCCGTCTGGTCGACATGAACGCCGACCCGAGCGCCGGCCGCGCCCCTCCGGGCACCGACATCCTTCCCTCGGCAGAAGGCGGGCGGGCGCAGAGCGCCTACGTCATCCGCAAGAAGGTCGAGGTGGACGGCGCCAACCTGACCAACGCCACCGCGGGCAGCAACCCGCAGACCGGCGAATGGGTGGTCAATTTCGAATTCGACAGCATCGGCGCCCGCCGCTTCGCCGACGTGACCCGCGCCAACGTCGGCCGGCCCTTCGCCATCGTGCTCGACAACAAGGTCATCAGCGCCCCGGTGATCCGCGAGCCGATCACCGGCGGACGCGGCCAGATCAGCGGCAGCTTCACCGCCGCCGACGCCAACGACCTCGCCGTCCTGCTGCGCGCCGGCGCGCTGCCGGCCCCGCTGAAGGTGATCGAGGAGCGCACGGTCGGCCCTGACCTCGGCGCCGATTCGATCCGCGCCGGCCTGATGTCGGTGGGCATCGGCTTCGTGCTGGTCTGCGCCTACATGATCGCCGCCTACGGCCTGTTCGGGGCTTTCGCCTGCTTCGCGCTGCTGGTCAACACCGTTCTGACGCTGGCCGCGCTGTCGCTGCTCCAGGCGACGCTGACGCTGCCGGGCATCGCCGGCGTCCTCCTGTCGCTCGGTCTGGCGGTCGACGCCAACATCCTGATCAACGAGCGCATCCGCGAGGAAACGAAGAAGGGCCGCGGCGTCTTCGGCTCGGTCGAGGCCGGCTTCAGCCGCGCCTACTCCACCATCGTGGACGCCAACCTGACCACCGCCATCAAGATGGCCATCCTGTTCGTGCTGGGCACCGGCGCGATCAAGGGCTTCGCCGTCACCATCACTTTCGGCATCCTGATTTCGCTGTTCACGGCCACCGTGCTCGTGCGTCTCATGATGGTCAGTTGGCTGCGCAAGACGCGGCCGGCCGCCCTGCCGGTGTAAGAGGTCATTCCCATGTTCCGGCTTCGTCTGGTCCCTGACAACACCAACATCCAGTTCATGCGCGGGCGACACGCCGGCCTGATCGTGTCGGCGTTCCTGTCGATCGCGTCGGTGGTGCTGTTCTTCTATCCCGGCCTGAACTACGGCATCGACTTCCGCGGCGGCATCGTCATCGAGGCGCGCACGCCGCAGGCCGCCGACTTCGCCTCGCTGCGCCACACGCTGACCCAGCTCAACATGGGGCAGGTGGCGTTGCAGGAGTTCGGCTCGCCCCAGGACGTGCTGATCCGCTTGGAACGCCAGCCGGGCGACGACGCGGCCCAGCAGGTGGCCGCCGACAAGGTGAGGGCCACGCTCGCCCAGGAGATTCCCGGCACCACCGTGCGCCGCGTCGAGGCGGTCGGCGCGTCGGTCAGCGGCGAGCTGTTCTTCAACGGCATGCTGGCGCTCGGCCTCGCGCTGCTGGCGATGCTCGTCTACATCTGGTTCCGCTTCGAATGGCAGTTCGGCTTCGGCGCCATCGTGACGCTGCTGTTGGACGTGACGAAGGTGGTCGGCTTCTACGCGATCACCGGGATGCAGTTCAATCTGACGGCCATCGCGGCGATCCTGACGATCATGGGCTACTCGACCAACGACAAGGTCGTGGTCTATGATCGCATGCGCGAGAACCTGCGCATCTACAAGAAGATGCCGCTGCGCGAGCTGATCGATCGCTCGATCAACGAAACGCTGAACCGCACGCTGGGCACCTCCATGTCGACGCTGCTGTCAATCCTGCCGCTGGCCTTCTTCGGCGGCGAGGCGTTGCAGGACTTCGGCATCGTGCTGATCTTCGGCATTTTCCTGGCGACCTCCTCGTCCATCTTCATCGCCGCCCCCATCTTGCTGTTCCTGGGCGAGAACCGGCTGCGCCGCAACGCGCCGGCGGAGAGCGCGGCCCCGGCCGCCAACCCGACGCCCTGATCGACAAGAACAGGAAACGGACAAGAGATGACGGACATCACGCCGATCATCCCGTCGGACCGGCAGGTCATCGACGGTTACGGGGAAGGGCAGTTCTGCGTATCCGGGCAATGGCGCACCGGGGCCGTCGTGGTGCTTCCCGACCGCACGGAGCCCTGGCGTCCCCAGGACTTCGCCGCCTTGACGGCGGAGGACTTCGCCCCGGTCATCGGGGCGGAGCCGCGGGTGGAGTTTCTCCTGCTCGGATCCGGCACCCGGATGCAACTCCTGCCCAAGGCGCTGCGCCAGAGCCTGCGCGACGCCGGTCTGGTGGTTGAGGTGATGGACACCGGGGCGGCCTGCCGCACCTACAACGTCCTGCTGGCCGAAGGGCGGCGGGTTGGGGCGGCGCTGCTTCCGGTGTGATCCGGGTCGGAAGCCCGACCGGAAGAGACCAACAAAAAAGGCCCCCGATCGGGGGCCTTTTCCGTTCTGGCGATCCGATAAGGGATCAGGCCGGGGCCTTCGACAGGCGCTCGGCCACGAACTCCCAGTTCACCAGGCTCTCCAGGAACGCCTTCACGAAGTCCGCGCGGCGGTTCTGGTAGTCGACGTAGTAGGCGTGCTCCCACACGTCGGCGGTCAGCAGCGGGAAGTGGCCCTGGGCCAGCGGGGTGTCGGCGTTGGAGGTCTTGGTGACCTTCAGCTTGCCGCCGTCGATGTACAGCCACGCCCAGCCCGAGCCGAACTGGGTGATGGCGGCGTTCGAGAACTCTTCCTTGAACTTGTCGACGCTGCCGAAGTCGGCGATCAGGCGCTTCTCCAGCTCACCCGGAATGGCGCCGCCACCGTTCTTCTTCATGCTCTGCCAGTAGAAGGTGTGGTTCCACACCTGGCCGGCGTTGTTGAAGAGGCCCTGCTTGGAGGCGTCGCCGTAGCTCTGCTTGATGACGTCTTCCAGGCTGGCGTCGGCCAGCGGGCTGTCCTTCGTCAGGTTGTTGAGGTTGGTGACGTAGGTCTGGTGGTGCTTGTCGTGGTGCAGGTGCAGCGTCTCCGACGACATGAACGGCTGCAGAGCATCATAGCCATACGGGAGCGGCGGCAGTTCGAACGCCATTGAGTTACCCTCTCTTCTTGGATTGTCCCATCTCGGCCCGCGCCTTGGCGGCACGGCACCTCCGTCCGCTCAAATAGGCCCGCGGCGCGGCAAAGTGAAGGCTGGAAAAAGGCCGAGGCGCGAAAAGGTGGTAATCCTAGCGGTCAGGACCGCGCGTGCGGCGAACTCGCCGGAGCGAACCGCACCTTCGAGTGTCGCCGGAAGCCCCATGTTCGTCCAATCGCCGGCCAGAACGAGGTTCCGCAGGCTGGTTCGTGGGCCGGGGCGATTCGCCGCATGGACAGGGGACTGTTCCGGAGTCGCCCGGCGCTCCTTGATGATTCGGTGCGGCGGCAGGGCCGCGCCGGGCGTGCCCAACGCCTTCGCCACGTCGCGCCACAGCGTGGCGGCGACCGCGTCGGCAGGCAGGACGGCGAGCGCATCGGCGTCGCTGACCGTCACCGACAGCACGTCGCCGCGCCGGAACAGCCAATCCGCCGTGCCGCCGACCAGTCCCAGGAAGGGCAGGCCGCCCGGCAACTCCATCGCTGCGGCGGGCAGGCGGAAGTGGGCGTTGACGATGGCCCGGCCAGCAGCGGGGACGGACACAGCCTCGGGAAGCAGGCGCCCGGCGATCCAGGCCGGGACCGCCAGGACCACCGCGTCATCGCCGCCAAGCGGGATGTGCTCCCCTTCCACCGACAGGGAGGCGATGCGGTCGCCTGCGCGTTCCAGCCCATCCACCCGCGTTCCGGTGCGCAGCTCGGCGCCGTGCCGTTTCAGCCACGCCACCGCCGGATCGACCAGGGCGGCGGATAGGCCCTTCTCGGCGAACAGGGGGCGGCAGGCGGCCTCGCCGCGCAGCAGCGTTTCCCGCAGCACGGCCCCGAACAGGCGGGCGGACACCCGCTCCGGCGCCCCGTTCATCACCGACACGGCCAGCGGCCGCCACAGACGCTCGTAGAGCGGTCCGCCGGGGGGCAGGGCGTCGGCCACCGTCGCCTCGGGGCCGGCGGTCAGGGTGCGCAGCGCGGCGAGGTATTCGGCGGGCCGGCTTCCCGGCACGCGGCGCGCCGTGTCGAACAGCCACAGCCCGCCGGGCCGCAGGCACCATCGCTCACCGCTGTTGAGGTCGAGGAAGGGAAAGGCGGCGGGGCGCAGTTCGCTCAGGGCGCCGCTCGCGCCGACCCGCTCCAGATAGCCTGTCTCTTATAAACATCCGACGCTGCCGACGATCCACTCTGTGTAGAGCTCCGCGGGCGCCCCATTCTTTAACAAAAAAACTACCACAACGCGCTCATCCGTCCGCACCACGTCCCCCCCCGCCACGTCACTCACACCCCCCG
>NZ_WHOR01000099.1:0-19468 GCF_013340925.1 Azospirillum formosense
CACTGGCCGCACGCCTCCTGCCGCCGACCGTGGCGGCCCTGCCGCTGCCGGTGCGCGGAACGGTGGGGATCCAGGGCGTGCCGGTGACCACAGGGCGGTCCGGCCACGCGCCGGGCGGCGTGTGGATCCACCTGGGCACGGAGGACGGCGGAATTCTCTACATGGGCGACCATTCCGACGAATCGGCCCTGTTCCCCTTCGACCCGCCGCCGCCGGCGCGGCGGGTGATCCTCGACGCCTCCTACGGGCTGGACGACACCCCGCAGGTGGAACGGCTGGCTGCGCTGAAGCCCTTCCTCCACGCGGGTGGCGCTCTGTTCCCCGTGGCGGCGGACGGGCGCGGGCCGGAGATGGCTCTGTGGGCGCTGGAGCATGGCGTGGTTCCGGCCATCGACGACGCCCACCGCGCCGCCATCGCCCATCTGCTGGCGGAGGCCGACACCGCCCTGCGGCCCGGCGTGGAGGAACGTCTGCGCCGGCTGCTCGACCGCGCCAAGGCGCCGGGCGATCCACGCGACGTGACCTTCGCCGCCGGTCCCAACGCGACCAGCGGCACCGCCGCGGAGCTGGTGGAGCGCTGGGGTGGGGTGGATGGGCCGGAGCCAAGTGGTCCCGAAATCATCTTCACCGGCTACCTCGCGGCGGGCACGCCGTCGCGGACCCTGGTCGACGCGGGGCGCGCGCGGTATCTGCGCTGGAACGTCCATCCCACGCTGCGCCAGTTGACGGCGCTGGTGGACGCCACGGGGGCGGAGCTGGTGCTGCCCGCCTTCGGCGACATCCGGCACCGGGAGGGCTGGCGGGCCGCCTTCACCCCGGCGATCCTGGAGGGGCTGGACGCCCCGGAGGGCTGACGCGCGAGAGGATCGCGGCGGACGCCCTGTTGGCATGGCTTGTCTCTCCCAAGCCGCCGGACGTTCATGGGCACCTTCGAGTTGCTGTCCCTCCTGCTGACCCTGGCGGCGCTGTTCAGCTTCGCCAGCCGCGGCCTGCTCGGCCTGCCGGCGACGGCGGGGGTGTTCCTGCTGGCCTTCGGCTTCGCCTTCGCGACGGCGGTGGTCGGGACGCTGGTGCCGGCCATCGACATCCGTGCCTGGGAGGAGCGGCTGGTGACCAGCGCCCACCTGCCCGAAGCGCTGCTGGAGGGTGTCCTGGCCTTCCTGCTGTTCGCCGGGGCGGTGGAGCAGGACAGCGGTACGCTGTGGCGGCGGCGCTGGGCGGTGGCGCTGCTGGCGACTCTGGGTGTCGTGATCTCGACCGCCGTCATGGGCACCGGCATGTGGCTGGTCTTCGACGCCATGGGCCAGCCGGTGCCACTGATCTGGTGTCTGGTGCTGGGGGCGGCGCTGGCGCCGACCGACCCGGTGGCGGTGCTGGCCGTGCTGCGCAAGGCGCCGCTGCCGGAGGGGCTGCGCACCGCCATCGCGGGGGAGAGCCTGTTCAACGACGGCATGGGGGTGGTGCTGTTCGCCCTCCTGCTTGGGCTGGCCACCGGGACCGACACCGATGTGACGGTGCTGGGCGTTGCCTGGGACATCGTGAAGGAGGCGGGCGGCGGCGTCCTGCTGGGGCTGGCGACCGGCTCCCTGGCCTTCTGGGCGAAAAGCCGGGCGGACGACGCGGCGGTGGAGCTGTCGATCTCGCTGGCCCTGGCGGCGGCGACCTACAGCCTCGCCCAGCGGCTCGGCCTGTCCGGCCCCATCGCGGTCGTGGTGGCGGGGCTGCTGATCGGGAACACCGCCAGGCACCACGTCTCGTCGGAGCGGACGGGCTTCATCATGAAGGCCTTCTGGTCGATGGTCGACGCGATCCTGAACGCCATCCTGTTCATGCTGGTCGGGCTGGAGGCGGCGGTGGTGCTGTCCTGGCAGGCGCCGGTGATGACCGCGGCCGTCCTGGCGCCGCTGCTGGCGCTGGTGGCCCGGCTGGCCAGCGTCTTGCCCGTCGTCGCCGTCCATCTGCGCAGCCAGCGCAAGGCGGCGGCGACCGCCGTGCTGACCTGGGGCGGGGTGCGCGGCGGCATCGCCGTGGCGCTGGTCCTGTCGCTGCCCGACAACCCGCAGCGCGACCTGCTGCTGGTCGCCTGCTACGCCGTCGTCGCCTTCACCATCATCGTGCAGAGCCTGACGCTCGGCCGGCTGGCCCGACGCCTGTTTCCCGATGGCTGACGGGTTATCCAACGCAGGACAGGGATGCGCAGAACGGTCTTTTCTGTGGAAAGCATCCCATTATCTACTGGAGTCAATCAGGCAATCGCCTTTATCAACTTTTCATTTTTGTTGTTTTGGGGTGTCGGGATGACGGACACGACTCTGGGCCGGGCGGCGGGCTCGGCCGCGCTTCTGCCGGGCATCGACTGGCGGGTGGTCACCGTGGCGCTGCTCGCCCTGGCGGGCGGCGGCCTGTGGATCGGCGACGCCGTGTCGGGGCGGCAGGCGGCGCTCTATCTGGTGGGCGGCGCCATGGGCCTCGTGCTCTACCACGCGCTGTTCGGCTTCACCTCCGCCTTCCGCGTTTTCATCGCGGACCGGCGCGGGGCGGGGCTGCGGGCGCAGATGGTGATGCTGGCCGTGGCCTGCGCGCTGTTCTTCCCGGTGCTGGCGGCGGGGACGCTGTTCGGCATGCCGGTGAAGGGGTTGGTGTCACCGGTCGGCCTGTCGGTGGTGGCCGGCGCCTTCCTGTTCGGCATCGGCATGCAGCTGGGCGGCGGCTGCGCCTCGGGCACGCTGTTCACAGTGGGCGGCGGCAGCACGCGGATGGTCGTGACGCTGGCCTTCTTCATCGTCGGTTCGGTGCTGGGCGCCTATCACCTGCCCTGGTGGCAGGCGCAGTGGACCGCCGCCCCGGTGTCGGTCGTCGCCGCCTGGGGCTGGCCGGTGGCGTTGGCGGTGAACCTCGTCCTCTTCGCCGCGGTCTATGCCGGCACCCTTGCGTTGGAGAAGCAGCGCCACGGCCGCCTGATCGAGGGCGCCCCGGCCAAGACCGAAGGGCTGCGGCGCTTCCTGCGCGGTCCCTGGCCGTTGGTCTGGGGCGCGGTGGCGCTGGCCGTGCTGAACTTCGCGACGCTGGCGCTGGCCGGGCGCCCGTGGGGCATCACCTCGGCCTTCGCGCTGTGGGGCAGCAAGGGGCTGGCCGCGCTGGGCGTGGACGTCGCCTCCTGGCCCTTCTGGCAGGCGCCGGCCCAGGCCAGGGCGTTGCAGGAGAGCGTGCTGGCCGACGTCACCTCGGTGATGGATTTCGGCATCATCCTGGGCGCGCTGCTCGCCGCCGGGCTGGCCGGCAAGTTCGCCCCGGTGTGGAAGCTGCCGCTGCGGTCGCTGGTGGCGGCGATGGTCGGCGGGCTTCTGCTCGGCTACGGCTCGCGCCTCGCCTACGGCTGCAACATCGGCGCCTATTTCAGCGGCATCGCCTCGGGCAGCCTGCACGGCTGGGTGTGGATCGTTGCGGCGCTGGCCGGCAACTACTTGGGCACCGCGCTGCGCCCGGTCTTCGGGCTGGAGGTCGAGCGCACGCCGCGTCCGACCGCCTGCTGACGGGTCAGCGGTACTCCGGCCGCCGGGCCAGCCCTTCCTTGAGATGCTGGATCAGCAACCGCACCTTGGGCGACAGGTGGCGCTGCGGCGGGTAGACCGCCCAGACGGCGGTGTTGGGCGGGCGGTGGGCATCCAATAGGGAGACCAGCCGGCCCGCCGTCAGATGCTCCACCACATAGTAGTCGGGCAGCTGACACAGCCCGAAGCCGCGCAGCGCGGCGTCCAGCACCGCCGTGCCGCTGTTGCAGCGCCAGCGCCCCTGCGGCCGGAACAGCCACTCAGGCCCGCCATCCTCCAGCGAGCCCGCGTCGAAGGTCCAGCCGTCCGCGGTGCCGGTCAGGCAGTCGTGCTCGGCGAGGTCGGCCAGCCGGCGCGGCGTCCCGCGCCGCTCCAGATAGGATGGGGCGGCGCACAGATGCATGACCCGCGGCGCGATCCGCGTGGCGACGAGGCTGGAATCCATCAGCCGTCCCAGCCGCACCGCCAGATCCACCCCCTCATGCACCAGATCCAGCCGGCGGTTGGTCAGCTCGATCTCGACGCGGAGCTGGGGATGGCGCTCCAGGAAATCATTCACCAGCGGGACGACGAACCGCTCGCCGTAGGCCACGGCGCAGGTCAGCCGCAGCAGGCCCTTGGGTTCCGCTTGAAGGTCGCTGACGGCGAGCAGCGCCTCGTCCCGCTCCTCGATCAGGCGGCGGCACTGGGCGAGCAGGGAGCGGCCCGCCTCGGTCAGCGTCACGCTGCGGGTGGTGCGGTAGAACAGGCGGGCCTGCAAGCGGTCCTCCAGCCGCGCCACCTGCCGGCTGACCTGCGAGGAGGAGATGCGCAGCCGCTCCGCCGCGCGGGAGAAGCCGCCGCACTCGGCCACCGCCACGAATTCGTCGATGCCATCCCAGCGGCTCACCCGTCAAACCCCCGATTCCGCGCCGATTATCCCCATACGGCAACAATCCTCTCCAACATTGCAGCGTTGTCAACGCGCGCGGAATGCTAACGTCGATCATCAAAGAAACGCGAACGCATGGAGACGGTGGGATGGTGAAGTCACGCGCGGCGGTGGCCTGGGAAGCGAAGCGCCCCCTGGAGATCGAAGAGGTCGAGGTCGCGGCGCCCAGGCAGGGCGAGGTTCTGGTGCGCATCGTCGCCACCGGCGTCTGCCACACCGACGCCTACACCCTGTCCGGCATGGATTCGGAAGGCGTGTTCCCGGCGATCCTGGGCCATGAGGGCGCCGGCATCGTCGAGGAGGTCGGGCCGGGCGTCACCTCCGTCCAGGTCGGCGACCATGTCATCCCGCTCTACACGCCGGAATGCGGCAAGTGCAAATTCTGCCTGTCCGGCAAGACCAACCTCTGCCAGGCGATCCGCGCCACCCAGGGCAAGGGGCTGATGCCGGACGGCACCACCCGCTTCACGGCGAAGGGCCAGCCGGTGTTCCACTACATGGGCACCTCCACCTTCTCCGAATACACGGTGCTGCCGGAGATCGCGGTCGCCAAGATCAACAAGGCGGCGCCGCTGGAGAAGGTCTGCCTGCTCGGCTGCGGCGTGACCACCGGCATGGGCGCCGTGCGCAACACCGCGAAGGTCGAGCCGGGCTCGACGGTTGCGATCTTCGGGCTGGGCGGCATCGGCCTGTCGGCGATCATCGGCGCCGTCATGGCCAAGGCGTCGCGCATCATCGGCATCGACATCAACCCCGACAAGTTCGAGATCGCCAAGCAGCTCGGCGCCACCGACGTGGTGAACCCGCAGGACTACGACCGCCCGATCCAGGAGGTTCTGGTCGAGATGACCGACGGCGGCGTCGATTACAGCTTCGAGTGCATCGGCAACGTCAAGGTGATGCGCGCCGCCCTGGAATGCTGCCACAAGGGCTGGGGCGAGTCGGTCATCATCGGCGTCGCCGGGGCCGGGGAGGAGATCAGCACCCGCCCGTTCCAGCTGGTCACCGGGCGCGTCTGGCGCGGCTCCGCCTTCGGCGGCGTGCGCGGCCGGTCGGAGCTGCCGGATTACGTGGAGCGCTACCTGAAGGGCGAGTTCGAGCTGGACACCTTCATCACCCACACCATGGGGTTGGAGGACATCAACAAGGCCTTCGACCTGATGCACGAGGGCAAGAGCATCCGTTCCGTCATCCTCTACAACCCGTGAGGACCGGATGGAGTCGCAACTGACCCAGATCGCGGCGAACCGCTGCTTCGGCGGCTGGCACAAGCGCTTCCGGCACCGCTCCGCGGTGCTGGACTGCGACATGGTCTTCGCCGTCTATCTGCCGCCGCAGGCCGAATCGGGCGTCAAATCGGGCAAGGTGCCGGTGTTCTACTGGCTGTCCGGCCTGACCTGCACCGACGAGAACTTCATGCAGAAGGCCGGCGCCATGCGGATGGCGGCGGAACTCGGCATCGCCATCGTGGCGCCGGACACCAGCCCGCGCGGCCCCGACGTGCCCGGCGATCCGGACGGCGCCTGGGACTTCGGGCTGGGCGCCGGCTTCTACGTCAACGCGACACGGGAGCCCTGGGCGAAGCACTACCGCATGCACGACTATGTGGTGCGGGAACTGCCGGAACTGGTCGAGGCCGAACTGCCGCTGACCGGCCGGCGCTCCATCGCCGGCCATTCCATGGGCGGGCACGGCGCGCTGGTCTGCGCGCTGCGCAACCCGGGCCGCTACCGCGCCGTGTCGGCCTTCGCGCCGATCGGCAACCCGGCCAGCGTGCCCTGGGGCGAGAAGGCGTTCGAGCGCTTCTTCGGCACCGATTACGCGGCGTGGCTGGAGTGGGACAGCTGCGCCCTGCTGGGCCGCGCCACCGAGAAGCTGCCGATCCTGGTGGACCAGGGCGACGCCGACAGCTTCCTGGAGAAGCAGCTGAAGCCGGAAAACCTGCAGCGGGCGGCGGAGGCGGCGGGCCACCCGCTGACCCTGCGGATGCAGCCGGGCTATGACCACAGCTATTTCTTCATCGCCAGCTTCATCGACGACCATCTGCGCCACCACGCGGCGGCGCTGCTGGCGGACTGACGCGTTTCGTCCGCGCATACGGCCCGGGCAGGCGGCCCGGACAGGCGGCCCGTCCGCCTCTGGAATGGGCCGTATGTGCGGACGGGACAGCCATTCGTATCGACAAGCCTCCTACCCAAAGGCATGATTTCGTTACGACGCGAAATAATGGGAGGTTGTCGTGAATTTCATGTCCAAGACCCGCCGTCTGGCTTTCGCCGCCGTCGCGGGTGCGGTCGCCGTCGGCGCCACCATCGCCGTGGCGCAGACGCCGGCCTTCTTCCGCATCGGCACGGGCGGCACCGCCGGCACCTACTATCCGGTGGGCGGGCTGATCGCCAACGTCATCTCCGGCACCAACGGCGGCGTGCCCGGTCTGGTGGCGACGGCGGTGGCCTCAAACGGCTCCGTCGCCAACATCAACGCGATCAACGGCGGCTCGTCCGAGTCGGGCTTCTCGCAATCGGACGTCGCCTATTGGGCCCACACCGGCACCGGCCTGTTCGAGGGCAAGGGCAAGGTGGAGGACCTGCGCGTCATCGCCACGCTCTACCCGGAAACCATCCATCTGGTCGCCCGCAAGGACGCCAACATCAAGTCGGTCGCCGACCTGAAGGGCAAGCGGGTGTCGCTGGACGAGCCGGGCTCGGGCACGCTGGTCGACGCGCGCATCGTGCTCGGCGCCTTCGGCCTGACCGAGAAGGACGTCAAGGCCGAGTATCTGAAGCCGGGTCCGGCGGGCGACCGCCTGCGCGACGGTGCGCTTGACGCCTATTTCTTCGTCGGCGGCTACCCGACCGGCGCCATCTCCGAACTCGCGACCTCGTCGGGCATCTCGCTGGTCCCGATCACCGGGCCGGAAATCGACAAGATGCTGGGCCAGTACCAGTTCTTCGCCAAGGACACGGTTCCGGCCAACACCTACAAGGACGTTCCGGAGACCAACACCATCTCCGTCAACGCCCAGTGGCTGACCAGCGCCAAGCAGCCGGACGATCTCGTCTACAACATCGTCAAGACGCTCTACAACGAGAAGAGCCGCGCCGCGCTCGACGCCGGCCACGCCAAGGGCAAGCTCGTCACGCTGAAGAACGCCACCTCGGGCCTCGGCATCCCGCTGCATCCGGGCGCGGAGAAGTTCTACAAGGAACAGGGCGTCCTGAAGTAAGGCGCCTCTGAACACGATGCACCGGGCGGGGCCGTTCCGGCATGGCGCGGCCCTTTCCCGTCCCCGTTCCTGGGGTCATTCCCTCCTTCCCTTCCGGGGTTGGAGGGTTTTCGGGTTTGAGGGGTCATGAAGCAAGCCCCCGGCCCCGCCCGATTCATTCTGGAGCATCCATGACCGATACCCATCGCGACCCGCCGCCCGACATCCGGCTGGAGTCCGCGTCCATGGAACTCGACGAGGCCAAGGCGCGGGAATTGGAGGAGAAGTTCGACTCCGAGATCCGCTTCCGGCCGCTGTCGCCGCTGGCGGGACATCTGGTCGGCGGCCTGCTGATCGTGCTGTCCCTGTTCCACTACTACACCGCTGGGTTCGGCCTGCTGGCGGAGATGGAGCACCGGGGCATTCACCTGTCCTTCGTGCTGGGCCTCGTCTTCCTGGTCTTCCCCTTCACCAAGCGCGGCTACGGCGAGCCGGTGATGGGCACCCTGCTGCGCCCGTTCGGCATCGGCCTTCAGGACTGGGCGCTGGCCATTGGCGCGGTGGTCGCGGTGATGCATGTGCCGCTGATCCCGCTTGACGATCTGGCCTTCCGCGTCGGCAACCCGACCACAACCGACGTGATCCTCGGCTCCGTCCTGATCATCGTGCTGCTGGAGGCGACCCGCCGGTCGGTCGGCTGGCCGCTGCCGATCATCGCGTCGATCTTCATGCTCTACGCGATCTGGGGCCCGCAGATGCCCGGGCTGCTGAAGCATCCCGGCGCCACGGTGTCCCAGCTCGTCGATCACCTGTACCTGACGACGCAGGGCATCTACGGCATCGCGCTCGGCGTGGTGGCGACCTACGTCTTCCATTTCGTGCTGTTCGGCGTCTTCGCCACGCGCATCGGCTTGGGGCAGCTCTTCCTCGACTGCGCGGCCTGGGTGGCCGGGCGCTACGCGGGCGGTCCCGCCAAGGTCGCCATCTTCGGCTCGGCGCTGTTCGGCATGATCTCCGGCTCGTCGGTCGCCAACACGGTGACGGTGGGCTCGCTGACCATCCCGGCGATGAAGCGGCTGGGCTACAAGCCGCATTTCGCCGCCGCCGTGGAATCGACCGCCTCGACCGGCGGCCAGATCACCCCCCCGATCATGGGGGCCGCCGCCTTCCTGATGATCGAGTTCCTGGGGCTGCCCTACACGACGATCATCCTGGCGGCCATCGTCCCGGCCTTCATGCATTTCTTCGGCGTGCTGGTGCAGGTGCATCTGGAGGCCAAGCGCAACGGCCTGCGCGGCCTGCGCCCCGACGAGATGCCGGACCTGAAGGAGGCCTTCCGCCGCGACTGGCCGACGGTCATCCCGCTGGTGGTGCTGATCGGCATCCTGATCGCCGGCTACACCCCCTATCTGGCGGCCTTCTGGGGCATCACCCTGTGCATCGCCGTCGGCCTGCTGAACCCGCGCAAGCGCATGACCATCCGCGAGGTTCTGGACGGGCTGCGCGACGGCGCCAAATACGCGCTGGCGGTCGGCGCCGCCGCCGCCACGGTGGGCATCATCGTCGGCGTGGTCACGCTGACCGGCGTGGGCTTCAAGATCTCCTACATCGTCACCTCCACCGCCGGCGAGATGGCCGGAACGCTCGGCGCCTTCCTGCCGGCTTGGCTGGCCGACGTGAAGGGGCTGACGCTGCTGTTCACGCTGGTCATGACCGGCATCGTCTGCATCCTGATGGGCTGCGGCATCCCGACGACGGCCAACTACATCATCATGGCGACCATCGCAGCCCCGGCGCTGGGTCTGCTCGGCGTGGCGCCGATCGTCGCGCACTTCTTCGTCTTCTATTACGGCGTGCTGGCCGACATCACCCCGCCGGTGGCACTGGCCGCCTACGCCGCGGCGGGCATGGCGGGGCGGACCCCTTCAAGACCGGCAACACCGCCTTCCGGCTGGGTCTGGCGAAGGCGCTGGTGCCTTTCGTCTTCGTCTTCTCGCCGTCGCTGCTCCTGGTGGCGCCGGGCTTCACCTGGCCGGACTTCCTCATCGCCTTCTTCGGTTGCATCGTCGGCATCGTCTGCCTGGGCGCCACGCTCACCGGCTGGCTGCTGACCACCATGCGGACCTGGGAACGGGTGCTTCTGGGGTTTGCCGCCATCCTGCTGGTCGCGCCGGAGCTGTATTCGTCGCTGCTGGGGCTGGCGCTGATCGTGCCCGTCCTGCTCCGCCAGATGTCTGCCCGTCGCCTGACGCCCGAAGCCGCTTAAAGAAAACAACCGGTCTCTTCGAGAGGACCCGATCATGAACATTCCCCATCCCTACCTGATGTTCCTCGGCGACGTTCAGGACCAGCTCGGCGCGAAGACGGCGCAGGGCATCGTGGACTGGCGTCCCGACTGGTGCCTCGGCCAGATCCGGCTGGAGGGCTGCAAGGCCGACCTCGGCATTCCCGACATGACGATCGCGGAGGCGGCGGGGCAGGGCGCCCGCACGCTGGTGGTCGGTGTGGTGAACGCCGGCGGCGTCCTGCCGGAGCATTGGACGAGCGTCATCGTCCAGGCCATCGAGGCCGGCATGGAGGTGGCGAGCGGCCTGCACACCCGGCTGGAGAGCATCCCGGCCATCGCCGAGGCGGCGGCGCGCCACGGCCGCCAGCTGTTCAACGTGCGCCATTCCGACCAGAGCTTCGCCACGGGCAAGGGGACCAAGCGTCCGGGCCGGCGGCTGCTGACGGTGGGCACCGACTGCTCCGTCGGCAAGAAGTACACGGCGCTGGCGCTGGAGAAGGAAATGCGGGCCCGCGGCATGGACGCGGATTTCCGCGCCACCGGCCAGACCGGCGTCTTCATCTCCGGGCGCGGGGTCGCCATCGACGCGGTGGTGGCCGACTTCATCTCCGGCGCGGTGGAGTGGATCGCCCCGGCGGCGGACCCGGCCCATTGGGACCTGATCGAGGGGCAGGGCTCGCTCTACCACCCGTCCTTCGCGGGGGTGTCGCTGGGGCTGCTGCACGGCGCCCAGCCGGACGCCTTCGTCGTCTGCCACGAACCGACCCGGACCACCATGCGCGGCGTGCAGCACCCGCTGCCGTCGATCCAGGAGGTCATCGACCTGACGATCCGCTGCGGGCAATTGACTAATCCGGCCATCCGTCCGGTCGGGATCGCCATCAACACCAAGGCCTATGGCGAGGACGAGGCGCGCGCCTGCCTGGAAGCGGCTGCCAAGGCCCATGGACTTCCGGCCAGTGACCCTATCCGGTTCGGCGTAGCCGAAATTATTGACCGTCTGACGGAAGAATTTGCCACTGAGTAACGTTAATAGGGGATGATCATGGTGCCGATGGGCGGCACGAAGCACAGCCGCCCATCGTCATAAGAATGATCGCCCGCCATTCCGTTCAGCCGAATTGGATCGCGGGTCCGGCCTTCCCACTTGGACATGATGAGCAACCGCACTCCCGCCACCCAATACGCCGCCCTTCCTTTCCGCCTTCGCAACGGCCGGCCGGAAATCCTGCTGGTCACGTCGCGGGAAACCAAGCGGTGGATCATTCCCAAGGGGTGGGCGGAGGAGGGCGTGAAGCCCTGCGCCATGGCGGCGCGGGAGGCCTACGAGGAAGCCGGCGTGCGGGGCACCGTCGATCACCGGCCCTTCGGCAACTTCCGCTACATGAAGCGGCTCAGCGTCAACAAGTCGGTCCTCTGCGCGGTGACCGTCTTCCTGCTGGAGGTCGAGGAGGTGCTGGACGAGTGGCCCGAGAAGGGCCAACGCGAGCGCCGCTGGCTGACCCCGTCCCAGGCCGCCCTGGCCGTGGGGGAAAGCGGCCTCGTGGAGATGTTGCTGCGGCTCGGCATCCCGCCGGACTGAGCCGGACCGGCGCAGTTCACCGCTCGGGAGCGGATGTCCCTGGAACCTCCTCGCTGGCCCGACGGTACCCTCCGGACCGCGCGGCGTCCGTCTCGGAATGGGGATGGACAGGCTGCTCTTCCACGCTTGGGGATGGATGCTGGTTGACGGCCAGCGGCCCGCTGAACAGGCGGCGGATCACGGTGTAGAACACCGGGGTGAAGATCAGGCCGAACAGGGTGACCCCCAGCATTCCCATGAACACCGCGGTGCCCAGCGACTGGCGCATCTCCGCTCCCGCCCCTTGCGCGATCATCAGCGGCACGACGCCCAGGATGAAGGCGAAGGACGTCATCAGGATCGGACGGAGCCGGGTGCGCGCCGCCGCGACCGCGGCCTCGAAGCGGTCCTTGCCCTCGAACAGTTCGTTCTGGCGGGCGAACTCGACGATGAGGATGGCGTTCTTGGCGGCCAGCCCGACCAGCACGACGAAGCCCACCTGCGCCAGGATGTCCACCGCCAGCCCGCGCATCAGCAGCCCGGTCACCGAGGCCAGCAGGCACATCGGCACGATCAGGATGACCGACAGCGGCATCGCCCAGCTCTCGTACTGCGCCGCCAGCACCAGGAAGACGAAGACGACGGACAGCCCGAACACCAGCAGGCCGGTGTTGCCCGCCGCCTTCTCCTGGTAGGCCAGCTCGGTCCATTCGAAGCCGAAGCCGTCCGGCAGGGTGTCGGCCGCCGCCTTCTCCATCGCCGCCAGCGCGTAGCCGGTGGAGAATCCGGGCAGCGTGTTCCCCTGAAGCTCCGCCGCCGGATAGAGGTTGTAGCGGGCGACGCGGTAGGGGCCGGTGATGTCCCGGAACTCCGCCACCGCGCCGATCGGGACCATGTCGCCCTGCGCGTTGCGGGTCTTCAAATTGGCGATGTCGCGCGGGGTCTGGCGGAACCGACCGTCGGCCTGCGCGGTCACCCGGTAGGTGCGGCCCAGCAGGTTGAACTCGTTGACGAAGGCGGAGCCGACATAGATCTGCAGCGCCTCGAACACCTGATCGGCGGTGACGCCCAGCATCTCCGCGCGCTGGCGGTCGATGTCGGCGAAG
This sequence comes from Azospirillum formosense, assembly GCF_013340925.1. Classification (GTDB taxonomy): domain Bacteria; phylum Pseudomonadota; class Alphaproteobacteria; order Azospirillales; family Azospirillaceae; genus Azospirillum; species Azospirillum formosense. Next base: position 12,642 of record NZ_WHOR01000099.1, read on the forward strand.
ACCTTCGGCGTCTTGGTGTTGAACAGTGAGAACACGCCGACGAGGCCCGGAATGCGGTTCGCCGCGGCGGACAGCTCGTTCACCGCCTCCTCCAGCGCGGGCAGGCCGCGGCCCCGCTTGTCCTCCACCATCATCTTGAAGCCGCCGGAATTGCCGATGCCGCGCACCGGCGGCGGCGGGATGGTGATGATGAAGGCGTCCTCGATGGCGCCCAGCCGGGTCCTCAGGTCGCCCAGCACGGATTCGGCGGTCTGGCCCTTCGGGATGCGGTCCGCGAAGGGGGCGAGCGTCACGAAGATCGCCCCGGCGTTCGGCGCGTTGGTGAAGGTGGCGCCGTCGAAGCCGGCGAAGGGCACGGCGTGGATCACCCCCGGAGTCTTCAGCAGCGTGTCCACCGCGGTGCGCACCACCTCGTCCGTGCGCGCCAGCGACGAGCCGGGGGGCAACTGCACCACCGTGATGAGATAGCCCTGGTCCTGGTTCGGGATGAACCCCGTCGGCGCCCGGCTGAACTGCCACGCCGTCAGGGCGAGCAGCACACCGTAGACCGCCAGCACGATCACCGGCAGCCGCACCAGCCGCCCGGTCAGCCCGGCGTAGCCGTTTGACAAACGGTCGAAGCCGCGGTTGAAGCCGCGGAAGAAGGCATGGACCGGGCGCGTCAAAGGCGACGGCTTGGGCGGGTGCTCCTCGTGCGGCTTGAACAGCAGCGCGCACAGCGCCGGGCTGAGGGTCAGCGACACCAGGCAGGAAATCACCGTGGCGGTCGCGATGGTCACAGCGAACTGGCGGAAGAACTGGCCGGAGATGCCGCTGACCAGGGCCGCCGGGATGAAGACGGCGGTGAGCACCAGGGCGATGGCGATCAGCGCGCCGCCGACCTCGTTCATCGTCTCGTGCGCGGCGTCCTTGGGCTTCATGCCCTGGCGGATGAAGCGCTCCACATTCTCCACCACGACGATGGCGTCGTCCACGACGATGCCGATCGCCAGCACCAGCCCGAACAGCGACAGCGTGTTCAGCGAATAGCCCAGCGCCGCCAGCACCGCGAAGGTGCCGATCAGCGACACGGGGATCGCGGCAATCGGCACGATGGAGGCGCGCCACGTCTGAAGGAACAGGATGACCACGACGACGACCAGCGCCACGGCCTCGAAGATCGTCTTGTAGACCTCCTCCACGGACTGCGCGATGAACTCCGTCGGGTTGTAGACCACGTCGTAGCGCATCCCGCTGGGGAAGCCCTTGGACAGGTCCGCCAAGGTCGCCAGGATGCGGTCGGCGGTTTCCAGCGCGTTGGAACCCGGCCTCTGGAAGATGACCAGCGGCACCGCCTGCTGGCGGTCCAGATAGGCGTTCAGGTTGTAGTCCTGCGCCCCCAGCTCGACCCGCGCCACGTCGCGCAGGCGGGTGACCGCGGCGCCCTCGGTCTTGACGATGATGTTGCCGAACTCGCGGGGGTCGGTCAGGCGGCCCAGCGTCTCGACGTTGAGTTGGAAGGCGCCGGGGGTCGGCACCGGCGGCTGGTTGATGACGCCGCCCGACACCTGGACATTCTGCGCCTGGATCGCCCGCACCACGTCGCCGGCGGTCAGGCCGCGCGCCGCCACCCGGTCGGGGTCGAGCCAGACGCGCATGGCGTAGTCGCGGGCGCCGAACACCTGGATGTCGCCCACCCCGTCCAGGCGCGCCAGCACGTCCTTGATTTGCAGCAGCGCGTAGTTGGACATGTAGAGCTGGTCGCGCGTTCCATCCGGCGAATTCAGATGGATCACCATCAGCATGTCGGGCGAGTTCTTGCGCACCGTCACGCCGATGCGCCGCACGTCCTCCGGCAGGCGGGGCTCGGCCACGGCGAGGCGGTTCTGCACCAGCACCTGCGCGGTGTCCAGGTCGGTGCCCAGCTTGAAGGTGATGGTGAGCTGGAGGCGTCCGTCGCTGGTCGCCTGCGAGGCCATGTAAAGCATCTCCTCGACGCCGTTGACCTCCTGCTCGATGGGAGCGGACACGGTGTCGGCGACCACCTGCGCCGACGCGCCGGGATAGGTCGCGTTGACCACGATGGTCGGCGGCGCGATCTCCGGATACTGCGCGACCGGCAGGGTCAGATAGGCGAAGACACCGATCAGGGTGATGAAGATGGACAGGACCGCCGCGAAGATCGGCCGGTTGATGAAGAAGTGCGAGATGTTCATGTCCCGGCTCCGCTCAACCGGCCGGCGGCTTCGGCGGCTCGATCCGTCCGTCCTGCGGCGTCACCTTGGCGCCCGGCCGGGCCCGGACGAGGCCGTTGATGATGACCTTGTCCGTCTCCTCCAGCCCGGAGCGCACGACGCGCAACCCATCCTCGATGGGGCCGAGGCGCACCGGCTTCGGCACCACCGTCCCGTCGGCGGCGACCGTCAGGACGATCTTGTTGGCCTGGTCGCTGACCACGGCCTGATCGGGGATCAGCGTGGCGGTGTAGCGCTCCGACCCAGGCAGGCGCAGCCGCCCGAACTGGCCGGGCGTCAGCAGCAGCGACGGATTGGGAAAGACGGCGCGGGCGCGGATGGTGCCGGCGCCGGGGCTCACCTGGTTGTCGATGAAGTTCAACGTGCCCTTCAGGGGCCAGCTCTGCTCGTCGAACAGGCGGCCTTCGACATCGACGCCGCCGTCGCGTTGCGACCTCAGCGCACCGCGCGCCGCCGCCCGCTGGTAGGCGAGATAGTCGGACTCGCTCATATCGAAGGTGAAATAGATCGGATCGAGCGAAACGATGGTGGTCAGCAGGGTCGTCGTGCCGCTGTCCCCGCCGACGATGAGGTTGCCGACGCTGACCTCGCGCCGGCTGATGCGGCCAGCGATCGGGGCGGTGATGCGGGTGAAGTTCAGGTTCAGCTCCGCCGTCCGGACGGCGGCCTTCGCCACCTCGACCCCGGCGGCATCGACGCGGACCTGCTGCTGGCGCTCGTCGAAGACGCTGGCCGCGACGTTGTCGCTGCGCCGCAGCTCCGACGCGCGGGCGAGCTGCCGGTTCGACAGGTCCAGCTTGGCTTCGGCCTGCTGCTGCTCGGCCCGCGCCGAGGCCAGCGCCGCCTCGAACGGGCGCGGATCGATGACGAACAGCGGATCGCCCTGCTTGACGAGCTGGCCGTCCTGGAAGGCGATGGAGTCGAGATAGCCGCTGACCCGCGCCCGGACCTCCACGAAGTCCACCGCCTGGAACTGGCCGGTGAACTCGTCCCATTCGACGATCTCCTTGCGGAGCGGCGGGCTGACCGTGACCGGCGGCGGTGCGTTCTGGGCGGTCTCGGCGGCATGGGCGCCGTGGCCGGATGGGCCGGCCATTCCCAGGCCACCGACCGCCGCGATGGCGATAAGGAGCATGGCTGGACCGGCCTTCATCCAGGATGCGGCCCCGCTTGTGCCCACCACCATCATGGCCGCCTCCGCTCCAGCTCCCGGAACATCGATGGTTGCATGGATCGGCGGAGTTCCACAGCGCGCGAAAGCTGCGGCTGCCACCCTTTATAAAAGGGGAGAGAAACACCGAACGGCCAGACCGGATGGGTCGGACCGGGATGGGGTTGGCGTCCAGGCTCGCGTTGAAGTCGTGGATCGGCTTGTTCTTGACGCTGCCGAAGTGGTCGCGGATGCGCCGATGACGGTGTTGCCGGCCGTCTGGATGGTTGCTCGTCCTTGTTTTGCGCTCGCGCGCCCCGTCGGCGCGCTGGCAGGGTCCCCATGACCGGAGCGGGGCATGGCGGAAACAGCTTGGAATCCGCAGATCATGCCGCGTTCCGGGTCATTTCCGTTCAGGCCGGAAGGGCCGGCGCCTTGGGGAAGTCGAGGTCGGTTTCGATCAGGTTGTTGGCGTAGTTGGTCAGGATGCCGCCGACGGTGTTGGCCAGCACCTCCAGGATGATGGCGTCGTCCAGCCCGGCGGTCCGGACCGCCTCAAGCACCACCGTCGGAACGCGTCCACGATTGTCCACGATGGACCGGGCCAGCGTCACGATGGCGTTCGAGCGTGCGTCCTCCGGCTGGCCGGCGCGCGCCGCCAGCACCTCCGTCTCGCTCAGCCCGACGGCCTTGCCGCTCAGGCTGTGGGCGGATAGGCAGTAGTCACAGCCGTTCGCCTGCGCGACCGCCAGCGCGATGCGCTCCTGATCCTTGGCGGACAAGGCACCTCCGGCCAGGGCGCCGGTGACGGCCAGATAGCTGCCGAGCGCTGCGGGGGACTGCGCCAGCGTGGCCAGCACGTTCGGCACCTTGCCGATCTTCGCCTTGATGGCGGCGAGTTGCGGGGCGACGGAGGCGGGCGGGTTGCTGCGGTCGACGGGAATGATGCGGGCCATGGGAGACTGTCCTTCCAAATCGGTGAGGCGACCCGATGCCGCCTCGACATGGGCAGAGGATAGCCGTACGATCCGCAATAGATCGTCCGAGTTTGTTTGCAGATCGTCCGAGGAGCCCGCCGTGAACCAGCCGGACCGTTTGGCCGCCGCCCTGCAACGTGTGCGCATTACCGCGCGGGTGTTTCACGCCGGCGGCTTTTGCGGGACTGGCGCGGTGCTGGGTGAGCGCGCCGGGGGCCATCTCCACCTGCTGCGCGGCGGGCGTCTCGGTCTGGAGAGCGGACAGGGGCGACTCATCGAAGTGATGGGACCTGCGGCCGTCCTGCTGCCGCGGGCACACCGCCACCACCTGACCACCGATGTGGATGAACGCAGCGATGCCGCGACAGTCGATCTCGTCTGCGCCGACATCGACCTTGGCGGCCTGCGCAATCCACTGGAGCATGGACTGCCCGACGTCATGGTCGTTCCGCTTGATCAGGCGCAGCCCTTGGCCACGGTGCTGGAGCTGTTGTTCGGTGAAGCCGGGGGGCAGGGCTGCGGCCGTCAGGTCGTCCTGGACCGGCTGGCGGAGGTCGCCATCGTCCATGTGCTGCGCCATGCCATCGATCGGGCGGAAGGCCGCACGGGGCTGCTGGCCGGCCTGGCCCATCCCGCGCTGTCCCGCGCGCTGGTCCGGCTGCATGAGCAACCGTCGGCGGCCTGGACCCTGGAACGCATGGCGGACGAGGCCGGCATGTCGCGCAGCGTCTTCGCGGAAACCTTCGCCGAAGTGGTGGGAATGACACCGGGCCTCTATCTGCGGAACTGGCGCCTTCAGTTGGCGAGAGCCCGGCTGGACGAGGGTGCGACGCTGAAGCAGACGGCTCGCGAGGTTGGTTACGCCAGCCATGCCGCCTTGTCGCGGGCTCTGTCGGGAAGCGTGCCATGAAAGGTCGGCCTGCGGCCCGATCGACCTGACGTGGCGGAGGGGCCTATCAACAGCGTTGCGACAAGGCGGCATGCTGCAAAGGGACACCTGGGCTTTCGGTTCGCTTGACCAATATTGCCCTCATCGATTCGTCATCAGCCGCGGTGGTCCAATGCCGAAGATTTTCCGCCGCAGATCGTTTGCCGTTATGACCGTTGCCGTTCTGATTGGCGGCTCCGCTTCGGTCGGTTGGGGCGCGGATTCAGGCGAAATCGATCCGAGGGGGCTGATCGTCCTCATGAGGCACGCCGAGGCGCCCGGCGTCGGCGACCCGCCGAATTTTCAGCTCCGCGACTGTGCGACCCAACGCAACTTGGGGGCGAGCGGCCGCGAACAAGCCCGGCGGGTCGGTGATCGGCTGCGGAGTCTCGGTGTTCAGCGGGCCGCTGTGTATTCAAGCCAATGGTGTCGGTGCCTGGAAACCGCGCGGCTTCTTGATGTCGGGTCCGTGCAGGAACTGCCGGTTCTCAACTCATTCTTCGACCGGCGCGAGGCGCAGGATGCGCAGATCGCGTCGTTGCGCCGCTTTCTGGCGGGGCTGCCAGCCGGTGGAGCGCCGGTCGTGCTGGTGACGCATCAGGTGGTCGTGACCGCGTTGACCGGCGTCTATCCAGCGTCTGGAGAATCGGTTCTCCTCCGGGCGGATGGAACGGAAAATCCGACCATCGAAGGGCGCATTCAGACCGATGGCTCCAGATAGATGATTGGCGCGTTGAGAGGGGACGTCCGCTCAGATTCGCTCGCCTTCCAGCCAGCCCGATTTGCCGAACCCCATTTGCCAAGGATGACGCGGAGCGCATGTTGCGGAATCTGGACGACCCGAAGGCCACGAAGCAGATCACCCAAGCCGACGGCCGCGAACACTCACCGATGTTCCTGGCGGCAATGTGACCGCGACTCGACTGGGCCTTGTTGCCAACTGCGCCTCCCGGTACCCTTCGCGCTTCCAGACTGGCGCCGGGTGTGCATTCCCTGCTACTCCGCCGCCACAGCCAGCGGGAGGCAGGAACTTTCCCGCTGCGGCATCGCCGCCCTGAAGTATTCCAGCACATAAACCCGCACGGCGCTGGACAGGTTGCTGGCGTCCACGGCCTCCACGCGTTCGCCGAGGCGGTTGCACAACTCTCCTACGGTCAAGCCTTCCCTTTGTGCAATTTCTTCCAGCCCATCCCAGAAGGCGGCCTCCAGCCGCATGCTGGTTCGTTTCCCGGCGACATAAACGTTCCTCAGCTTCTTCGACGACATGGCATGCCCACCGCAATACGTTGCACTCTTGCGTATGCACGGTCGCGGAGTTGGAACCGGAAAACATGTGAAGAACTTCACATAAAACGCGGGGGCCATATTGCGGGCCACAAGGTCACAAGGGGCACCACCAATCGGCGGTCGCCTAGCAGGACGCGGAAAAAGGGCTGTGCCTGGTTGGCCGTCCGTGATTCTCTCTGGTTGTTGAGACTACGGCTGGCGATGGGGACGATGCGGGGTTCGGACGAACGCAGCGAGGGTCTGTTCAGCTA
>NZ_WHOR01000009.1:0-48601 GCF_013340925.1 Azospirillum formosense
CTCTCATGGAGGATGACGACGATGACGTTCTGGAACTCACCCAGATGCTCCAGGACGAGGGGAGGGACGCGCCCGACGAGCCGGAGCCTGATCCGTGGCGCGACGAGCCGGCCTTCGGCGGCATGGCCGACCCGGAGCCGGCGTATCATGCGCCGGACCCCGAACCGTCGCCGCCGCCGCGTCCCGCCGCGAAGCGTCCCGCGCCGGCCTTCGACGATTTCGACGACGACGAGCCGCCGCCGCCGCCGCGGCCGCGCATCCGTCCGTCGGATCTCGACGACGGGCTGATCTCCCGGCGGGTGGCCGAGGAATCGTCCCACCATTTCACGCATCTGGCGCGCCAGCTCGGCGACGACCTGTCGATCGGCCCAATGCCCGTCGGCGTCCGCACCGTGGAGGAAGTCGTCCGCGAGCTGTTGAAGCCGCTGCTGAAGGAATGGCTGGACGAGAATCTGCCGACCATCGTCGAACGGCTGGTGCAGCAGGAAATCGACCGGATGATCCGGCGCTCCCAGAAATTCTGAGCGGCGTCACGCCCGCCACGCATTCCGTTTGAATTCGTAAGCGAAAGTTCCTGGTGATGTTGGAAAAGACGTACCGGCCCGCCGAGGTCGAGGAAAAGCACTACCGGCTGTGGGAAGAGACGGGCGCGTTCGCGGCGAAGACCGAGTCGAACGGCAAGCCCTACACCATCATGATGCCGCCGCCGAACGTGACCGGCAGCCTGCACATGGGCCACGCGCTGACCTTCACGCTCCAGGACGTTCTGACCCGCTACAACCGGATGCGCGGGCGCGACGCGCTGTGGCAGCCGGGCACCGACCACGCCGGCATCGCGACCCAGATGGTCGTGGAACGGAACCTCGCCAAGGAAGGCAAGACGCGCCACGACTTCGGCCGCGACGCCTTCATCGACAAGGTGTGGGAGTGGAAGGCGGAATCGGGCGGCACCATCACCCGCCAGCTTCGCCGGCTGGGCGCCTCGCCCGACTGGCCGCGCGAGCGCTTCACCATGGATGAAGGGCTGAGCCGCGCCGTCCGCAAGGTCTTCGTGGAGCTGCACAAGCAGGGCTTGATCTACAAGGACAAGCGGCTGGTCAACTGGGACCCCAAGCTGCACACCGCCATCTCCGACCTTGAGGTCGAGCAGAAGGAGATCAAGGGCAACCTCTGGCACTTCCGCTATCCGATTGAAGGCGAGGCCGACCGCTTCATCGTGGTCGCCACCACGCGTCCGGAAACCATGCTGGGCGACACCGGCGTCGCCGTGCACCCGGAGGATGAGCGCTATAGGGACCTGATCGGCAAGAACGTCGTCCTGCCGCTGGTCGGCCGTTTGATCCCGATCGTCGGCGACGAGTACGCCGATCCGGAGACCGGCTCGGGTGCGGTGAAGATCACCCCGGCCCACGACTTCAACGACTTCGAGGTCGGACGGCGCAACAACCTCGCGGCCATCAACATCATGGACCGCGACGCCCGCATCACCGGCGACGAGGTCCCCGAGGCCTACCGCGGGCTCGACCGCTACGAGGCGCGCAAGAAGGTCGTGGCCGAGCTGGAGGAGCTGGGCCTGCTGGAGAAGATCGAGCCGCACACCCACATGGTGCCGCACGGTGACCGCTCCGGCGTCGCCATCGAGCCCTGGCTGACCGACCAGTGGTACGTCGACGCCGCCACGCTCGCCAAGCCGGCCATCGAGGCGGTGGAGACCGGCAAGACCGTGTTCGTGCCCAAGCAGTGGGAGAACACCTATTTCGAGTGGATGCGCAACATCCAGCCCTGGTGCGTCAGCCGCCAGATCTGGTGGGGCCATCAGATTCCCGCCTGGTACGGCCCGGACGGCCATGTCTTCGTCGAGGAGACCGAGGAGGCGGCCGTTGCCTCGGCCAAGGCCCATTACGGCCAGGACGTGGCGCTGACCCGCGACCAGGACGTGCTGGACACCTGGTTCTCGTCGGCCCTGTGGCCCTTCTCCACGCTGGGCTGGCCGGACGAGACTCCGGAGCTGGCGCGCTATTACCCGACCGACGTGCTGGTGACGGGCTTCGACATCATCTTCTTCTGGGTCGCCCGGATGATGATGATGGGCCTGCATTTCATGAAGGACGTGCCCTTCCGGACGGTCTACATCCACGCCCTGGTCCGCGACGAGAAGGGCCAGAAGATGTCGAAGTCCAAGGGCAACGTCATCGACCCGCTGGAGCTGATCGACCAGTACGGCACCGACGCCCTGCGCTTCACCCTGACGGCCATGGCCGCCCAGGGCCGCGACATCAAGCTGGCGGTCAGCCGCGTCGAGGGTTATCGCAACTTCGCGACGAAGCTGTGGAACGCCGCGCGCTACACCCAGATGAACGGGGTGGCCCCGGTCCCCGGCTTCAAGCCGGTCGGGCTGACCCAGACGGTCAACCGCTGGATCGTCGGCGCCCTGGCGGAGGCGGCGAAGAAGGTCGGCGAGTCCATCGAAGCCTACAAGTTCAACGAGGCCGCCAACACCGCCTACGCCTTCACCTGGGGCACCTTCTGCGACTGGTACCTGGAATTCACCAAGCCGATTCTGAACGGTTCGGACGAGGCCGCCATCGCCGAGACGCGGGCGACCACGGCCTGGGTGCTGGACGAAATCCTGCACATGCTCCACCCGCTGATGCCGTTCATCACGGAGGAACTGTGGGAGCAGCTTTCGGACGACCGGGCGAACCGCCTGATCTCCGCCCATTGGCCGGAGCATGGCGCCGAACTGATCGACTCCGCCGCTCGCGATGAGATGGACTGGGTGGTGCGGGCGATTTCCTCGGTCCGCTCCATGCGGTCGGAGATGAACGTGCCGCCCGCCGCCCAGATCGAGCTGAAGCTGAAGGACGCCGGTCCGGAGAGCCTGAAGCGGCTCGACACGCACCGTGACCTGATCCTGCGCATGGGCCGTCTGTCCAGCGTCGAGCCGCTGTCCGGCCCGGTGCCGAAGAGCGCCGTCCAGGCCGTGCTGGACGAGGCCACGCTGATCCTGCCGCTGGAGGGCATCGTCGATCTCGACAAGGAGCGGGCGCGCCTGACCAAGGAGATCGAGAAGCTGTCCGGCGAGATCAAGAAGATCGACGCCAAGCTGTCGAACGAGCAGTTCGTCGCCAAGGCGCCGGAAGAGGTGATCGAGGAGCAGCGCGACCGCCGCGACACCGCGGAGCAGGCCCGCGACAAGCTGCGGAAGGCGCTTGAGATGCTGGCCGCGTAAGGCCGGTCATCCAGACCCTAAAAAGCAAGAAAGGGCAGGTGCTTCGGCTCCTGCCCTTTCTCTTTGTCTGAAGAGTTCCTGACAGCTTGATGCCTCAGATCTTGATGGAGGACACGAAGCGGTCGGCATCGGATTCGAGTTGCCGGAGTTCGTCCGCCAGTTGGGCGGCGGAGTAGATCATCTCGATGGCCGACTTGCCGGTCTCCGCGGCGGTGATCGCCATGGTGCTGACGCTCTCGGTCACCTCGTGGGTGTTGTCGTTGGCCCGGCCCACGGCGCCGACGATTTCCTCGGTCTGTTCGAGCTGGTCGCGCACCGCGGCGGACACGTCCTCCGACAGGTGCGCAACCTCTTCGACGGTCGTCCGGATGGCGCGGATCGCCTCGACGACGGAGCCGGTCGCCTCCTGGATGGCGCCGACCTGACCGGCGATGTCCTCGGTCGCCTTGGCGGTCTGGTTGGCCAGCACCTTGACCTCCGAGGCGACGACGGCGAATCCCTTGCCGGCCTCTCCGGCCCGGGCGGCTTCAATCGTGGCGTTCAGTGCCAGCAGGTTCGTCTGCCCGGCGATGTCGTTGATCAGCCGGACGATCTCCCCGATCCGCTGAGAGCTGTCGGCCAGTGCCGCCACCGCCGAGTCGCTCTGCCGGGCGTGGTCCACGGCGCGGCGGATGGCCGTGCTGGAGGTGGTCACCCGCCCGCCGATCTCGCCGATGGAGGCGGAGAGGGTGCGCGACACGTTGTTGACGATGCCGACCACCTCGGACGTCTGCTCCGCCTTTTCCGACGTGTCGAGCGCCTGATTCTTCATCTTCTCCGCGGTGTCGCGCAGGATGTGGGCGCCATTGCGGATCTGGTCGGCAGCGTGGCTGACCGTGTGGAGCACGCGCCCGAAAGCCGAATCGAAGTCTCGGGCGATGGCGCGCAGCGCGGATTCCCGCTCCTCCTCCGCCCGCCGCTCGGCCCGGCGGGACTCCTGTTCCAGCTCATGCGTGCGCTGAAGATTCTCCTTGAACACACTGACGGCCCGGGCCATGGCGCCGATCTCGTCGCGCCGCCCAGTCTCCGGAACGGTGGCCGTCCGGTCACCACCGGCCAGCCGTTCCATGACGCCCTCGATCAGGCGCAGCGGCCGGGTGATGCTGCGGGCAACCAGCAGGCTGATGATCGCGAAGCTGATCAGCAGGACGGAGCCGACCTGCAGCACATTGGCGATCACCTCGCCGCGCACCCGGTTCTGCGTCTCCACCGCCCCGGCCATACCGGCGTTGGCGGAATCCAGCAGCGCCTCGAAGCGCGGCACCATCGCCTGGAAGGCGTCGTTGAAGGTCTGCACCTCGGCCCGGAAGGCTTTGGTGGCGTCCACAAACCGGCCGAGGTCGGCGCGGTAGGTGCGGGCCTGCTTTTCCAGCTTGGTCTGGGTGGCCGTGTCCAGGCCCGAGTCGGCGAGGAAGAAGGTGAATTCGTTGAAGGCCTTGCGGTGGCCGGACAGCAGCGATTCCTCGCTGTAGATGATGAAGTCCTTCTCCATCTTCCGCATGGATTCCATGCGGCCGGTCAGCTTGTCGGCGTTCGGCCACTGCTTCAGTTCGTCCTCGATGGCGCGGGCCGAGGCGCGCAGGACGCCGCGCAGGCCGCTGTCGTCGGACAGGCCCAGTTCCTTCGCCCGCTCGACCACCGACGCGAAGCGCTCCTTCAGCGTGCGGATGCCCTGCGACAGATGGTCCAGCTCTTCCTGCGGCAGGCGCTCCGCGCCGCGTTCCTTAAGGTTGTCCAGCAGGTGCGAAGCCTCCTCCGCGTTCTTCGCGAAGGCCTCGGCCGCCGCCTGGTCCCGGTCGGCCACGAAGCGCAACGCCTGGAAGCGCAGGCGGCTGGCCCGGCGCTCGATGGCCGCCGTCTGCTCATAGGCGTCGCGGAACTGGTCCAGTTCAGCGGTCGCCTCGAACATGCGTTGGGCGCCGACGGTGACCGTCCCGCCCAGCAGGCCCAAGGTGACCACGGACGCGGCGACCAGCAGCGCGATTCGCGTGCCGATGGAAATGTTCGACAGCATATGCGGTAAATCCTTGGTTGCGCCGCGGACCTTACCCGCCGCCGAAGACGCCGCTGTTACGGATTGATGGCGGATTCGTTACCGTGCCGTCGCCCCTGGGCATTCATGGTGAACGCCCGTATCTAGAAACCGCTGGAAGTGGAAAGGGGAGTTCGGCTGTTGTCCTTCGTGCTGTCGAAGCTGCTGTGGTTCCTGGTTTCGCCGGGCAATCTGCTCGTGCTCATCCTCGCCGCCGGGACGGCGCTGCTCTTCACCCGCCGTCTGGCCCATTGGGGGCGGCGGCTGGTCGTGGCGGTCACCGTCGGCTTCGTCGTCGTCATGGTCACGCCGATCGCCTCGTGGGTCGCGCTGCCGCTGGAGGAGCGTTTTCCCCGGCCCGACCTGCCCGAACGGGTGGACGGCATCATCATGCTGGGCGGGGCGGTGACCCCGCCGATCACCCGCGACCGCGGCGAGCCGTCCGTCAACGACGCGGCGGAGCGTATCCTGGGTTTCGCCGAACTGATCCGCCGCTACCCGCAGGCGCACGCGGTGTTCACCGGCGGCTCGGGACGGCTGGCCGGCCAGGACGCCCTGGAACTGCGGGAGGACCTTGCGGTCCGCGGCGCGCTTCGGCAGGTCGGGATCGACCCGGACCATGTGACCTACGAGAACGAGTCCCGCAACACCTGGGAAAACGCCCTGTTCAGCCAGCGGCTCGTCCAGCCGAAGCCGGGGGAGACCTGGGTCCTCGTGACCTCGGCCATGCACATGCCGCGGTCGGTCGGCATTTTCCGGCAGGTCGGCTGGGAGGTGATTCCCTACCCGGTCGATTACCGCACACGCTTCGGCGGGCGTCCCTTCGTCCGCTTCGAATTCGACAAGCAGATCGACGCGCTCCAGGACCCGATCCGCGAGTGGATCGGCCTCGTCGCCTACCGCCTGATGGGGCGAACCGATTCGCTGTTTCCGGGGCCCGCCCATGACCGCACTGCAGCACCGGCGGGCTCCTGACGGGAGTTGCGCGGTTGGCGCGGCGAGGTAACTCGGCTAGAGTGGCGCCACCAGATTTAGCGGGGTGGGGCCATGCGACGCGCGCATATGCTGAGGGGGGCGGTCGTGCTCGCAGGGGCGCTGACGCTCGCCGCCTGTGCGTCCGCGCCGCCCGCGCCATCCCCGTCCGGACTGCCGCGCAGCGGCGTCTACAAGGTCGGCAAGCCCTATCAGGTCAACGGCGTCTGGTATTATCCCGCCGAGGATTACTCCTACAGCGAGACCGGGATCGCCTCCTGGTATGGGCCGGGATTCCACCAAAAGGTCACCGCCAACGGCGAGGTTTACGACCAAAATGAGCTGACGGCCGCGCACAAGACCTTGCCCATGCCAAGCCTCGTGCGCGTCACCAATCTCGACAACGGCCGGTCGCTGGTTGTTCGCATCAACGACCGCGGCCCCTACGCCAACGGGCGAATCATCGACATGTCGCGGCGCGGCGCGCAATTGCTTGGGTTCGAAGGCACGGGTACGGCCAAGGTGCGCGTGCAGATTCTGGCGGAGGAAAGCCGCGCGGTCGCCGCCGCGGCCCGCCAGGGCACGCCGGCCCCGATGCTGGCGGAACTGGACGGCCCACCGCCGAAGGCCGCCCCGCGCAGCGCGGTGGAGGTCAACGGCGCCGCCCGCGCCACTCCCGCCGCGGTCACCCGCGCCCCGGTGCCGCCACCCACGACGGTGGCCGGCGATATGGTGGACGGCCGCTTCGTTCCGGCCCCGGTGGTCGCCGAGCTGCCGGTGAAGCCCTACGAGCAGATCTACGTGCAGGTCGGCGCCTTCGGCAGTCCGGACAACGTCACCCGCGTGCGCGCCCGTCTGGCCTCGCTCGGCCAGCAGGCGCAGGTCACCCAGACGGTCGCCGGACGGCAGCGTCTGCAGCGGGTGCGGGTGGGGCCGCTGGCCAGCGTGGAGTCCGCCGACGCCGTTTTGAACCAAATCCTCCAAGCTGGCCTTACCGACGCCAAAATCGTGGTTGATTGATCACCCGCGAGCTTAGTCCAAGCTTGGCCCGGCACCGGGCCTCGTTCCATTTCACGTCTTGTCCAGTCCGCGTTTCGAAGGGAGTTGTCATGGTCGCTGTCGTCCGCACCCGCGTTGCCCGCACCCGTTTCGCCATGGGCCTTGCGGTCGCGCTGTTCGCGGCGGGGGTGGGGCCGGTGGCTCACGCCGCCAGCATCGAAACCATCGCCAAGCAGGCGATCCTGGTCGATATCACCTCGAACACGGTGCTGTTCGAGAAGAACCCGGATCAGCGCATGGCGCCGTCCTCGATGAGCAAGATCATGACGATGTACATGGTCTTCGATGCAATCAAGGAAGGCCGGGTGACGCTGGAGAGCACGCTGCCGGTGTCGGAACGCGCGTGGCGGATGCAGGGCTCCAAGATGTTCGTGGAGCTGCACAACAACATCAAGGTCGACGACCTCATCAAGGGCGTGATCGTACAGTCGGGCAACGACGCCTGCATTGTCTTCGCCGAAGGTCTCGCCGGCTCCGAATCGGCCTTTGCCGAACGCATGAACAAGCGCGCCCGCGAATTGGGGTTGAAGGACACCAACCTGACCAACGCGACGGGTTGGCCCGACCCGAACCACTACATGACCGCCCGCGATCTCTCGATCCTGGCCGAGCATCTGATCAAGGACTTCCCGGAATACTACCACTACTATTCGATCCGGGAGTTCAAGTACCACGGCATCAACCAGGGCAACCGCAACCCGCTGCTCTACCGCGGCATGGACGTCGACGGCATGAAGACCGGCCACACCGAGGCCGGCGGCTACGGCCTGACCGCCTCGGCGGAGCGGGAAGGGCGCCGTCTCATCCTGGTGGTCAACGGCCTGCCGAGCATGCAGGCCCGCGCCGACGAATCGGCCCGGCTGATCGAATGGGGATTCCGCGAATTCGCCACCTACGCCCTGTTCAAGGCGGGCGAGACGGTCGATCAGGTGCCGCTCTGGCTGGGCGCGCAGGACAGCGTGCCGGTCACCGTGCCGGAGGACATGAAGGTCACCATGGCCCGCGCCGACCGCAGCGGCATGAAGGTGTCGCTGGTCAGCAACGCCCCGGTCGCCGCGCCGGTGAAGAAGGGCGACGTGGTCGGCAAGGTGGTGGTGTCGGCGCCGGGCTTCCCGGGCAAGGAGTTCCCGGTGGTCGCCGCACAGGACGTGGAGAAGCTGGGCTTCGTGGGCCGCGCCCTGGCGGCGGCGAAGTTCCTCATTTTCGGGGCGAGCTGATTGGTGTAAGCCGGCCCGTCACCGCCGGAATCCGGAAGGCGGCGGGCCACATCACCATCGGGAGCAGACCATGACGCGCGGGCGGTTCATCACGCTGGAGGGCGGCGAGGGGGCGGGCAAGACCACCCAGATCCGCCTGCTCGCCGACGCGCTGATCGGTTGGGGGAAGCGCGTCGTGCTGACCCGCGAGCCCGGCGGCTCGCCGGGGGCCGAGGAGATCCGCGGCCTTCTGGTGTCGGGGGAAACCGGGCGCTGGGGTCCGGTAACCGAGGCGCTGCTGCACACCGCCGCCCGCCGCGACCATCTGGAGCGCACGGTCTGGCCGGCGCTGGAAGCCGGGCACTGGGTCATCTGCGACCGCTTCTTCGACAGCACCATGGCCTATCAGGGCTATGGGCTGGGGCTGGGGCGCGATCTGGTCGCCACGCTCCAGGCGACCGCTCTGGGCGACTTCCGGCCCGACCTGACCCTGATCCTCGACCTGCCGGTGGAGGAGGGGCTGGCACGCGCCGCCGCCCGCCGCGGCGGCGAGGACCGCTACGAGCGCATGGACGTCGCCTTTCACAACCGCCTGCGCGACGGCTTCCTCGACATCGCCGCGCGGGAGCCGGAGCGTTGCGTGGTCGTCGACGCCGGACACCCCGTCGAAGCGGTGCAGGTGGTCATCCTGGACCATGTGACCCGCCGCCTGGGAGCCTCCTGAGGTGAGCCGCGCCCGCGCGCCCGAACCGGTCGCGGAGGAGGACGCCCTCGCCCCGCGCCGCAACCCCGATCTGATCGGCCATGACGAGGCCGAGCGCCTGCTGCTCGACGCCTGGAACTCCGGGCGGCTTCCGCACGCTTGGCTGATCGGCGGCCCGCCGGGGATCGGCAAGGCGACGCTGGCCTTCCGTTTCGCCCGCTTCGTCCTGTCCCAGGGGCACGAGCCGTCGGACGCCGGCCTGTTCGGCGCGCCGCCGCCGCCCGCCTCGCTGGCGCTGTCGCCGGATGCCCCGGTCTTCCGCCGTGTGGCCTCGGGCGGGCATGCCGACCTGCTGACCGTAGAGCGCCAGCGCGACGAGAAGCGCGACCGGCTGAAGCGCGACATCGCCGTGGACGACGTGCGCAAGATCGGCCCGTTCCTGCGCAAGACCGCCGCCGAGGGCGGCTGGCGCGTCGCCGTGATCGACGGCGCGGACCGCATGAATCTCAGTGGCTTGAACGCCATTCTCAAGATTCTTGAGGAGCCGCCGCCGGGTGCCCTGCTGCTTCTGGTCAGCGACAACCCCGGCGGCATGCTGCCGACCATCCGTTCCCGCTGCCGCAAGCTGACGCTTCAACCGCTTCCTGAGGAAACCGTCCTCAACCTGTTGGCCCAGCATCGTCCAGACCTGGGCGGTGAGGACCGGGCGGCGCTCGCCCGGCTGGCGGAGGGCAGCATCGGGAGGGCCATCGGGCTGGCCGAGGCCGGCGGGCTCGACCTCTACCGGGAGCTGATCGGGCTGCTCGGCACCCTGCCGCGGCTGGACATCACCGCCGCCCACGCCTTCGGCGACAAGCTGACCCGCAAGCAGGACGACGGGCTGTACGAGACGGCCACGGACCTGCTCGTCTGGTGGCTGGCCCGCTTCGTCCGGTCGCTGGCCCGCGGCGCTTGGCCGGCGGAAGTCGTGGCCGGGGAGGCCGCCCTGATGACCCGGCTGGCCAACGCCCGCGGCCTTGAACGTTGGGTGGAGGTGTGGGAAAAGGTCCAACGCCACTTCGCCCGTGCGGAATCCGCCAATCTCGACCGCAAACAGGTGGTCCTGAACGCCTTGGCGACGCTGGAAGCGGCTGCTACTTAACACGGACGACACACCACGCCCACCCGGACCGGCAACGCGCCGGGCCGGCGCATTCTCGGGAGAGCCTCTGCCATGACCGGGTCGAAGACCTTCTACCTGACGACTCCGATCTACTACGTGAACGACGTGCCGCACATCGGACACGCGTACACCACGCTCGCCTGCGACGTGCTGGCCCGCTTCATGCGGCTGGACGGCTATGACGTGAAGTTCCTCACCGGCACCGACGAGCACGGCCAGAAGGTGGAGAAATCCGCCATGAACGCCGGCATCGCGCCGCAGGAGTTCACCGACCGCGTGTCGAAGAACTTCCGCGACCTCGTCTCGCTGATGAACTTCTCCAACGACGACTTCATCCGCACGACGGAGCCGCGGCACCTCGCGTCCGTGCAGGAGCTGTGGCGCCGTCTGGAGTCGGCCGGGGAGATCTATCTCGGCAGCTACGCCGGCTGGTACTCGGTGCGCGACGAGGCCTTCTACGGCGAGGACGAGCTGACCACGTCGCCGTCGGGCAAGAAGATCGCCCCGACCGGCGCCGAGTGCGAGTGGGTGGAGGAGCCCTCCTACTTCTTCCGCCTGTCGGCTTGGCAGGACCGCCTGCTGGAGTTCTACGAGCAGAACCCGGACTTCATCGCCCCCGCCGGCAAGCGCAACGAGGTCGTCGCCTTCGTGAAGTCGGGTCTGAAGGACCTGTCGGTCAGCCGCACCACCTTCAAGTGGGGCATCCCGGTGCCGGGCAACCCCGACCACATCATGTATGTCTGGCTGGACGCCCTGGCCAACTACATCACGGCGGTCGGCTTCCCCGACGAGAGCGGCGAATACGCCAAGTACTGGCCGGCCAACCTGCACATGGTCGGCAAGGACATCCTGCGCTTCCACGCCGTCTATTGGCCGGCCTTCCTGATGGCCGCCAAGCTGGCCCCGCCGAAGCGCGTCTTCGCGCACGGCTGGTGGACCATCGAAGGCCAGAAGATGTCGAAGTCGCTCGGCAACGTCATCGCGCCGGAGACGCTGGTCAACACCTACGGCCTGGACCAGACCCGCTACTTCCTGCTGCGCGAGGTGCCCTTCGGCAACGACGGTGACTTCTCGCACAAGCAGATGGTTCAGCGGATCAACGGCAACCTCGCCAACGATTACGGGAACCTCGTGCAGCGCTCGCTGTCGATGATCGGCAAGAACTGCGGGGCCGCCGTGCCGCAGCCGGGCGCTTTCACCGAGGCCGACAACGCCCTGCTCGGCGCCGCCCGCAACCTGCTGCCGACCGTCCGTGCGGAGATCCAGGCGCAGGCCTTCCACAAGGCGCTGGACGCCATCTGGGCGGTGATCGGCGACGGCAACCGCTATGTCGACGAACAGGCGCCCTGGGCGCTCAAGAAGACCGATCCGGCGCGCATGGCCACTGTGCTGTACGTGCTGGCCGAGACCATCCGCCATCTCGCCATCCTGACCCAGCCGATCATGCCGGAAGCCTCGGCGAAGATCCTGGACCAGCTGGCGCAAGGGCCGGAAGCCCGCGGGTTCGAGCGGCTGGGGGGGGGCGGGGCGCTGGTTCCCGGCACGCCGCTGCCCACGCCGCAGGGCGTGTTCCCGCGCTATGTGGACGAAGCGAAGAGCTGACGAACGATGCTGGTCGATAGCCACTGCCATCTCGACTTTCCCGATTTCGCCGAGGAGCTGGACGCGGTCGTCGACCGCGCCCGGCAGGCGGGGGTGGGGCGGATGGTGACCATTTGCACCTACCTGTCGCGCTTCGACCGCATCCTGGCGGTCGCCGAGCGCTACGACGACGTCCTGTGCTCGCTCGGCGTCCATCCGCACCAGGCGGCGGAGGAGATCGACGGGGTGAGCGTCGAGCGCCTTGTCGCGCTGTCGAAGCACCCGAAGGTGATCGGGCTGGGCGAGACCGGGCTCGACTACTTCTACGACAAGAGCCCTCGGGACGTTCAGCAGAAGTGCTTCCGCCGGCACATCCGCGCCAGCCTGGAGACCGGGCTGCCGCTGATTGTGCACACCCGCGACGCCGACGACGACACCATGCGGATCGTCCGCGAGGAAGCCGCCGGCCAGCCGGTCAACGGCTTGCTGCATTGCTTCAGCTCCGGGCGGCAACTCGCTGAAGAGGCTCTGGATTTCGGCTTCTACATCTCCCTGTCCGGGATCGTCACCTTCAAGAAGTCGGAGGACCTCCGCGCCATCGTGAAGGACGTTCCGCTGGACCGGATTCTGGTGGAAACAGACGCGCCCTATCTGGCGCCGGTGCCCTTCCGCGGCAAGCGCAACGAACCGGCCTACGTCGCCCACACCGCGGCCTGTGTCGCCGAGGTCAAGGGCGTGGACGCGGCGGAAATGGCCCGGATATCCACTGAGAATTTCTTCCGCCTGTTCCCCCGCGCCGGTACGGGCCAGCAGGCCGCCGCATGACCGGCCAGCGGGTCACGATCCTCGGCTGCGGCGGGTCGCGGGGTGTCCCCGTGATCGGTCTCGGCTGGGGCTCCTGTGACCCGGCGAACCCCAGGAACCAGCGGATGCGCCCGTCCATTCTGGTGGAGTGGGAGCAGAAGGGAGCCGGGCAGGGCGGTGACGTCAGCGTCCTGGTCGACACCTCGCCGGATCTGCGCCAGCAGCTTCTCAACGCGGATGTGCGGCGGCTCGACGCCGTGCTGTGGACGCACCAGCACGCCGACCATTCCCATGGCATCGACGAACTCAGGGAACTGTGCCGCGCCATGCACGCGCCCATCGACGCCTTTGGCAGCGCCGATGATCTGGCCGAGTTGGAGCGGCGTTTCGGCTATTGCTTCGAGCCTCTGCGGCCCGGTGATCCCTTTTACCGCCCGGTGTTGACGCCTCGCGCCGTGGAAGGGCCGTTCGAGGTGCGCGGTCAGCGCATCATCCCGTTCGAGCAGGATCACGGCTATCTGAAGACTCTCGGCTATCGCTTTGATAAATTTGCCTATTCGACCGACGTTGTGAAATTGGATGAAGACGCCTTCGCGGCGTTGGAAGGCGTCGAGGTGTGGGTGGTCGACTGCGCACGGATCGAGCCGCCGCATCCGGTCCATGCCCATCTCGCCCTGACGCTGGAATGGATCGCGCGGGTGCGCCCCAAACGGGCCTACCTGACGCACATGGACCAGACCATGGATTACGAGACGCTCCGCCGGCTGCTTCCCGCCGGTGTCGAGCCCGCCTACGACGGGCTCGTCATCGAGCTTTAGTTCAGACCGGATGGGGCAGGGCGGCGGTCAATCGTCCGGCATGATGAGGCCCAGCCGCCCGGCAATGAAGCGGTCCGCGGCCGCCCTGGCCGCCTGATCCGCCGTCTGGGGATTGAGCTTGAACTTTTCTCTGTAAAGCTTTGATGTCGCAGTGATAGCTGCCGGCAGAGTGTTCACCGCTGCGCGGTATTCCTTCTCCGGCCAAACATCAAAATCGCTCCAGGATCGAAAAGCGGCCACGGCCAAGCCGCGCTGTTCGGCCATCTTCCTGGCTTCGGCGGACATCGGCGATTCCAGAAGCGTGCTGGGCACCAGCGACGCCTGAAGATCGTCCACCTCGAACTGGCGTTCATAGCCGTGACGGATGCTGCCACGCTCCACCAGGGCCGGCTCGATGGCCGGGTCCATGTGGGCTGAGACGGCTTTCCATTCCGGCAGATCGAACACGGAGGACGGCGGGCTGCACAGGCCGGGCGTCTCGTCGCGCGCGTTGCCCCAGAAGGCGCCGAAGGCTTCGAAGGCCGGTTGCCCATGCTTGGTGAATAGGAAACAGGGCGCGTCCATCTCCGTGGTCGACAGGACGTGGCGCAGGAAGAGCAGCGACGTGCTCAGCGGCGCGCCTGGAACGTCGCCGAGATTCGCCATCTCTTCAAGGAGATATGGATCTTTTGGAAGACCTTCGTTCAAGATCTCGTCCACCAGCCGGCGTACCGTGGCGTCCTTGTCGGGCACCGCCACAGCGCCGCTCTGGTAGATGTAGACCAGCCACGCCTTCGCCGGTGCGCCGCCGTAGCGCTGGAGCGCCGCGGCTGCGGCCTTGGCGTCCTTTGGAATGCCGGCGACGACCGCAGCCAGCTTCTTCTGCGCCGCTGAGTTCTGAGCGGCGAGGTCGGCGGCGCGTTTCTCGTACAGGGCTCGACAAGCCGGGATGGTGGATTTGTCGGCGCAGGAGCGGTCACGTTCGGTCAGGAAGGCTTTCTGCGCACGCTCAATGGCATCCCGGTCGTCGGCGGATGTGTTTCCCAAAGTGTCGCGCAGGAGCGTTGCCATGTCCTCGGCGGCAACCTTCAGATCGGCACTGGCACAGATGGTCCGTTCGGCGCGACTGGATGGTTTGACGCAATCGGGTGGCGTCTGGGCCACGGCGGCGAACGGGATCAGACAGAGCGACAACGCGGGTCCGAAAAGCCACGAGGAACGAGGCATAAGACGCAGCCTTCATTGAAGGGGAATGGACACAAAACCGAGCCGCGACGATAGTCCATCGACCGGAACGCCGGAAGGGTCGGATTGGCGCCCTGCTCTCTTCCTTTCAACTCTATTTTCCATAATACAGATTATATGATCGACCTTTCCCTGCGGGTGGGTGCCCCTCCGCCCTTGGCGATGCCCAAAATGCACGCTACATAAACCGCAGTTTATAGCCAATGGTCAGGGCCCGGTGAAGGACTCCCACACGCCGACGACATGGCGGCACCGATGCGCCACGGCGCTGCTTGTCGCCGCTGTCGGGGTCGCTGTGGCCGCTTGGCCGAACCACGGCGGCGCGGCGGCGTCCGATGGGTCGGCGGACAGCGAACCTGTCTCCGCGCAGCCGCCTTCCGACCCTGACGTTCCGCCTGTTCCCACCGTGCCCGATCTGTCGGCGCTGCGGACGGCTTTGGCTGAATTTCATTGCGCCGAACTTGATGTCGCCATCGGCATGGACCAGAGGGTGGCGATCTCCGGCTTGACAGCGGGCGATACCGATCCGGACAGCCTCGCGCTGCTCGCCCAGGATCTCCTCGCCGGTCAACGGGCCGCCGTCGACGTCGAACGCGCGCCCCCTGCCCTGTGCGAACCTCTGACTCTTATCGGCCCTTTCCGGTTCGACGCCCGCTCGGGCTCGGCAGCCCCCTTGTCGATCCGCTTCCAAGAGGCCGCTGGAACGCCGTTCGAGGGCGGCCAGGACCTGATGTTCGACATCGCAGCCCCTGATTTTCCAGCGCATCTGCAAGTGGACTACTTCACATCGGACGGCGACGTGATTCACCTGCTGCCGAATCCTTTGGAGGTCAGCGGCCGTGTGGAGTCCGGCGCGCTCCGTCGTCTTGGAGAACGTGGCGCCGGCGGACGTTTCTGGACCATCGGGCCGCCATACGGTCACGAGTTGATCGTCGTCATCGCCAGCCCTGCACCGCTGTTCCCGTCTCCCCGACCCGAAGCCGAGGCGGCCACGTCCTATCTGCCTGCGTTGAAGAAGGCGTTGGAAGCCGCCGCTCCGACCACAGTGGCCACGGCGCGTTTCCTGAAAACCAAAGCGCCCTGACCGGCTCGGCCATGCACCCTGCGGTCAGGCCGGAAGGACGACGAAGCGGGCGAGGATCAGGGTGATGTTGTCCGGCCCGCCCGCTCCGTTGGCAAGGTCTATCAGCCGGGTACAGGCGTCTTTGGCGGAAGGCGGCGGCTGTTGGGTGAGAATCCGCTGGATCACTCCCTCCGGCACGATGCCGGTCAACCCATCCGAACACAGAAGATACAGATCGTCCGGCTGGAGATCGTGGACGGCGATGTCGGGGTCGACCTGCTCCCCGGTGCCAAGCGCGCGGACGATGATGTTGCGATGGGGAGCCTGCCCGCGGCGTCCGTTGTCCAGCCAGAGTTGATAGAGACTGTGATCGCGGGTCAGCGGACGCAACTCGCCGCCGCGCAGACGGTACACCCTGCTGTCCCCGGCGTGGAACACAATGATGCGCCCGGTTCCCGAAACCCGCCAGAGCCCCACCAGCGTGGTTCCCATGCCGCGCCCCTCAGCGAAGCCGCGTTGGCGGTTCAAGGCGTTGATGCGACGGTTGGCGGCCACCACCGCGGAGCGGACCGTCGATGCGGCGTGAGCGACCGCCCTTTCCTCCTCCGCCAAGGACGCTGTCGGGCCATCATAGGTGCGGTCGTGGGCGGCGATGACCGTGGCCACCACCTCCACCGCGGTGCGGCTGGCAATATCGCCGCCGGCGTGCCCTCCCATGCCATCGCAAATCACCGCCAACCCATGCCCCGGATCGAGATGGAACGAGTCCTCATTGCGCGAGCGGACACGGCCAACATCCGTTTGTCCGGCGGCGATCATCTCGATCAGGGCGGAATGCATCACGCGAACGGCTCCAACGCGTTACAGCCGAACCAGCTTTCTGGACATAGCCTTCGGCAACGCGAAAAGCCGCCTCGGCTTTGCGTATGATAATGGCGGAGAGAGTAAAAATTGAACAGCGGGAAACGGGACGCGTAAAAACGCCTCAGACGCTGACGTCCAGGAGCGTGCCGCGCTGCTTGCCGCCGTAGCCGGTGCCGTTGGTCCGTGCCTGGACCGCTGCCGTCTGCGGGTCGATCGCCTGCCCAGACTGGGTCGCGTTGCGCGTCTCCCGCGTCTGGTCCATCTTGCCGACCGCCTGGGTCGCCTGGACCGTCTGGGTGCGAACGGTGGGCGTGGTCTGCTGCGCCGCCTGAACCGCCGGAGACATGGCTATCTGCATCGCCGGTGTGATCGGCGGCTGAGGCTTTGCCATCGGCGGCATATTGAGCGGATTTAACTGCATGTTAAGAAGATGCGCCCGCCCATCCGCCGATTCAAGGTCCGAATCGACGCAGCGACCGATTCAAAAGCGAAGTCCGGAAGAGCCTTCGCTTTTTCGCGATCGATGAACAATGCAATGACTGATGACGTGCGTCAGACCGCCGGCTGCTGCTGGGTGATGCAGTGGATGCCGCCCCCGCCGCGCACGATGTCCAGAGCCGGAACCTGCACGACCTCGCGGTCCGGGAAGGCCCGGCGCACGATGCGGAAGGCGTCGTCGTCCGCCGGATCCTCGAAGGCCGGCATGACGATGCCGGCGTTGGCGATGTAGAGATTCGTGTAGGACAGGGTCAGCCGCACGCCGTTCTCGTCGCGCCGCGCCGGCTGACGGACTGGGATGACCTCCAGTTCCCGGCCCTGGGCGTCGCGGGCGCGCTTCAACCGGTCCAGATTGTCCTGGAACGCCTTGAAATTGGCGTCGCCGGGATCGTCGGTGGTGATCGCCATGACGACGCCAGGCTTCACGAACAGGGCGATCTCGTCGATGTGGCCGTCCGTCTCGTCGTCCTGGTAGCCCTCGCCCAGCCAGATCACCGTGGAGATGCCGAGATGCTCCTTCAGAAGCGCCTCGATCTCCGCCTTGCCGAGGTTCGGGTTGCGGTTCGGATTCAGCAGGCACTGCTCGGTTGTCAGCAGCGTCCCCTCCCCGTCCACATGGAAGGAGCCGCCCTCCATGACCAGGGGCGCTTCGAAGCGGCGCAGGCCGAGATGGTCGAGCATCAGACGCCCGACCTGCTGGTCCTTGTCGCTGTCCGGGTAATTGCCGCCCCAGGCGTTGAAACGCCAATGGACACCCGCCACCTGCCCTTTCCCATCGGTGACGAAGCTGGGTCCGGTGTCGCGGATCCAGGAGTCGCTGATGGGCAGAGGCAGGATCTCGACGCCCGGCCCGCAGGCCAGAGAGGCGTCGGCGACGTCGGCGGGATCGCAGACCATGGTCACCGGCTCGAACCGGCTGATGGCGCGCGCGACGTCGGTGTAGGCGGCAGCGGCGGCGTCGAAGGCCCCCTCGGGCCACGTCTCGGGCCGGCACGGCCACGCCATCCAGCAGCGGGTGTGCCGTTCCCATTCGCCCGGCATGGTGAAGCCTTCCGCCGCCGGTGTCGTCATCATTGAATCTCCTGCCAAATCCCTGAATGGCCCGGCTCTTGTGCATGGCCGGAGCGGGTTGTCACGGCGTCACCCGTGACCCACGGTCACCCTAACCACGGAGCGGAGGATTTGGCAACGGCCACCAAAGGGGCCATCGGAATGCCCGGAAGGGCGGCGCGCTCGACCGCTCAGCGGCGGGAGGGCGGACGGTCCGAATAACGGCGCTTGGGCGCCGAAAAAGGCATCGAAAAACCAAGACGAAGCATCGGGAACCATAAGAGCGCGCGCACGATACGGCCTCATTCGCTGTTGCAGATGCCCACACAATAGCAAATGCAACGGTGAACGGCCACCCCGCCGGCTGCGGCCTGATGGCATAGCCCCTATGAGGCGGCGCTCCAGGGTGTCGGGGGGGCGTTTTCAGCCCCCCTGCACCGCCATTTGCTCGTCCCGCTTCCTCTGCCGGTCTTGCCGCGCCATGACCAAGCTGGCAATGAAGATGCCGGTGGCGACCACCACCATCATCAGCGTTGCCAACGCGTTGATCTGCGGGCTGATGCCGAACTTCACGCTGGAGAAGATGACCATCGGCAGCGTGGTGGAGCCCGGCCCCGACACGAAGCTGGCGACCACCACGTCGTCGAGCGACAGGGTGAAGGCGAGCAGCCAGCCCGACACGATGGCCGGGGCGATGATCGGCAGCGTGATGACGAAGAACACCTTGGCCGGGCGGGCGCCGAGGTCCATCGCCGCCTCCTCCAGGCTCTCGTCCAGGCTGACGAGGCGCGACTGGATGATCACCGCCACATAGGCCATGGTGAAGGTGGTGTGGGCGATGGTG
The DNA here is from genome assembly GCF_013340925.1 of Azospirillum formosense. GTDB lineage: Bacteria > Pseudomonadota > Alphaproteobacteria > Azospirillales > Azospirillaceae > Azospirillum > Azospirillum formosense. The sequence continues at coordinate 19,142 of NZ_WHOR01000009.1, forward strand.
ATCGTCGTCATGCCGCGGCCGTCCGGCCAGCCGATGGCCTGCTCCAGCGCCACGAACAGCAGCAGAAGCGACAGGCCGGTGATGACCTCCGGCATGACCAGCGGCGCGGTGATCATGCCGCCGAACAGCGTCCGCCCGCGGAACCGCCCGAAGCGGGCCAGCGCCAGACCCGCGACGGTGCCCAGCACCACCGACGCGGTCGCCGACATCGCCGCCACCTTGAGCGACAGCCAGGCCGCCCCGAGAAGTTGGTCGTTCTGCAGCAGCTCCGCGTACCATTTGGTGGAGAAGCCGCCCCACACCGTGACCAGCCGCGACTCGTTGAAGGAGTAGAAGATCAGCAGGGCGATCGGCACATAGAGGAAGGCGTAGCCGAACCACAGCGCCCAGGCCAGTTTTCCCATCTGCTTCATCGTCCGGCCTCCGTCTGGCGCCCCTGGACATGCTGGAAGACCATGATCGGCACCACCAGGAACAGCAGAAGCGCGATGGCCACCGCCGAGGCGACGGGCCAGTCGCGGTTGGCGAAGAACTCGTTCCACAGCACGCGGCCGATCATCAGCGTGTCCGGACCGCCCAACAATTCCGGCGTCACGAACTCGCCCACCGAAGGGATGAAGACCAGCAGCGACCCGGCGATGATGCCCGGCAGCGACAGCGGCAGAGTCACCGTCAGGAACGCCTTCCAGGGCCGGCAGCCGAGGTCCGCCGCCGCCTCCAGCAGCGTCGGGTCCAGCTTCTCCAGCGTCGCGTAAAGCGGCAGCACCATGAAGGGCAGATAGCAGTAGGTCATGCCGATGTAGACGGCCCAGTCCGAGTAGAGCAGCTCGAACGGCTCCGTCGTCAGGCCGGTCCATTGCAGCAGGTTGTCCACCACACCGTTGGCCTTCAGGATGCCGATCCAGGCGTAGATGCGGATCAGGAAGCTGGTCCAGAAGGGCAGGATGACCAGCATCATCAGCGGCCCGCGCTTGGACGGCTCCGCCCGGGCGATGGCATAGGCCATGGGGTAGCCCAGCAGCAGGCAGCAGACGGTGGTGACCAGCGCGATCTTCACCGAATTCAAATAAGCCAGGATGTAGAGGTCGTCCCCGCCCAGCCGCAGATAGTTGGACAGGTTCAGCAGAATCTGGAGCTTGGTCGTGCCCGCGTCCTCGTCCACCAGCCAGTCGATCAGCGGCGCGTAGGGCGGCTGCGCCAGCATCGCCTCCGACAGGCTGATGCCGAACACGATCAGGAAGGGCACCAGGAAGAACAGCAGAAGCCACAGGTAGGGGATGGCGACCACCACCCCCCGCCCCCACAAGCCGATCCGGCGCAGTAGATCGATCATTGCGTCAGCACCACCCCGGCGAAGGGACGCCAGCTCAGATGCACCTCGTCGTCCCAGGTGATGGGCATCTCGGTGCGCCGCACCACGTTGGGCGCCGTGACCCGCACCGTCTTGCCCGTCTTCAGCTCGACCAGATAAATCGACACGTCGCCGAGATAGGCGATCTCGCGCACGATCCCGCTGGTGACGTTGCGCCCGTCGGCGCTGATCGCGGCGTTGGCCGGCGGCTCCTTGCTCAGCGCGATCTTCTCCGGACGGACGGCGACGCTTACCGTGGCGCCGGTGGGGACCGCCACCGCGTGATTGATGTAGAGGTCGCAGCCGGCGTCCTCGGAGCGGATCAGCACATGGTCGGCCTGATCCTCCACCACCCTGCCCTCGAACATATTCACCGAGCCGATGAACTCGGCAACGAAGCGGGATTGCGGGTACTCGTAGATCTCGGTCGGCGTGCCGGTCTGGGCGATGACGCCGTGGTTCATGACGGCGATCCGAGAGGACATGGTCATCGCCTCCTCCTGGTCGTGGGTGACCACGATGAAGGTGACGCCCAGCTTCTCCTGGATGTTGACCAGCTCGAACTGGGTCCGCTCGCGCAGCCGCTTGTCGAGCGCGCCCAGCGGCTCGTCGAGCAGCAGCAGCTTGGGCCGCTTGACCAGAGAACGGGCCAGCGCCACGCGCTGCCGCTGGCCGCCGGAGAGCTGGTGCGGCTTGCGCTTGCCGAACTGGCCGAGCTGGACGAGGTCGAGGATGGCCCCCACCCGCTCCTTGATCTCGGCCTTCGGAACGCCGTCCTGCTTCAGGCCGAAGGCGACGTTCTGCTCCACCGACATGTGAGGGAACAGGGCGTAGGATTGGAACATCATGTTGACCGGCCGCTCGTAGGGCGGGATGCCGGCCATGTCGACGCCGTCGATGAAGATCTTGCCCTCGGTCGGCGTCTCGAACCCGGCCAGCATGCGCAGCAGGGTCGTCTTTCCGGAGCCGGAGCCGCCCAGCAGGGCGAAGAACTCACCCCGGTAGATCGACAGGCTGACCTCGTCCACAGCAACGAAGTCGCCGAAGGTCTTGGTCACCTTCTCGATTCGCACATAGGGCTTCTGTCCCGGGTCCTGCCAGGGTTCCAGGCGCGTGGGCTTGCGGATCGGCTGGACGGCCATGCGGCTCCTCTCGGCGTCCTCTTCTCATGCGGACGGCACCCGAAGGCGCCGTCCGCATGCCCCTCTCAATCAATGCTAAAGCATTGATCTGCCGGGTTTCACGGCCGGAAAATGATGGGAACGATCATTTCCCGGCCGTATCATGGGAACGCCCCGGCCTTTCCCGATGGGAAACGACCAGGGCGCGTGTCGTGCGTGCCGGTTCGCGGCGCGCTTACTTGCCGGTCTTGACCTTGGTCCAGACGCGGGTGCGGGCGCGGTCGGTGGTCTGCTTGATCGACTTCAGCGCGAACAGCTTGACGCTGCTGTTCTCCGGCAGGAAGACGGCGGGGTTGGTCTTCACGCCCTCGTCAACCGAGGCCAGCGAGGCTGGAACGGCGTTGGCATAGCTGACCGTGTTGGACACCGCCGCGATGTTCGCCGGGTCCAGGATGAAGTTGATGTAGGCGTGCGCGCCTTCCTTGTTCGGCGCGTCCGCCGGGATGGCCAGCGTGTCCCACCACACCTGCACGCCTTCCTTCGGCGTGATGTATTCGACCTTCACGCCGTTCTTGGCTTCCTCGGCGCGGGCCGCACCCTGGATGGCGTCGCCGTTGTAGGCCATGACGACGCAGGCGTCGCCGCCCGCCAGGATGTTGATGTTCTGGCCGGTGACGAACTGCTTGATGTAGGGGCGGACCGCCAGCAGCGTCTTTTCGACCTTGTCCAGATCCTCCTTCTTCTCGGAGTTCGGATCGAGGCCGAGGTAGTTCAGCACCGACGGGATCACGTCGATCGCGGAGTCCATCACGGTGATGCCGCAGGCCGCGACCTTCTTCGCCACCTCCGGCTTGAAGATCAGGTCCCAGCTGTCGAGCGGGACGTCGGGGGCGACGGCCTTGATCTTCTCCGGGATGATGGCGATGCCGACCGTGCCGCCCAGATAGGGCACGGCGAACTTGTTGCCGGGGTCCGAGTTCTCGAGGAGCTTGAGGACCTTCGGATCGACGTTCTTCAGGTTCGGGATCTTCGCCTTGTCGAGCGGCGCCACGACCTTCGCCTGGATCATGCGCGACAGAGTCGGCTCGGCGGTCGGGACGATCACGTCATAGCCCGACTTGCCGACCAGCACCTTCTGCTCCAGCAGCTCCAGGCTGTCGTACAGGTCCACCTTCGTGTCGTAGCCGGTGGCCTTGGTGAAGTCCGCCAGCGTCGATTCGCCCAGATAATCGTTCCAGATGTAGATGTTGACCGGCTTCTTGGCCTGGGCCAGCGCCGGGCCGGCGATGGCGATCGCCGCGACGGCTCCGATGACGCTGAGAGCGAAACGTTTCATGCAGAAAGCCCCCGAATTCTGGATCGTTCGTCAGTTCGTGACTGGTCGACTTTTTTCCATTCGACGTGGGGGGCGGCGCGCATCGCACGGCGTCCCCGGCGCGAGCGCTATTGCACCCACGGGGGGGTTCGTTGTCAACGATTTGCGGGTGGTTTTGCGGGTTTTGCGGAACGCAAACGCCCCCTTCCGCGGCAGCGGCGGAAGGGGGCGGAAATATGCTCAAACGTTCAGCAGAAGATTCTCGCGCTCCCAGGAGCTGATCACGCGGTGATAGGCCTCGTACTCCGCCTCCTTCACGCAGGTCACCGCGTCCAGGAACTTCTCGCCCAGCACCTCCTTCAGCGGCTTGCAGGCGTTGAACTTCTGGAGCGCGTCGCCCTGGTGGCGCGGCAGGGTGAAGGCAAGGCGGTAGGCGGAGCCCTTCACCGGGTCGGTCGGCTCCAGCCCCTGGGCCATGCCGAGATAGCCGCAGGCCAGCGACGCGGCGATGGCGAGGTACGGATTCGCGTCGGCGCCGGCCACCCGGTTCTCCACCCGGCGCGAATCGGCGGGCGAGACGGGAACGCGCAAGCCGGTGGTGCGGTTGTCGCGGCCCCAATGCACGTTGATCGGCGCGTCGGAGTTCGGCACCAGCCGCCGGTAGGAGTTCACGTTCGGCGCCAGCAGCGGCATCGCGTAGGGCAGATACTTCTGGAGCCCGGCGATGTGGGACATGAACAGCGGCGTGTCCGCCCCGCTGGCGTCGGAGAACAGGTTGCGCCCGGAATCCGCATCGACCACCGACTGGTGGATGTGCATGGCGCTGCCCGGCTCGTTCTGCATCGGCTTGGCCATGAAGGTCGCGTAGACCTGATGGCGCAGCGCCGCCTCGCGCGCCGTCCGCTTGAACAGGAAGGCCTGGTCGGCCAGTTCCAGCGCGTCGCCGTGGTTGAAGTTGATCTCGATCTGCGCGGCCCCGGCCTCGTGGGTCAGGGTGTCGATGTCGATGTCCTGCGCCTCGCAGAAGTCATAGACCATCTCGAAGATCGGATCGAACTCGTTCACCGCGTCGATGCCGAAAGCCTGCCGCCCGCTCTCCACCCGCCCGTTGCGGCCGACCGGCGGCACCAGCGGATAGTCGGGGTCCTTGTTGACCTGAACGAGGAAGAACTCCAGCTCCGGCGCCACCATCGGCTTCCAGCCGCGCTCCTCGTAGAGCGACAGCACCCGCTTCAGCACATGGCGGGGCGAGAAGTTCACCGGGCTGCCGTCGGCGTAGACGCAGTCGGTGATGACCTGGGCGGTCGGCTCCTCGTACCAGGGGACGAAGCGGATCGTCCGCTCGTCCGGGATCATGTAGATGTCGGAATTCTCATCCGAAGTGACCGAATCGTCCTCCGGATACTCTCCGGTCACGGTCTGGACGAAGATCGCCTCGGGCAGCCGCAGACCGCGGTCGCGCAGGATGCGCAGGAACTTCTCGGCGGGCACGATCTTGCCGCGCGCGATGCCCGACATGTCGGGCACGAGGCATTCCACTTCGGTGATGCGGTTCTTCTTGATGAAGTCTTCCATGAAACCCATGAACGTATGGACCGCACCGGACGGTGGGCAGCCCCTCCCTGCTGTGAACGACCGCCTTACTATGATCCCGCACCCCCTCCTCGCGCCAGAGGGGAACAAAGATCCTGCCCATTTGACCGCCGGAATCATTGACGGAGCGGGGGTCCCTCCCCTAACTCGGCAGACATGCCGACACCATCCCACATCCGCTCGTGGTACGCCGACACCGCGATTCCGCACCCGCAGCACCCGGTGCTGGAGGACTCGCTGTCCTGCGACGTCTGCGTGGTCGGCGGCGGCTACACCGGGCTGATGACCGCTCTGGAACTGGCCGAGCAAGGCTACGACGTGGTTCTGCTGGAAGCCAATCGCGTCGGCTGGGGCGCGTCGGGCCGCAACGGCGGGCAGATCATCACCGGCTACAACAAGTCGATGAGCACCATCGAGCGCTGGGTCGGGATGGACGACGCCCGGCGGCTGTGGGACCTTGGCGAGGAGTCCAAGGCGTTGCTGGCGCAGCGGGTGGCGAAGCACGCCATTCCCTGCGATCTCACCTGGGGCTTCGCCCACGCGGCGGTGAAGCCGCGCCACATGGACGACGTGGCGGCGATGGAGCGCGAGATGCGCGACCGCTACGGCTACGACAAGGTCCGCACGCTCGACCGAGAGGCCATGCGGGCGGTGGTCGGCAGCGACGCCTATGTCGGCGGGCTGGCCGACGACGGAAGCGGCCATCTGCACCCGCTGAACTACGCGCTGGGCCTCGCCAGCGCCGCCGCCCGGTCCGGCGTGCGCCTCTTCGAGGACAGCCGCGTCACCGCCATCGACACCGGCGATCGTCCCGTTGCCAGCACGGCGAAGGGCCGGGTGACGGCGCGCTTCCTCGTGCTGGCCGGGAACGCCTATCTGGGGGCGCTGGCACCGAGCCTGTCGTCCGTGGTTATGCCGGTCGCCACCTACATGATCGCCACCGAGCCGTTGGGCGAGGCCACCGCCACGTCCCTTCTGCCGACCAATATGGCGGTCAGCGACATGAACTTCGTGCTGAACTACTTCCGCCGCTCCGCCGACCACCGGCTGCTGTTCGGCGGCGGCGTCAGCTATTCCGGGATGGACGCGCCGGGGCTGAAGATCGCCATGCGGTCCAAGATGCTGGCGGTCTTCCCGCAGCTCCGCGGGGCCGCGGTCGACCATTTCTGGGGCGGCCATGTCGCCATCACCATGAACCGGATGCCGCAGGTCGGGCGGCTGACGCCGACCACCTGTTTCGCCCATGGCTATTCGGGCCACGGCGTGGCGTTGGCCGGCATGGCCGGGCGGGTCATGGCCGAGGCGATCCGCGGCACGGCGGAACGGTTCGACGTGTTCGCCCGGGTCCCCCACCTGCCCTTCCCCGGCGGGCGGCGATTCCGCACACCCGCCCTTGTCCTCGCGATGCTCTGGTTCCGGCTGCGCGATCTGCTGTAACCTGCCCGTCCCATTCCCGCTTCCGGTCCCCGCCCATGTCCGACGTCACCGATCCCGAAACCGGAAGCACGGAAGGCGCTGCCAATGCGGCGGCGATGCGCGACACGCACTTCGACTTCGAACACAAGGTGTTCAGCCTGTCCGGCGCCTTCTTCTGCATCGACACGTCCTCCAAGCAACCGGTGCTTCACATCCTGCTGGGCGATCTGAAGGCCGCCCTGCCCTTCAACACGCTGATGGAATCCTTCGACATCAAGGAGGACAGCCGCGACTCCAAACTGCTGGATGTGGTGGAAAAGGGCTTGGCCTATGTGAAGCAGATTCGTCCCGGCGAGCAGATCCCGGGGGAGTTGCTGGACGGTCGCGCCTCATGGTCGGTGGAGGAGAAGCACAGGAACATCGCACGGGGACGTCTGACGGTGCAGCTCGTCTCCTCGATCTCCGGAAGCGAGATGATCGTGGTGAAGGCCGACGAGCTGGAACAGATCGTCGAGGACCCGCAGACCAAGCAGCGCGTCAAGGCCGCCTTCAAGGACATCGCGGCGAAGCTCGACCTGAAGGACAATTACGAGCAGTACCTGACCGACCGCATCGAGGACCTGACTCAGGAACTGTCCTACATCGAGGCGCTGCGCGACCGCTTCAACGCCATCCGCGCCATCAGCGGCAAGCTGACCCGGCTGACCCAGATCTACCGGACCGACCGCACCCTGTGCAACGAGGTCGCGCGCATGCAGGGGTTGCTGGGCAAGCCGCTGAAGGACTATGACGCCATCTTCGAACAGGCGGACGCCCAGACCGGCGAGATCTTCGGTGCGTTGAAGTCCTTCGACACCACCGTGACCTTCATCCGCAAGATCCGCGACGACCTGCGCGCCCGGCTTCTGGAATGGGAGGACATTCTCCAGGCCTGGGACACCACGCCGGTGGAGAAGTCGACCGCCATCGAGCAGTTGCAGAAGCAGACCTACCGCTTTCTCGCCAACCGATTCATGGAAACCAAGGTCTGGATTCGCAAGTAACCGAATTCGCCGACCTCCCCCGCCATTGTCGTGGCCGAAGATTCGAATGGCTGCGATGATCGGAATCGGCTTGTCACCGGAAAGGCGATAGCGAAGCATCCCTCCATCCGCACCTCGACGGTGGCCGACACGGAGGATGTCGCCATGAAAAGGATCAAACTGTCTTTTTGGGGTATTTTAACCCTTCTCACGATTTTATGGTTTGCCGCTGAACCTGGGGTGTTTTCGGCGGACAGTTTTTTCGGTCTTCGCGCTGCATTGGTCCAGTACAGCGGAATCATCGCCATCGGCTGCATGGGCATGGCGATGATCCTGGCGCTGCGGCCGCGCTGGCCGGAGCCGTGGTTCGGCGGTCTCGACAAGATGTACCGCCTGCACAAATGGCTGGGCATCGCCGGCCTCGTCGCGGCGGTCGCCCATTGGCTGTGGGTCCAGGGGCCGAAATGGGCGGTTGGCTGGGGGTGGCTGGCCCGGCCGCATCGGGGACCGCGGGCCATTCCCGACAGTTCCCTCGAACAGGCGCTCCGCAGCCTGCGCGGCACCGCCGAAGGGCTCGGCGAATGGGCTTTCTATGCGGCCGTGCTGCTGATCGCGCTGGCGCTGTTCAAAAGCCTTCCCTACCGGCTGTTCTTCAAGACGCACCGCCTGCTGGCGATCACCTATCTCGTGCTGGTTTTCCACACCGTCGTGTTGACCGACGTCGCCTACTGGAGCGCGCCCATCGGCTGGGTGATGGCTTTGCTGCTCGCCGCCAGCGCCTGGGCCGCCGTCGTCGTGCTGCTCGGCCGTGTCGCCGCCGACCGGCGGGTGCCGGGCACGATCAGCGCGCTCCATTACTTTCCGGGCGTGCACACACTGGAGATCGCGATCGACGTTCCGCAGGGCTGGCCGGGCCACAAGGCGGGCCAGTTCGCCTTCGCCACCTCGGACAGGGCGGAGGGTGCCCACCCTTACACCATCGCCTCGGCCTGGAACGACGCCGAGCGCCGGATCACCTTCGTGGTCAAGGAACTGGGCGACCACACCCGGCGGCTGCGGGAACGGCTGGCGGTCGGCCAGGCTGTGACGGTGGAAGGGCCATATGGCTGCTTCACCTTCGACGACTCCTGCCGGCACCAGATCTGGGTGGGCGGCGGCATTGGAGTCACGCCCTTCATCGCCCGCATGAAGTTCCTGGCGACCAGTCCGGAACGGCCGCGGCAAACCATCGACTTCTTCCACACCACCAGCGAGTATGACGGGGAGGCGATCGCGAAGCTCACCGCCGACGCCGCGGCGGCGGGGGTTCGCCTCCATGTCCTGGTCGACAGCCGCGACGGCCGCCTGGATGGCGGGCGCATCCGTGCGCTGGTGCCGGAATGGCGCGACGCCAGCGTCTGGTTCTGCGGCCCGACCGGCTTCGGGCAGGCGCTGCGGCACGATTTCGCGGCCCACGGCCTGCCGGTTGACCAGCGCTTCCACCAGGAACTCTTCGCGATGCGCTGACGCCAAGGAAGCCTTATGCCTCTGGCTCGCGCAGCAGGGCCCCCTGTCGCAGCAACTCGCGCTGGATGGCGCCGACCGGAATGTCGCGGGTGCGCTCGCCGCGCCGCGCCGCCATCGACGCGCAGACCCCGGCGGCCTGCCCCGTCGCCATGCAGGTGGGCGTCACCCGATAGGAGGAGTGGGCCTCGTGGCTGCCGGAGATGCAGCGTCCGGCCACCAGCAGCTTCTCCGTCCCCTTGGGCAGAAGCGCGCGCATCGGCACCTCGTACCATTCGCCGGAGGGCACGCGCTTCAACACCGTGCCGCGGCCGGTCGGGCTGTGGATGTCCACCGGATAGGTGCCGCGCGCGATGGCGTCCTTGAACTTCGCCGCCCCCAGCACGTCGTCCGCGGTCATGGCGTAGTCGCCGACGATGCGCCGTGTCTCGCGGATGCCGATTCCGGTGCCGGTCTGGCAGGTGTAGGCGTCGGCAAATCCGGGGGCGTACTTGCGCAGGAAATTGCCGATCTGCGCGGCCTGCCGATGGCTCTCCCACTCCGCGCGGGTCAGGTCGAAGACGTTGGTGCCCAGCGCACCGGTGACCCGTGTGCAGTTCAGGGCGATTTCGCCGGGGTGGGTGGTGGCGAAGAACAGGATGTCCTCGCGCGCCAGATCGAGGTCGCCGTTGGCGGTGGCCTTCGACACGAGGTCCCACAGCCCGTGAACACCGCGCCATTGCGTCGGATGCTCCCGCACATAGCCGTTGAAGGCGTCGTGGTCGAAGCCGACCATGCGGAACATCAGCGTCATGGGCTGGGTCAGCCCGTCCTCCTCCCGCCCGACCTCGTAGTCGCAGCCGGCCAGCGCCGCGATGTCGCCGTCGCCGGTGCAATCGACGATCACGTCGGCCTCGATCACCACCGGGCCGGACTTCGTCTCGAAGACCACCGCGTCGGGCTTCCCAGGCTCGCCGAGGACGGTGGAGGCGAAGGCGTGCAGCAGCACCTTCACCCCGGCCTCGTCGAGGATCTGCTGCGCGGTGACCTTCAGCACCTCCGGGTCGAAAGGAACGGTGAAGCCGGTGTCCGGCGAGGGCGGAATGGCCCCCTGGTTGGTGTAGAGCCGCCCCAGGAAGACGGCCAGCGCCCCGCCCACCACCGGCTCGCCGGGGCCGTGGTCCTGCGGCATCAGGCGGGTGTTGTCCACCACCGCCACCGAACCGCGCTGGGTGTAGAAGCTCATCCAGGGCATGACGAGCGCCGCCGTGGCGTTGCCGCCGAGGAAGCCGTAGCGCTCCACCAGGATCGTCTCGGCCCCCGACTGGGCGGCGCCGATGGCCGCCCCCATGCCAGCGGGGCCACCGCCGACGACGAGTACGTGGCAGCGCGCGACCTTCATGGCGCGGCGCGGCGGCAGGGTGACCGACTCAGGGTTCGGAGGACAGGGCAGAACGGGCAAGACTGGCTCCTTTCGTCATTCCGCTGCTTTGGCCGCCGCTTTGGCCGCTGCTTTGACCGCCGCTTCAGCACGCGGCGCCACCGTCTGCAGGGCCAGCGGCGCCGTCTCGCGGGCACGCTCCATCAGCACGGGAATCCGGTCGCGCAGCAGTCCCTTCTGTTCCGCGCGGTGGTCCCACAGGCGGTCGAGGTCGGCGAGGAAGGTTCCGGCGGTGGTGTGGGACACCGTCGCCCGCGGCTCCAGACCGACCGAGGACAGGAAATCCGACACCTTGGAAGCGTAGGGCAGCGCGATCAGCGGCGTGCCGGTGATGGCCGCGAAGATCAGGAAATGCAGCCGCATCCCAACGGCCATCTCGAAATGATCCATCAGCCCGATGATCTGGCGCGGCGTGTAGCGGTATTGCAGCAGATGGGCGCGCTCCGACACCGCCATGCGGCCCATGACGCGGTGCGCCTCCCGCACGTCGGCACGCTCCATCGGCACGAACACCACATCGGCGCCGAAGCGCTGCACGATGTAATCCGCCGCCTCCGCCAAGAGCTGGTGATAGGCCGCGTCGCTGAGTTCCGGCGCCGCCGCCCCCTGCTCGCGCACCGAAATGCCGACCAGCGGCCGGTCGCGCGGGATGCCGGCCTCGGCCAGCATCTCCTCGGTGAAGGGCTCCGGAGTCAGCAACAGCGCCGGATCGGCGGTGACCGTCACCGGAATCTGCACGCCGATCTCCTCGATCAGCCGCTTGGCGCTCGGTTCGCGGACGGTGATGCCGGTCATGCGGTCGAGCCCCTCGCGCACCGCGTCGCGCTCCACCCGGTCCTTCAACGGGCCGACGCCGATGGCGAAGGTGTAGGACGGCACGCCCAGCTTCTGCGCGATGGTGACCTCGCGCAGGTAGGTCTGCGCCTCGCTGTCGTAGAGGATGCCGCCGCCGCCCAGAAGGAGGAGGTCGAGCCGTTCAACCTCCGGGGTGATCTCGTCGCGCATGGCTTCCCGCGGGTTCAGAACGCGATCCACCGCGTGGTTCTCGCGGGTGTGGGCGGCGTTGCGCGAGAAGACGACCACCTCCACTCCCGGCACCGTGGCGCGCAACTGCTCGATGGCCGAGGTGAGGATCGCCTCGTCCCCCAGGTTCAAGCCACCGTAAGACCCTGAAATGCCTATGACCGTCATCCGTACCCCCCTGCCGCACCGGAGCCGTGCGCCTATGCCTTCGGGTGCAACCCGACCGGCTGGCGAAGGTTCCGTGCGACCGGTAGTCTGCGGTCGCGTTCATCCGGATGTGGGCGGGCGAATCGTTGGATGGGCAAAACAGGACAGACGATGCAGAGACCCAAGCTGTTTCTCGACCTCGACGGCGTTCTGGCCGATTTCGACCGCGGCGTGAAGGCGGTCACCGGCAAACGCCCGGAGGAGATCCCCATGAAGGTCATGTGGCGGGAACTGTCACGCCATCCCGACTTTTTCGGCACGCTGGATTTCATGCACGACGCTCAGGACCTCTGGCGCTTCTGCGAACCTTACGCCCCGACCATCCTGACCGGCCTGCCGCTCGGCTCCTGGGCGCCGGAGCAGAAGCGGCGCTGGGTCGCCCACATGCTGGGACCCGATGTGCGGGTGATCACCTGCATGGCCCGCGACAAGCACCGCCATGGCGGGCCGGGCACGGTCCTGGTGGACGACCGCGAGAAGGCCCGCGAGCCCTGGACCCAGGCGGGCGGCGACTTCATCCTCCACACCAGCGCGAAGGAGAGCATCGCCGCCCTGAAGCGCCTGGGCTTCACCGGCTGACCGGCATCACTCCGCCGGCAGCCGCTTGCCCTCGCTGCGCGTCTTGAGAAGCGAGACGACCACGCCGCCCGCGATCAGCGTCAGAGTCACGCCCAGCGAGATCAGCGGGTCCGGCTTGCCGAATATCTGTGTGTAGAAGATTTTGCCGCCAATGAAGACCAGCACCAGCGCCAGCGCGTATTTCAGATAACGGAAGCGGTGGACCATCGCCGCCAGTGCGAAGTAGAGCGCGCGCAGGCCGAGGATGGCGAAGATGTTGCTGGTGTAGATGATGTAGGGGTCGGTGGTGATGGCGAAGATCGCCGGCACGCTGTCCACTGCGAAGATCAGGTCGGCGAACTCGACCATCATCAGCGCCAGGAACAGCGGCGTGGCGTAGAGCGCGGTCCGCCCGTCCGGCCCCGCCTCGCGCACGAAGAACTTCTGGCCGCGGAAGCCGTCGGTGATCCGCAGGTGGCGGTTCAGGAAGCGCAGCGCCGGGTTGTTGGCGAGGTCCTGCTCCTTGTCCGCAGCGAACAGCATCTTCACGCCGGTGAGCAGCAGGAAGGCGCCGAAGACGTAGAGCACCCAATGGAACTCGCTGACCAGCGCGGCGCCGGCGGCGATCATCAGGCCGCGCATCACGATCACGCCCAGGATGCCCCAGAACAGCACGCGGTGCTGGTAGGCGCGCGGGACCGCGAAGTAGGTGAAGATCAGTGAAATGATGAAGACGTTGTCGAGCGACAGGCTCTTTTCGATGAAGAAGCCCGTGTAGTACTGGGCCGCCGCGGTGTCGCCCATCGACCACCAGACCCAGCCGCCGAACAGCAAGGCAACGGCGATGTAGAAGGCGGAGAGACGGAGGCTTTCCTTGACGCCGATCTCACGGTCGCGGCGGCGGTTGAGGATGCCGAGGTCGAAGGCCAGCAAGGCCAGAACGAGGCCGACGAAGGTCAGCCAGACCCACACCGGCTTTCCCATGAAATCGAGAAAGATGGGTGCGATAAGGGAATCCATAACAAGACCCACTTGATTGCGCTGCGTCTGCAGTGAATTCAAGCGGCATCCGACATCACGGCTGACGCCTCAGCCGTCAGAGGGGCCCGGACCCGAACGCCGCTCAAGTGGTGTTGCTGTTTTTGCGTTCAAGGTCCGTGTCCGGCGAGTCGATCAACTATCGACGAAAAACATCCTCCATATTCCGTTCGCTCCACACCGTTGTGCCGCGGTGGGTGGTCGCTTTGATGCATCCGGGCCACAGGGCACGCAAGAACTCATCATTGGAAAAACACTTATGGTTGCCTTCTCGGCCATCGCTCTTGTGCCGATGGATTCAATCTGCCAAGAACACAGAAAAATCCACACGCGCACACGCACCAGGAGTTTCGCATGAACCAGGCCGAGCTCATCGAGACCGTCGCGACCGACGCCGGCATCCGCAAATCCGATGCGGCGAAGGTCGTCCAGTCGGTGTTCGAAGGCATTTCCTCGGCGCTCGGTCGTGGTGAGGATGTGCGCCTCGCCGGGTTCGGCATTTTCGAGGTTGCCGAGCGCGCCGCCCGCGAAGGGCGCAACCCGCGCACCGGCGAGGTGGTGCAGATCGCCGCGTCCAAGGCGCCGCGCTTCAAGCCGGCCAAGCAGTTGCGCGACGTGGTGAACGTCTGATCGACATCGCCCTAATCCAAGGCTGTTCCAAACGGCTGATCCACAGGGGAACGGAGCTGAACGCGGCCATGACCATCGAAGCATCGGAATTGCAGGCCCTGACCGCCAAGGTCGTTGCGGCCTATGTCGGCAACAACACGGTGCCGGTCGCCGACCTGCCGGCGCTCATCCTCAACGTTCAGACGGCCTTCAACGGCCTCGGCGAAGAGAAATCCGCGCCGGCCAAGGCCGAGCTGGTCCCCGTGGTGCCGATCAAGAAGTCGGTGACCCCCGAATACATCATCTGCCTGGAGGACGGGAAGAAGCTGAAGATGCTGAAGCGGCATCTGAAGACCGTCTACGACATGTCCCCGGACGACTACCGCGCCAAGTGGGGCCTGCCGGCGGAGTATCCGATGGTCGCCCCGAACTACGCGAAGGCCCGGTCGGAAATGGCGACGAAGCTCGGTCTGGGCCGCAAGCGGGTGGTCCAGGACTGACCCCCTTCCCCAAGCCGCACACTCAATGGCGGGCGCATCCCGGTGATGCGCCCGCTCTTGCGTTCAACGGTGATGGATCGGCGTCGGGGGAGCGATCAAGACGCACCAGGGTGACGACGCCGTGTGCGGCGTGACATGAAACCACCATATGCCCTTCCGCCCAGTTCCATCAACGCCCCTCAGGCGGTGACGCACCCCCGCTGCCAAGCGGGCGCTGCATCAGGACGCTGTCCACCCAGCGCCCGAACTTGAACCCCACCGCCTTCAGCAGTCCCGCCGACACGAAGCCCAGGCTGCGATGCAGGCCGATGGACGACGCGTTTGCGCTGTCGCCGATCACCGCGATCATCTGGCGGCATCCCGCCTCCTCACAGCGGTCGATCAGCGTCGAGAGCAAAGCCCGGCCGACACCACGCCCCATGAAGTCCGGATCGAGATAAATCGAATCCTCGACGCTGTAACGGTAGGCGGTGCGCAGCCGGTAAGGACCAGCATAGGCATAGCCTATGACCCTCCCCCCCATCTCCGCAACGACATAGGGCATACCCCGGGCCAACACATCGTCCCGCCGACGGGCAAGCTCTTCCAGGCCGGGAGGGACTTCCTCGAAGCTGGCCGCACCGGTCAGGACGTGGTGAGCGTAGATCGCCTGGATGCGCTCCAGATCGTCCGGTCGGCTGCTGCGAATGTTCATGGTGGGTCCTCTCACCTTGCGTCGTCCTGGGTTTCCCTCCCGAATAGCACGCCCGCAAGCCCGTGGAACACAAGCGTCGCCGCGGACCGCCCCAGCACGCACCCATCCATCCCTGAAGAAAATTCTATGCCAAAAGGCCGACCGGACTAGCCTGTAAGGCCATGCCTTATGAAATGGATACCCATCTCCGGCCGAGTGATGACAAAGCGGAGAGACCGGCATCTGCCTTCAATCCAAACGAAAGCCGTCATATTTTCGCCAATCTCCCAAAAGTTCTCCCGATCTTTTTGGCGTTCATAAGGACCGAATAGTCCGGATATACGCCAAAAAATATTGCTGCACCGCCGTTTCAAGGCTTGATCCAACTTGGTGGTGGCGGCACAGTATCAATGTCTGATTGACGTGTTCCTGGATAATTTCGGCAAATCCCCACAATAAGAATGCCGAAACGATGGGCGTCTGCGTACGGCCATCGAAAAGGTTCCGCGGCAAGAGACGGTGGAGCGTTGGAGAGAGGAGGCCGGTGTGCTCAAGAAACTCCTGACTGGTGAAAACGCCAGCCTGACCCGTTATGTCGAGGAGTCGAAGCGGTTCCCCATCCTGGCCCCCGACGAAGAGCGCGAGCTGGCCGTCGCTTGGCGCGACCGCGGGAACGGCCATGCGCTGGAGCGTCTGGTGGGCAGCCACCTGCGACTGGTCATCAAGATCGCCCGCGGCTTCGGCGGCTACGGGCTGCCACTGGTCGACCTTGTCGCCGAAGGCAATGTTGGCCTGATGCAGGCCGCTCAGAAATTCGATCCGGGACGCGGTTTCCGTTTCGCGACCTACGCCACCTGGTGGATCCGCGCGGCCATACAGGAATACATCCTGCACAGCTGGTCCCTGGTGAAGATGGGCACGACCGCCGCGCAAAAGAAGCTGTTCTTCAACCTGCGCCGCCTGAAGAGCCAGATGCAGGAGCTGGAACAGGGCGACCTGTCCCCCTCCACCGTCACCGCCATCGCGACCGAGCTGGATGTGCCGGAGCAGGAGGTGATCGAGATGAACCGCCGTCTGTCGTCCAACGACAGTTCGCTCGATGCCGCCTTGTCCAGCGATGGCGAAACCAATTGGCTGGAACTTCTGGCCGACGACCGTCCGACCCAGGAAAGCGTGATCGCCGATGCCGACGAGTTGGCGCTGCGCCGCCGGCTGGTTGGACAGGCCCTGGAGCGTCTGGACGACCGCGAACGCCGCATCCTGTTCGAGCGCCGCCTGAAGGAGGACCCGTCCACCCTGGAGTCATTGAGCCAGCAGTTCTGCGTGTCGCGCGAGCGTGTGCGCCAGATCGAGGTGCGGGCTTTCGAAAAGCTGCAGAAGGCGGTCCTCAGCGCCGCTCAGGCTCTGCGCCGCGCGCCGGCCCATATGGCGGCCTGATGTAGACGAACGAACATTTTCACGACGGCCTACAACATACCGGCGGATGCCAAACGGCTCCGCCGGTTTTTTATTTCGTTAAAATCTGATGATTTGTCGGGCCTGCGACAACTCTGCCGGTTTCCACACCAGACGTAACCCTCCATAGTGCACGCGCAGGTTAGTTACTTTGCATTAAAAACAAATTGCGCTAATCTGAGGCGGTCCTATTTTCGCGGGGAAGTCGATCCATGTCGCATTCTGCCCAGACACAGTCCATCCTCGACCGAATCTCCTTCTTGCGAATCGACGAACCCACGAAGGCCGTCCTTCGGGAATTCCAACCTCATCTCGCCCAGCGCATCGACCAGATCCTTGAGGAATTCTATGGCTACCTGCGCTCGGTCCCGCAGGTGGCGACGCTGCTCGCCGATCCCACGGTGGTCAGCCGGGCGCGCGACATGCAGAAGCAGCATTGGCTGAAGAATGTTTTCACCGGCACCTTCGACGACGCCTATATGGCGCAGGTCCTGAAAATTGGACAGGCTCACCAGCGCATCGGACTGGAACCGCGCTGGTACACAGGGGCCTATTGCTTCACGCTGAACAAGCTGATCGACCTCGCCTATCAGATCCACCGCAAGAAGCCGGAGAAGCTCGCCCAACTGATGCAGGCGATCAACAGGGCGGTGTTCCTCGACATGGATCTGGCGACCTCCGTCTACGTCGATCTGAACACCGCCGCGATCATCACGCGCGAACTGGGAACCACCGCCGACTCGTTCGAGCGCGAGGTGAAGAGCGTGGTGCAGGCCGTGGCGTCCGCCGCGCAGCAGCTCCAGGGAACCGCCCAGAACATGAGCCGCACCGCCGAAGAGACCAGCGCTCAGTCCACCCAGGTGGCGGCGGCGGCGGAGGAAGCTTCAGTCAACATCCAGACCGTCGCTGCGGCGGCGGAGGAATTGACCGCCTCCATCGGCGAGATCAGCCATCAGGTGACCCAGTCGGCGGCCATTGCCGGTGAGGCCATGTCACAGGCGGAGCGCACCAACAACACCGTTCAAGGGCTGGCCGACGCCGCCAGCCGGATCGGTCAGGTGGTGAAGCTGATTCACGACATCGCCAGCCAGACCAACCTCCTGGCATTGAACGCCACCATCGAGGCGGCCCGCGCCGGCGAGGCCGGCAAGGGCTTCGCCGTCGTCGCGTCGGAGGTGAAGAGCCTCGCCAACCAAACCGCCAAGGCGACGGAGGAGATCAACTCCCAGATCGGCGCGGTTCAGGGAGCGACGCAGGACGCGGTGCTCGCCATCCGCTCGATTTCGGAAACCATCGCGCGGATCAACGACATTTCGACCTCCATCGCTTCGGCCATGGAGGAGCAGGGTGCCGCCACCACCGAGATCGCCCGCAACGTCCAGCAGGCTTCGATCGGCACGCGTGAGGTCAGCGAGACCATTGTGCGCGTCAATTCCTCGGCGTCGGACACAGGATCGGAAGCGCGCAGCGTCCTGTCGGCGACGAACGAACTGTCCGTTCAATCGCACACTCTGCGCGCGGAGGTCGACCGCTTCCTGGCGCGGGTTCGGGCCGGCTGACCTCCGAGACGAATGGTAGCCGGCGGCCTGAGGCGGTGCCGCCGGCTCATGAGATTGACTGACGCGCTGTTGTGGGTGGAGAACGCTGGCGTTGCCGTCAGAGAACGGTGCGGAGAACCGTGTCGCTGATCTTGATCTTCGCCGCGTTGGCCGCCGAGCGGACATCGTCGAGCGAGCGCCAGTGGCTGCGGCCGCCGATGGTTGTCAAAGCACCATTCTGCATAGCCACGAAAAGGCCGGTGCGTCCCAGGTTAACAATTTTGATCATCGCACGGTCCTCCCTGTCTGCGAGCATTCTCAGCGTGAGAGGGGCGCCTCATCACCGAACCGCTGCCTCCCAGCTCCAATTCGTTTAGAGACTTATCAAGAACAATCGCGCGTCGTCAATAAGGCCGATCGCCATATCCACTAAGTTGTCAAAAGCCTCAGTGAAACCCCTTATTTGAAACAATTTTTCTAAACTCTTTCCCTTCTGTCGAAGTTCGTCGGCGGGTTTTTTCCGGTAAGACTTTCCTAGGGCGCAAAGGAACGCCGCCAGCGTCGGTCCGTTCATTCCCTCAGATGGTTCGAAGCCCGGAGGAGGAATGGACGCCGCCACCGCGTCGCAGGATGTCATCAGCCTGCCCGTTACAATTCGCCCGGCCTGCCGGACCGATCTGCCGGATCTGGAATGGTTCGGATTGCACACGCCGCACCGGGAGATCCTCGCCACGGCTTTCCGCGCCCAGGAACGCGGAAGCGGCTTCCTTCTGGTGGCGGAGATCAACGGCTTTCCCGCCGGCCAGATCTGCATCGACTTTCAGCGCAAGAGACATCTGCGCCGCGCCACGCTGTGGGCTTTGCGGGTGTTCCAACCCTTCCGCAACCGGGGCATCGCCACGCGGCTGATGGCCGCTGCCGAAGGCGCCGCGCTCGATCATGGCTACTCGGAATCGGAACTGGGCGTGGACCGTGACAACGCCGGGGTCCTCGCCTTCTACGAGCGGCTTGGCTACGAACTGCGCGGCACCGAACGGGGGCGCTATTCCTATCGCACCCCGGCCGGCGAACTGGTCCAGGTGCCCATCGACCAATGGATCATGCGCAAACCCCTGTTCCGGCCGGCGGCTTGGCAGACCAGGGCCGGCTTCGCGCCGGTCATTCCGCCGCCAGCGCTATGAGCCGGGCCGGGCGGCGCCGCGGCAGACGGATGCGCGCGCCGTCCAGGATGTCCGTCAATTCCCGAGCGGAATCGGCGGCCATGGTCAGGGCGACCAGGGGGAGCCAGCGGTCGAACACCTGGGTCGTCACGTCGCCTTCCCCGGCCTGCATGGCAGCCAGAGCGTCCAGCACCGCCATCTCGTCCATTCCGACGCGAGAACAGGAGGGGCAGCGAAAGGCCGGACGGCCCGCGTTGGTCACGGCGAAGGTGCCCAGCAGGGCGAACAGCGGCAGCAGGGCCGAGGAGGGCACGCCGGCGACGCCGAAGCTGGCGCGCATGGCGGCCATCGCACCGGCGGTACCGTGACGGAACCACTGCCGGAAACCGGTCAACAGCGCGCGCTCCGCCGTCGTCAGATCGGACACCGTCCAAGGGGATAGCCTCCCCTCGCCCACCGAATCGCACATGTTGACCCCTCCCGACTGAAGTGACGGAACCGACCTTAGACGATCGAGGCCTTGATTGCGAGTCATTCGCATTTGCAGTCCGTGGACCTTCTGACGCAGGGCGGTCCCACCGCAGGAGGCTGTGACAACGCCCCGTGACAAACGCCGGTCCGCTCTGCCGGAAAGGTCGGGTTAACCATATTCCTGGACCCTTTCCACGCCCGCAGACAGGAGCGTGGAAGGATGAGGCGGACAATCGGACAGGCGCTGCTCGGATTGATGGCGGCGTTGGCTATGCTCGGTACGGCGCAGACGGCGACGGCCCAGATTCACCTGAACCCGGCCTATGGCGACGGCACCCTGCTCGGTCCGACGATGGCCCGCGGCGCGGTGGTGTGGAGCCACGGCCGGTCGGTGGATGTCGAGGACTCCAACGCCCCCACCCCGCTCTACATGAAGACCATGAAGGACGCCGGGTGGGACGTGTTCCGGCTGGACCGCATGCGGGTCAGCGACACGCTGCCGAACAGCTCCCGCGCGCTGGCGGGCTACGCCGACCAGCTGAAAGACCGCGGCTATCGCAAGGTCGTGCTGACCGGCCAGTCCTTCGGCGCCTTCCTCTCGCTGATGGCGGCCGGGCAGAGCGACCGGGTGGACGCCGTCGTCGGCACCGCCCCCGCCGCCTTCGGCAACTTCTCCGACTCCTACGACAGCTTCCGCGACAACGCGGCGCAGCTCTGGCCGATCCTGCGCGGCATCCACAGCGCACGGGTGATGCTGTTCTTCTTCCATGGTGACGATTTCGACCCCGGCGGGCGCGGGGAGTCGGCGCGCGGAATCCTGTCCTCGCGCGGGCTGGACCACATCGTGGTCGATCAGCCGGCCCTGCTGACCGGCCACGGCGCTGCGACGACCGGCATGTTCGTCCGGCGCTTCGGGGCCTGCATCCTGCGCTTCGCCGAGGCGCCGCCGCGCCGGGGCGACCCGTCCTGCGACGAATCCTGGGGCCGCACGCCGAGCGCGGAGCTGATGCGGGCCGCGGCGCCGGAGCCACGCACCGGCAGCGGCACGTCTTCCCCGGCGGGTACGGGCGCCCGCTCCTTCCTCGGCGTCTGGTACGGCGCCTACATCAACGGCCGGGAGATCGCATTGGCGGTGGACCGGGTCGACGGTGACGCCGTCTACGCCGACTATGTGCTGGGACCAGGCATGGAGGCCGACCAACCGATGGAGCGCGCCCAGCGCAAGGGCCGCATCGAGAATGACGAGCTGGTCTTCGACGAGAAGGGGCGCAACACGCTGCGCTACAGCATCCGGACAGACGGGCGCCTGTCCGCCACTTGGCTGGACCGTTCCGGCAAGGGCCGCCTGGAGACGACCCTCCGCCGGATGGACTGAGGGATCACAGCCGGCGGGCGAGCGCCAGCAGCCCGCCGGCGCCGATCATCAGACCCCCGGTCAGGCGGTTGAGGGTGCGGGCGGCGGATCCACTGGTCAGGCGGGCGCCGATGCTGTTCCCCCCGGTGGCGTAGGCCATGATCCAGCCGAACTCGATCACCACCATGATCGCCACCAGCGCCACGAGCTGCGGCATCAGCGGAGCCGCCGGGTCGATGAATTGCGGAAACAGGGCGGCCATGAAGACCAGCGCCTTCGGGTTGCTGAAGGCGACCAGAAGCCCGCGCAGGAACAGGCGATGGGCCGGGGCTTCCTCCGCTGCCACGGTGCCGCTGGCTCGCGGCGAGCCGTCCGGCACCGGAGCCCGCCACGCGGCGATGCCGAGCCAGGTCAGATAGGCCACGCCCGCCCACTTCACCGCCTGGAAAGCCGGCTCCGACGCCGCCAGCAGGGCGCCGAGGCCGAGCACCGACAGGGTGGCCATCGTCGTCAGCGCCACGCACATGCCGAGCCCGCCCCAAGCCGCGCGGCGGACGCCGTAGCGCAGGCCGAGACTCATCGCGAGCAGCATGTTGGGGCCGGGAGTCATTGACAGCACGAAGGCCGTCGCGAAGAAGAATCCGAGGGTCTGCCAGTTCATCGCCGTCATCCGAAGGGGGTCCAGGATGTCACCACGGAGCGGCGCGTCTGGCAAACGCCGCCTGTGCAAAGCTGGTCAACGCCGTTCCTGATTGGGCCGTTCCTGATTGGGCCGTTCCTGATTGGGCCGCCCCGGATCGCGGTAGTCCCATGGCGGCGTGCGCAGCCACTCCTCCAGGCTGCCCGGCGCCGCCCTGCCCCGCGGTTCCGGCCGCTCGGCCGACTGGATGGGCTCGGCAGGCTTCGAGCCGAGAAGCGCGCCGGGCCACACCCGCCCGTCGCGGTCGACCCGCGCACGGTAGCGCAACCCCATGGAGGCGATGAACTCCCCCTGCCCGGTCGGGCGCCCGAACGCGAATCCGCCGACGTAGCGGTGACCGTCGGGCAGGGTCAGCGTTCCCGGACCGGTGGCGAGGCCATGATGGAAGCGGCCCTGGAAGATCGTTCCATCCTCGCGCCCGCTGCGTCCCGGCCCCTCGGCCCGGCCATCGACGAAGGCCGCCTCGGTCCAGTCCGCCGGCTCCGGGCCATCGAACGTTTCAAGAACACCGGCGCCATGAGCAAAACCGTTGCGGCAGGCACCGGTCCAGCGGACGGACTTCCCCCGGCTGGGGTCAGGATCGCGGACGCGGCACCCGCTGACCGGGTCGGTCAGAACCCGCTCCGCCGTTTGCCGCTCCTTCCCGTGAACCGGGCACGACAGGAACGCGCCCAGCGACAGGGCCACCAGTCCGGTGAGCAGGAACCGGGTTCGCATGATCGGATGCTCCGCATGCGCGCACAGCCTTGCGCGGGAGCGGATACAATCACCGCGAGGAGGGCACCGTCTGTGTCCTGCCTCTCACCTCACGCCGGTTTCGTCCAACGGGCCGCCGCCGTGTCGTCGGACTCCTTGGCCTCCACCCAGCGTTCCCCCTCCGGGGTTGCCTCCATCTTCCAGAAGGGCGCCTTGGTCTTCAACCAGTCGATCAGGAAATGGCAGCTCTCGAATGCCGCCTCGCGGTGGGCGCTGGCGGTGGCGACCAGCACGATCCGGTCGCCCGGCTCCAGCCGCCCGTAGCGGTGGATGATCAGCACATCGTCCAGCGGCCAGCGTTCCCGCGCCTCCGCCTCGATCGCCTCCAACTGCCGCTCGGTCATGCCGGGGTAATGCTCCAGCGTCATGGCGCTGACGCACTCGCCGCCGGCCATGTCGCGGACCAGCCCGACGAACAGGGTCACCCCGCCGATGCCGGTCTTGCCGCCGGTCATCGCGGCCAGTTCCGCGCCGACGTCGAAATCCTCGCTCTGAACCCTCACCGTCACGGCAACGTTTCCTTCCTCAGCCGCCGGTCACCGGCGGGAACAGGGCCACCTCGTCGCCAGGGCCGACCGGATGGTCGTAGGGCACGTGCTCCTGGTTCACCGCGACCTTGACCACCGTGCTGTTGGCGAGCGCGTCGGCGTGCTTCGGGCTGCGGGTCTTCAGCCACTCCACCAGGGCGCCGACGTCGCGGACCTCCGCCGGCAGGTCCACCGTCTCGGTCGCCACGCCGATCTTGGTGCGCAGCCAGGCGAAATAGAGGATCTTCATCACCGAACCTCACTGAAAGGCAGGAAATCCACGATCATCCCCGGCTCGACGCGGGTGATCTCTTCCGGCAGTTCGACGAGCCCGTCGGACTCGACCATCGACGACAGGATGCCCGCCCCGTCGCGCGGGTGCTTGACCGCGGTCAAAACCCCGTCGGCGGCGCGGGCGAGCGTGGCCCGCACATACTCGCGCCGCCCCGCCTTCTTCTTGTAGGTAAAGCCCGCGCGCAGCGGGAACAAGGCGGGCGCCTCGTCGGCGGCCCCCATCAGCCGGAGCAGGATCGGGCGGGCGATGCGCAGGAAGGTGACCATGACCGCCACCGGATTGCCCGGCAGGCCGATGAAGACCGCGCTCTTGGCCGTGCCCAGAGCCACCGGGCGTCCCGGCTTGATCGCCAGCCGCCAGAAATGCAGCCCGCCCAGTGCCTCCACGGCCGCCTTGACATGGTCCTCCTCCCCGGTGGACATGCCGCCCGAGGTGATGAGGACGTCGTGCGTCCCCGCCGCCGCCTCCAACGCGCCGCGAACGGCGTCGAGCCGGTCGGGCAGGATGCCGAGGTCGGTCACGCGGCAGCCGAGCTGACGCAGCGAGGCGATCAAAGCGAAGCGGTTGGCGTCGTAGATGCAGCCGGGCTCCAGCGGCACCCCCGGCTCCCGCACCTCGTCCCCGGTGGAGAAGACGGCGACGCGCAGGGCGGTGCGAACCGTCACCTCCCGCCGCCCCAGCGAGGCGAGCAGGCCGATGTCCTCCGCCCGCAGCCGGCGGCCGGCGGTCAGGACGGTGCTGCCCTGCGCCATGTCCTCCCCGGCGCGGCGACGGTTGGCGCCGCGCCGGATGCCGGGGGGAATGGCGACGGCGCCCTCCTCCGCCTTGCAGTCCTCCTGCATCAGCACCGTGTCGAAGCCCTCGGGCATCGGGGCGCCGGTGAAGATGCGCACCGCCTCGCCGCGCCGTCCCGGACGGTCCAACGCATGGCCGGCGGCGACGCGCGCCGTAACCGGCAACACCGTGGCCGCGTCGGGCGTCAGGTCGTCGAAGAAGACCGCGTAGCCGTCCACCGCCGAATTGTCGTGCGGCGGCACGTTGAACGGAGCGACGACATCCTCGGCCAGCGTATGGCCCAGCGCCTCGGCGAGACTGACCCGATGGGCATCCGTGACGGGGTGGAGGCGGCCGGAGAGCAGTTCCAGCGCCCGGTCCACCGCCATCATCTCGCCGCCGAAGGCGAAGCAATCGTCGCTAAGCTGAGCCATTGCCCTACTCCACCCTGCACACCGCCGTCTCAGACAGCCTGTCCCGTTGCCTTGCACCGGTCCAGCGCGCAACGCTCGATGATGAAGGACGCGATGGCCTCCTCGTCGTTCAGGTCGAAGACGGGCACTCCGGCGTCCGGCACCGGCCCGTCGCTGGCGATCGCGACGATGCTCGGATCGTCGCGCGCAATCAGCGACTTGCCCACCGAGGCGCGCCACACCTCGATCTTCTCGTGCGGTTCGCGCTTGAACCCTTCGATCAGCAGCAGATCGACCGGCGACAGCTTCGGCAGCAGTTCGGTCAGCGACAGTTCCGGCTCGTCCTTCCGGATCTCGTGCATCAGCGCCCAACGGCGGGGCGAACTGACCAGCACCTCCGTGGCGCCGGCCTCCCGGTGGTTGTGGCTGTCCTTGCCGGGATGATCGATGTCGAAGCCCTTGTGCGCGTGCTTCATGGTCGAAACGGTCAGGCCACGCCGGATCAGCGCCGGGATCAGGCGAACGATCAGCGTCGTCTTTCCGCTGCCGCTCCACCCCGTCAGGCCGAACATCTTCATGGAAGCCTCTATCCTCCGCCTTGCCGCCCATCGCTGCGCGGGCGTTCCCCGGTCACATAGCAGAAACACACGGGCATGCGAACGGACAAACCGGATTTATGGTCCGCTCTGCCGCCAGCCGGAAAGCCTTTGCGATAAAAGGCGACTCGGCCCCGAAACGCGGCTCAGCCCGGCGTGCGGGCCGGGTTGCCCGGGGTGCCCTTGCTGGGCTTGGCCGGCTGGTGGGCCATCATGTGCTTCAGCCCGGCGCGCATGTAATCCCACCCGGTGACGAAGGTGAGGATCGCCGCCACCCACAGGCCCAGCGTGCCGATCAGCGTGACCGGAATGTGGACCGGGCCGTAGTCGCCGACGATCAGGAAGCCGATCGCCACCATCTGGATCGTCGTCTTCCACTTGGCCATCCAGGTGACCGGCACCCCGACGTTCAGCCCGGCCAGATACTCCCGCAGGCCGGACACCAGGACCTCGCGCAGCAGGATGACCACGGCGGCCAGCACCGACAGCCCGGACAGCCGGGCGAAAGCGACCAGCATGATCAGCGTTGCGGCCACCAGCAGCTTGTCCGCGATGGGGTCGAGGAACTTGCCGATGACGCTTTCCTGCTCCCAGGCGCGGGCCAGATAGCCGTCGAACCAGTCGGTGATGCAGGCCGCGGCGAACAGGGCGCAGGCCGTGTAGGCGGCCCACGCCTCGGGCACGTAGAACAGCCCGACCACGACGGGAATCACCGCGATGCGCGACAGGGTGAGCAGGTTCGGCAGGCTGGTCAGCATCGGTCGCAACTCTGGAGTCGGGGGAAACGCGCGGCGGGCGGCGTCATTCTAACCGTCTGAATGGAAATGATCGTATATCTTTTTCGCCACCGTCTTGCTGATCCCTTCGACCGACTCCAGATCCGCCAATCCGGCACGGGAGACGGCGACGGCGCTGCCGAAATGGTGCAGCAGTGCCTTCTTTCGGCTGGGTCCGATTCCGGGAATCTCGTCGATCATCGATTTGCCCAACGCCTTGGTGCGCTTCGCCCGATGGGTGCCGATGGCGAAGCGGTGGGCCTCGTCCCGCAGCCGTTGCAGGAAATAGAGCACCGGGTCGCGCATTTCCAGCTGGAACGGCGCGCGGTCGGGCATGAAGAAGCGCTCCCGTCCGGCGTCGCGGTCCGGCCCCTTGGCGATGCCGACCAGCGTCACGTCGTCGATCCCCAGATCGGCCAGCACGCCCAGCGCCATGTTGAGCTGCCCGATGCCGCCGTCGATCAGCACCAGATCGGGCCACATGCCCTGCGTCCGCTCCGGGTCCTCCTTGATCGCCCGGCCGAAGCGGCGGGCCATGACCTCGCGCATCATCGCGAAGTCGTCGCCGGCGGCTCCCTCGGTCTTGATGTTGAACTTGCGGTAGGCGTTCTTGATGAAGCCCTCCGGCCCGGCGACGATCATGGCGCCGATGGCGTGGGCGCCCTGGACGTGGGAGTTGTCGTAGACCTCGATCCGCTGCGGCGGGCCGTCCAGCCCGAACACCGTCGCCACCCCGTCGAGCAGCCGCGCCTGGGACGAGCTTTCGGCCAGCCGCCGTCCATGGGCCTCCCGCGCGTTGGTCAGGGCGTGTTCGACGATGCGGCGCTTGTCGCCCCGCTTGGGCGCGGCCAGTTCCACCCGGTGGCCGGCGCGCAGCGCCAGGGCCTCGGTCAGCAACTCCTGTTCCGGCAGGTCGTGGCTGACCAGGACGAGGCCGGGTGCCGCCTTGTTCTCGTAGAACTGGGCGATGAAGGCGGCCAGCACCTCCGGGGTCTCGGCGCTCTTGTCGTGGCTGGGAAAGTAGGCGCGGTTGCCGTAGTTGCGCCCGCCGCGGAAGAAGAACACCTGCACGCAGGTCATCCCGCCCTCCGCATAGGCGGCGATGACGTCGGCATCCTCGATCACCCCTTCCACGTTGATGTCCTGGTGCGCCTGCACCGCGGTCAGCGCGCGGATACGGTCGCGGTAGCGGGCCGCGGCCTCGTAGTCGAGATTCTCCGCCGCCTCGGTCATTCTGGCGACGAACTCCGTCTGGATGTCCCGGCTCTTCCCGGACAGGAAGGCGCGGGCCTGATCGACCTGCGCCTGATACTCCGCCGGGCTGACCCGCTCCACGCAGGGCGCGGTGCAGCGCTTGATCTGGTATTGCAGGCAGGGCCGGGTGCGTGCGGCGAACACCGTGTCGGCGCAGTTGCGCAGCAGGAAGGCGCGCTGGAGCGCGGTGATCGTCCGGTTGACCGCCCCCGCCGAGGCGAAGGGGCCGAAATAATCGGCGTCGCGCGACCGCGCGCCCCGGTGCTTGGTCAGCTGCGGATAGTCGTGGTCCCTGGTGATCATGATGTGCGGGAAGGTCTTGTCGTCCCGCAGCAGCACGTTGTAGCGCGGCATCAGCCGCTTGATCAGGTTCGATTCGAGGAGCAGCGCCTCGACCTCGGTGTGGGTCGTGACGAACTCCATGGTCTCCGTTTCCGACACCATGCGCTGGAGCCGCACGGGCAGGCGGTTGACCTGGGTGTAGTTGAACACCCGCCGCTTCAGGTTCTTGGCCTTGCCGACATAGAGGACGGCCCCGTCGCCCGCCAGCATGCGGTAGACGCCGGGCGTCTGCGGCAGCGTCCTGAGATGGTCGCGGATCACCTCCGCCCCGCGGGCGAGATCCGCCGGGCGCCGCCGCGGGCGTGGAGTCGTGCTTGCCCCCGGGGCTTCCGCTTCTGGAGCGTCGGCGCCTTCCATCTCCGGGAGGATGAGGTCCGTGGGGGTGTCTGCGGTGTCAGCCATGTCTCGAATGTCGTCGGGTCGTGGGAGTGGGTCAACCGCCCCCTGTCCTGAATGGTTAAGACGAACGACTCACCTCATCGGCGGTCACTCTTCGGGATATCCACGACTCCTGTGGATAAGTGTGTCGATAACCCAAGAGTTACTCCAACCGAACCAAGGCGGCCCAAGGGATTCCAAAGCTATGCACAAAATTTGGGCATTTCCTGTAAGCCATTGTTTTTATTAGAGACACCCCGAGTCAAGTCGGCACCTTGGCGCTGTGCCGCTAAATTTTCGGATCGCGCAAACAGCCCCTTGCGCCGACGGGGCCGGATGTGTACAACGCGCGGTCCTTCTGTCGGGCTGTCCGATCGATAAAGGGCTTCGACCGCTGAACGGCAAGACGCACACTGCCAAACCGCCTATTCCGTCGGCACGAACCCCAGGGATGGCTGCGCCCATCCCAGATGCTCGCCGCCGTCCAGCGCGACCATCTGTCCAGTGACCGACGGCGCATCGATCAGGAAGCGCAGAGCGACACAGATTTCCTCGGGCGAAGGGCCGCGCTTGAGGGGAGTCGCGTCGCGCTGCGCGGCGAACTCCTCCTCGGTCTGCCGGACGTTCCTCAGCGTCGGCCCCGGTCCGATCGCGTTGACCCGAATATGAGGAGCGAGTGCCATGGCAAGCGTCTGTGTCAGCGTCCACAGTCCAGCCTTCGACAGGGTGTAGGAGATGAAATGCGGGGTGAGGTTCCACACCCGCTGATCGATCACGTTGACGATCAGCCCCTCGCAATCCTTCGGCACCTGCGCCGCGAACCTCTGGCTCAGCACGAAGGGCGCGCGCAGGTTCGCCTCCATATGCCGGTCCCAGGACTCCCGGGTCACGTCCTCCACCTCGTCCCGCTCGAATCGGGAGGCATTGTTGACCAGCAGCGACAGTGGGCCCAGCCGTTCGACCGCCTCGGGCATCAGCGCCTGCACATCCAGTTCGCGCTCCAGGTCGGCCTGAAGCGCGACGGCGACTCCACCCTGTCCGACGATCTGAGTCACCACCGCGTCGGCCTCGCTGCGGGAGTGCCCGAAATGCACGCCCACGCGCCAGCCACGCGCCGCGAGATCGAGCGCGATGGCGCGTCCGATCCGCTTTCCCGCCCCGGTGACCAGGGCTGCTTTCCTCTTGATCTCCACCATGCCGCCATAGGTACCCTGCCACCCGTTCCGGTCAAGTGGGTTCCCTTCGGGTCAAGCTCTGGACCGGCAAAAGACTCGCGGAGCGGGACGCGGCCATGCTGAGGGAAGCCTTCGAGTATTTGACCA